>CBFGRJ010000001.1:0-73548 GCA_965651135.1 uncultured Myxococcales bacterium
ACCACCCCCCGCACCCATCCTGATCGTTCCGATAAAGCAAATGCTATGCCTGTTCGGTTACTTGCGGGCCAGCTCGGCAGCTAGGGTAGCACCATGCGCCTGGCGCAGGTCGGCGCAGCGCTGGGCCGTTTCCAGAGCTTGCTCCAAGTTTTGCGCGGCGCCGGGTCCGAGCGCCGCGGGGTTGTCGAAGTGGCGGCGCGCCTGCTCGATGCCCTCGTTGGTGCAGAAGCCCGCCGCCGCCCAAGGTAGAGACTCGGTCAGGCGTGCTCCGAGCACGCGGCGCAGCTCGGTGTCGTGCCGTGTGAACCAAGCCCAGAACCCAGCGTGCAACGCCTCGTCCGTGAGCGCAGGGTAAAGCAGCGTCCGATAGTCCTGTGCGCGCAAGCTGCCGTCGAGCAAAAGATCGAACGATCTGTCCAAGAGCACGGGATCGCGGAACCTGCCCAGGGCCTTCACCACGCTATTCCGCGTCGTGGGTGAGCGCGTGGCCTTCAGGATCGAGACGAGACCATCGTGCAGCTCTCGATCGCCTTCGAGCGCAGCGATGGAAAGGCTTAGGTCCGCGATTTCCGGTGGTACCTTGTCCGGTGCTGCGAGAAAGGCTCGAGCCTGCGTGCGGGCTTGCTTCAACGTTTCTTTGTCACGACCAACGCTGGCCAGAGCATAAAATAGCGTCTCGCGCGCAAGGCCCGACGCCACCGGATCGGTGGGGGGTGGAACGAAGCGAATGCGACGCGCATGGGCGCTCATCAAGCGACGTGTCCACGCCGCCAGCCGCTCACGGGCTTCTTGGTTGGGCATCATGCGCGCCAGCTGTGAGATCCCCCGAAGCACACCCTTGAGGGAAATCCAGTGCTGCTCGGAGGCCACCTGTTCGGTAGCGTCGAGGTAAGCCGCTCCGTCGATGGCTCCGACTTCCAGCAAGGCGAGCGCATGTAGGGGCAGAGCGACGCGTTCCGATAGCGCAAGCTTGGTGCGGTGCGCGCCGTACAACTCACCGAGCTGTTGTGGCTTCAACTTCCAGCGATAGTAGCCCTGCTCGTCCGCATTGGGGTGAAGGTAGCTCGGACAAAACCCCCACGCGAGAGAAAGGTCGGTTGTCTTTTTATCCAATAAGAGGCACTCGCGAACCTCGCGCTTGCCCAGGCTCCCCTTCAAGCAGACGGGGATGGTCCAAGTCGCATCGGACGGAGGCTTCGGCCCTGGCAGGGAGTAGCGCGTCTGTTGGAGCGAGACCTTCACCTGTTCGCCGTCGCAGTGCCAGTCGACGCTCACCAAAGGCACACCTGCCTGCTGGACGAACCCCTCGGCGATCGCGCTGACCGGCTTTTGCGCGGCTTCGTCGAGGGCCGCCAGCAAGTCGAACATCGTCGCATTTCGCCAAGCGTGCTTGGCAAGGTAGCTCTGGATACCGTCGCGGAATCGATTGGGGCCGACCCAGTGCTCGAGCATCCTGAGTACGCTGAGACCCTTGACATAGGTAATGCGATCGAAGGCGTTGTGGATGTCCCCGGAGTTTTCGATCCGCTTTCTGATCGGAGTAGCGGACGCCAAGGCGTCGGTTTCCATCACTTCGAGCATGGAATTGATGGCTTGAAGCTCCGGTTCGGTTTCCGGCGCAATGGTCTTCAGAACGCGGTTCGACATCCACGTGGCAAAAGCCTCATTGAGCCAGAGATCGTCCCACCACGACATGGTCACTAAGTTGCCGAACCACATGTGCGCCAGCTCGTGAGCGATGATGGACTGGGCTCGCAGCTTGTCGGAGGCGCTCATGCTGCGCTCGTCAGCGACCAGGTATTGTTCCCGGTACGTGACCAAGCCGGCGTTTTCCATGGCGCCGGCACGAAAGCTCGGCACCGCGACTTTGTCGAGCTTTCGGTAAGGGTACGGGCTGCCGAAATACTCGGTCAGCTCCTGAAGGATCCGCGGCGTTTGGTTCAGTGCAAAGGTCGTATGTTTGGCCTTGCCTTCGGTGGTCAAGATGCGAAAAGGCGGCTTCTCCAAGAGCGTCGCCGGCGCCGTCGCGATATCGAACTTCCCCACCGCGAGCGCGACCAGATAGGTCGGAAGCGGCTCGGTGGTTTCGAACTCGTGCCGCGCCATGTCGTTGACTCGTGACAGGCTCTTCAAAGGAGCATTGGACGCGGCGATCTGCGATGGGGGGGTAACGATAGTGGTGGTAAACGGGGTCTTGAACCGAGGCTCGTCGAAGCAGGGAAAGGCCTCTCTCGCTGAGAGCGGTTCGAACTGGGTAAAGGCATACCAGTTGTCTCCGTCCTTGGCCCGGTACAGTGACACCGGGATCTCGTCGAGCGCGGCGCTATACGTGAAGCTCAGTGTCAGCTCACCCTCGACCGGCTCGGGGAAACCAAGCGCCAGCCCGGAGTTCGGCCCGGACACGACCTCCGGTTTGACCTGGGCGGTGCCGAACATAGCGTGGACGTCGCTGAGCTCGAGCCTTTCGGCGTGCAGGAAGATCCAGCGTGTCGGCTCATGGACCTTCACCTCGATGCGAGTTCGCCCCGTGAACTCGTCGCGGCTCGGGTCGATGCCGAACTCGAGCCAGTAGTGCAGCGGCTCGACGCTCGGGCTGAGCCTGTTGTCTCCGTTGACCTCGGGGATTGGCGCGACCCTTTCAGCAGGTGGCGCGACCGGCTTGCTGGGAACGGAGCTCGCAGGAGGGGCGGAGCAAGCCAACGCTAGACTACCCGCGAGCGTGGCAGCTAAGGCTCGCGCCGACACGGCATCGCCCAGTGCTTGAAGAGTGGTCGAAATGCGTCGCACCTTGCTTGCGACTGTGGAACAGGCAGCAGAAACAAGCAAACCCTAATGGGGGGTCAATCGGGGAATGGGTATTCGACGCCTGTCAGCATGAGCTCCGAATCCAGCACGAAGCGCCCGGTGAAGCTCGTGCTCCGGGGGAAGCGGCCGGATGCGGTGAGCAGCATTGCCCGAAAGGTGGCGCTGTGGCGATCGAGCTCTACCTCGACATCGTGAAACCCCAAGTACTGTAACGTCAGCGGGTACTGACACTTGTAGAATGCTTCTTTGGCCGAGAAGATGAGCTTGGCCAAGAGCGCTCGCTCCGAGGCGGGTTCTGCATCGAGCGCGCGGCGCTCCGTGTCGGTGAGCACGTGCCCCATGAGCTCTTCGCCAAGCGGTTCGGTTTGTTCCGCGTCCAGGCCTACGCCTTGAACCTCGGCTGCTCGCGCGACTGCCGCCGCAGCGAAAGCGGTTTCGAGCTTGCCGGTGTGCGTGATGGAACCGACGAATCCAGGCGGCCAGCAGGGCGCTCTGTCCTCCCCCGCGGGAATGGCTACGCCTTCGGCTCCCAGCATCTCGAGGGCGCGTCGTGCGCAATGGCGCCCGGCCTGAAACTCACGCCGTCGCTTTTCTACCGCGCGTGCGACATAGCGCTGCTCTTGCTCGAAGAGGGGTTCGAGCGCTTCGAACGCACGCACCTCGCTGGTCACCACTCGCCCCGAGAACAGCTTGGCTGTGAGGGCGGCGGGGGGCACTAACCGGTGAGATCCCAGGGGCGGGAGATGACACAAGCATTGATGCCACCGACGCCCATGCTGAGCTTGCCAACCGGTTGGCTGGGGAAGTTGACCGGTCGATTGAAGACGAACCCCTGGCTCAGCTCTTTGATGGTGGCGTGGATCTCCGACTCGTTGAGCGTCGTGGGGAACAGGTGACCCCTTTCGTAGCCGAGGTATTGCGCGGTCAGCTCCCAGCCGCCGCCGACGCCCATGCCGTGTCCGAAGGTCCCCTTGCGGGCCGTGACGAGCACCTGATTCGGAATCACCGAGAGCAGGTTGGCCACCTCTAGGAAGTCGCCCGGTGTGGCCGTGGCATGCAGATCCCAGGAACCAATCGCGTTGGCATCGGTGGCGGCCGCACGCAACGCCATCTGCATGGCTTTTTGCGGGCCCTCTTTGGAGGGCGTGATGATGTGGTCGGCGTCTGCCGAAACGCCCACCGAGAGCGGCTCGAGCCCCAACGGTCGGAAACCCTGAGCTAGGCCCCACTCGAGATCGCCCACGATCCAGATCGCCGCGCCGCCCGAGACATGCGTGCCTTTCAGGCCGGAAAGCGGCTTCGATGGCTCGCCGTCCGCTGAAAGCACTCGCGCCGAATAGAAGGCGCCCACCGTCATGGGATGTGGGGGCGGATCCGCGGAACCGATCACTACCAGCTTGGCTTCGCCATGGTCGATGGCGTCGATCGCCAGTTTGAGAGACACACTGAAGGTGGAGCAAGCGGCCACGGGCGCGAAGGAGAAGCCGGTGATCTTGCCGAGCATCGAGATCTGTGAGCTGGGAGTATTGGCAATGTTCCACAGCACATTGGCAGAGACGTAGTTCCAAGGAGGTTCGGGGGCGCCCCAGTCTTCGTGCAGCTGGGCGATGCGGCGCCTTTTCTCCCGAATGACCTTGAGCTTGCCGCTTTCGACGGCGCCTTCGACCTTGATCGCCTCGATTTCTCGAAGCTGCGCCAAAAACTCGGCGAGCTTGTCCGAGCGCTCCGCCCAATACGCATACCAGGCGTCCTCCAGCTCTTCACGCTCGTCGATGTTTCGCGCGCGACTCGGATCGGAAACCGGCAGATCGTCATGGGGGTCACGTTGGTAAGCACGCAACGCAGCGTTGCGTTCGGGATCCGCCCAAAAGCGGTTCCACCGTCGCTGCCCGTGGTAGTAGGCGATGGATGTGTCGTAAATGGTCGGGAATGCGCCAAGGGCCGTGCCCACGTAGACATGGGCTTGGGAGCCCAATTCCCGAAGCGCAGTCTCGATACCGGGATTCTGCCCCAGGGACTGGATGAACGAGCCCACCGCGTAGAGCGAGGTGGCGTCCATCTTGTCGACGAGCTGCTTGAATCGGCTCGGCGGGAACCGAGCTTCAATCCATCCCTGGTAATCGCTGAAGTCGAACTTCGGCTGACCGACGAGGAAGTTGTCTTTGCCGAACCCATTGAAGGGAGCCAGCCAGCTTTCGGCGGTCTCCAGGTTGGCGGCGAACTCGTCGATGTTCGCGCTTCGCGGGGCGACGACGCCCCAGCCAAAAATCGCAGCTCTCCGCATGGTTCTGTTCCTATCGGACGCTGGAATGTAGAAGGGGCGCGTAAAGAGTCAACAGTCCAGGTTTTTACGCACCAACACCGCAGGGTGAGAAGGGGGCTACGCGCCGGGTGGCTGGTCCGGCGCAGTGCGTCATCCTGGGGACCTTTGCACCGAAATTCCACAGAGTTTGCGCGTCGGGTTCGTGTTTCCACCGCCCGGCGCTGGTACAAGCGTGGTCGAACCGCGGAGGCTTTCGAACATGGTGAACCTTGAGGACCGAGTTGGGATCAGCGCGATGAGCCTATACGTGCCGGGGCTTCGAGTGCAGCTGGAGGCGTGGTGCGAGTGGACCAACAATCCGTGGGACAAGATCCAAAACGTGGTCGGGCGAAGCTTTCGCGTCTGCGCCCCGGACGAGAACGTGTACACCATGGCCGCAGGGGCGGTTCTGGACCTGATCCGACACAATGACATCGATCCAACGCGCATCGGTTTTCTCGGCCTCGGCACCGAATCCAGCACGGACAACGCAGCAGGGGCGGTGATCGTTCGCGGTATGGTGGATCGGGCGCTCGAAGCCGTGGGCCTGCCAAGACTGGCTCGCAACATGGAGGTGCCGGAATTCAAGCATGCGTGCCTGGGTGGCATCTACGGCCTGAAGAATGCGCTACGGTACGTGTCTTTCGACGGGGCGGAGCGCCAAGCCATCGTCGTGAGCGCCGATGTTGCGGAATACGAGCGCGGCAGCAGTGGCGAACAGACTCAGGGAGCAGGGGCGGTAGCGATGCTGGTCGAGCGCGACCCGAAGCTTTTGGGTATCGACCTCAAGCATGCCGGCAACGCCTCCGATTACCGGGGTCCGGACTTCAGAAAGCCCTTTGCCCGCCACTTCACCCAGGGGTACGCGGAGCGCACCAAGCGGCCCAGCGATTTTCCCATCTTCAGCGGCAAGTACTCGACGTATGCGTATCTCGACGAGACCGTGCACGCCGTGGAAGACATGCTCAGGCACCAAAATAGCTCACATGGCGCGTACTATCGAGACGTCAAGGCGCTGTTCTTCCATCGCCCGTACAATCACATGCCCATCCAAGCCATGTCGTTTCTCTACGTGCGTGGGCTCGTGCGCAGCGACCACCACGGTGAGGAGCTCAGTGAGCTGTGTGCTGAAGCCGGCGTAAGCCTCGAAGAGCTGCTCGCAGAGACCCAGAGCCGGCCCGATCTTTACCAGCGGGTGATCGACGGCAACTCGGCCGATGACCCCTATCGAGCCACCAGCGCCGTGGCTGCGGCCCTCAGGCGGCGCCCGAGCTTTCGAGAGCTGCTGCAGCAAAAAATGGCGCTCGGTTCCGAGTGCATGCGTGATCTCGGCAATTTGTACACCGCGGCTTTGCCAGCCTGGATCGCGGCCGGGCTCGAAGAGGCGGCAGAGCGGCAGCTCGACCTATCGGGACCCATGGTGGCCGTAGGCTATGGCAGCGGCGACGCGGCAGAAGCCATTCCCATGGCCTCCGTTCCGGGTTGGGAACAGGCCGCGGCGCGCATCGGGTTCCAGCGCGCGCTCGAAGGGGCTCAGGACCTGACGCGCGAGCAGTACGAAGCCCTCCACGATGGCGTGGCCGTCCCCGATCTGAAGCGAGACGACCCACGCGGGTTTCGCATTGCCCGCGTCGGGGAAACCTACGAACACGGTTTTCAGGACCTCGGGGTGGAGTACTACGAATACCTGGGCGCCTGATTTCGCTGGCTCATTTCATTTGGCGCGACAGGTTTTTTCCTAGGCTTCGCGCCAAAGCGTGGGCGGCCTCGGACTGCCTGTGGTACCCGCAGCCGCTTTTTGCTAGACCCCCTTGCGAGCGCGATTCCGCGCTGTAACGCAGAGGTTCAACGGGACAATGAGCGGTCATTCGAAATGGGCAACCATCAAACGCAAGAAAGGGGCGAATGACGCCGCCCGCGGCAAGCTCTTCACGAAGTTGGTCAAAGAAATAGCGACAGCCGCACGCATGGGAGGAGGGGACCCCGACGCCAACGCGCGGCTGCGCAAGGCCGTCAACGACGCCAAGGCCCAGCAGATGCCCAGTGACAGCATCAAGCGGGCCATCCAGCGTGGAACGGGTGAGATCGAAGGGGCCAACTACGAAGAGGTGCTTTACGAGGGTACGGGTCCCAGCGGTACGCTGTTTTTGGTCGAGGGTATGACGGACAACCGCAACCGAACGGTCGCTGAGCTGCGGAAGATGTTCGAGCGCCACAATGGCAACCTGGGCGGGTCTGGAACGGCGCAGTGGGCATTCGATCGGCTAGGTACCATCACGCTGGACAAGAGTCAGGTCAGCGAGGAGCGCTTGATGGAAGCCGCGCTCGAGGCTGGCGCCGAAGACTACCGGGACGAAGGCGACGTGTGGACGGTATACACGCCGGTGGAACAACTGTTCGACGTGGTCGAATCGTTCGAAAAGAGCAAACTGCAGGTTCAAGACAGCAAGCTCGCCTACGTTCCCAAGACCAGGAAGGAAGTGACGGGGCGGGATGCGGAGGTTTGTTTGAACCTGGTGGATGCCTTGGACGACCACGACGACGTGCAGAACGTGTTCGCCGACTTCGACGTTCCGGATGAGGAGCTCGCCCGCATCAGCGGTAGCTGACGGATTGGCTCAGAACCCGGGCAGGCGGAACTGCACGGCGGCAAAGTACGTGAAGATCATGTGAGAAATGATCAAAGGCGGCAGGCGCCCGAACAGGCGCCCCATGAACCCCCAGACCAGGCCGCAGCCGAGCGCGGCTAGCGGCAAGATGGGGTTCAGGCCGGCGGGTCCACGCAGCGTGAAGGCCGTGGGCAGCAGCGATAGGGAGTACAACACGGCGCTGAGCGGCCACGAGCGTCGATCGCCGTAGCGCTGCATCAACTGATCCAACACCATGGCGCGCCAAACGATCTCCTCCAATGTCGCAATGGCAAGCAGAGCCAAGATGACGAGCACCGAGCTCTGCACCACCGCAGGGTCGCCGACCATGAGGTACACGTAGAGCACCCAGGCCTGCTCATCGCTGCCAGCGGGCGTGATGGTTGCCCGACCGAGCCAAGACCCGACCAGAAGCACGAGACCGGTGATCGCTCCAATCGCAAAGTCGCCGCTCTTGAACTTGAACACGGCGCGCAAGATGCCTTCGTCCCACATTCGGTAGATGGCCCAGGCGCCGAGCGCGGCGTACACGCCGAGCAGCGTGCCAAAAAACTTCCAGGTCCCACCCCATTCGGGGTCGAATGCCAGCGTCGTGGCTGCCGCCGTGGTCAGCAGCACAGCGAAGACCACTCTCATTCGGTAGCCTCGCCCGATTCTACCTCCCGTAGCTTTGCAGCGATCCAGGTCAGGATCTTGTCCGCCAGCTCGGCTTTAACCAGATGCCCCACGTCCGTGCAGTCCCGTACTCCGACCAGCAGGGCGCTACTCTCGTCGGCATCGAGAGCCTCCGAGCTATTGGCAACGATCAGATCGACGCGTTTGTTGATCAGCTTTTGACGGGCTAGACCAATGAGATTCGAACCATGCTCTGTCTCGAGCCCAAAGCCCACCAGCACCGGAAATTTCCCGGCGCGCCTGCGCCCAAATGTCGCGAGAATATCGGGGTTGGGAGTCAGCTCCAGGTTGAGCGCAGCGTCGCTGCGCTTGAGCTTTTGTTGGTTCGGCTCGGCGACGCGATAGTCGGCCACCGCCGCCGCCATGATCAGCGCGTCCGCTCCAGACAAGTCGGCTCCCAGCGCCTCCATCAAAGCTTCTTGCATCTCGAGCGCCGTCATCACGTTGATGCGCTGGACGTTGCGCGGTGTTCGAAGCTCGACCGGTCCGGTCACCAAAGTGACTCGCGCGCCGCGTTGCTGGGCCCGCTGCGCCAGTGCAAAGCCCATCTTGCCCGACGAGCGATTGCTCAAGTATCTGACGGGGTCGATGGCTTCGCGGGTGGGCCCTGCGCTCACCACGATATGGCGCCCTCTGAGATCGTCCGGGGCCAGGCAGCCCGTGAGGGCCTCGAAAATCTCCTCCGGCTCCGCCATCCTGCCCATGCCGATCTCGCCGGATGCCACCTCACCGGAGACGGGACCTACCATGACGACGTTGGGTTGTGACGCAAGGATGACGACGTTGTGCTGAGTTCTCGGATGTTCCCACATGGCCGGGTGCATGGCGGGAGCGATGATGACCGGGCAGCGCGAGGCTAGCACCAGCGCACTCGTCAGGTCGCCGGCATGCCCATGCGCTAGGCGAGCCAGTGTATCTGCGGTCGCTGGAACGATCAGGATCGCGTCGGCATCCCGCGCCAAGTCGACGTGGGGTTCGCCAGCGCGCCCGAACATGTCACTTTCGACTTCTTCACCCGTGAGCGCGGCAAAGGTCGACGCTTGCACGAATCTCTCGGCGGTCTGGGTGATGACCACTTTGACCTGCGCACCCTCCTTCAACAACAGCCTCAGCAAGACGATGGCTTTGTATGCGGCGATGCTGCCCGTCACGCAGAGCACCAAGCGCTTGCCTGCAAGCTGGCGCTGACGAGGAGGCGCCGCTTGCTTTGGCACGGACGGCGGTTCGAAGTCTACGGGAACCCCGGCGGCCGGCCGCGGCAGGGATCCGGGGTTCTTGGGGTCCGAATTCATGAATTCTGGGATATCCCGCGGAATCCCTAGGCGATCAAGCGCCGTGAGCTGCTCGCAGCTTGGAGACGTGGCGGCTTTTCGGATCGTAAAACCGCCATGGCTTGCTGGCCCAAATTCCCGCGTAGTCGACCCCGATGCGTGGCGAACGGGCAACCGGAGCCGGCGGGCCGTCTGCGAGAAAGAGCTCCGCCCGGCACAGGTCCAGGCCGTAATGGGCTCGGTTGAGCCCAAGCGCCTGGCACAGCTTACCTGGGCCATTGGTGAGGGTAGGGCTCTCTTTTGCCAGGCCGCGATTTTTTGCCATCACGCCGATGCCCAAAAGAGGTTCAATCGCCCGGACCAACACCGCGTGGGGGTCGCCTTCGCGCCCCGTCACGATGTTGAAGTTCCAATACATGCCGTAGATCAAGAACATGTAGGCGTGACCGGCAGGGCCGAACATAACCTCCGTGCGCAGTGTGCGCCGACCGCCGAAGCTGTGCGCCGCGCGATCTTCCGGTCCTCGATAGGCCTCGGTTTCTACGATGCGTCCGGCAAGCCAGCGATTACCCAGCTTGCGTACCAGAATCTTTCCTATGCATTCACGAGCCACGGTGAGCACGGGTCGTGCATAAAAGGAACGGTCTAGTCGAACGAGGTTTTGCGGCAATGACCTTGTCATCAAAACCCGAGCAACTTGCCTCCCTGATAGACGAGAAAGCTCGCTACGTAGGCAAGCCCCGTCATGTAGGCAAAAAGAAACAGCGGCCAGCGCCAGGAGCGGGTTTCTCGGCGCACCACGGCGAGTGTGCTCATGCATTGGCAGGCGAGCGCGAAGAACACCATCAGTGATAGTCCCGTGAGCGGGCTATATACTGGCGAGCCGTCTGCTCTGGTCTCCGTGCGTATGCGTTCCCGTAGAGGAGCGTCGTTTTCCTCGGCGTCACCGATGCCATAGACGAGCCCCATGGTGGAAACGAAGACTTCTCGAGCCGCGAACGCACCGATGATACCAACTCCGATCTTCCAATCGAAGCCCAGTGGTTCTATGGCGGGTTCAATCGCTTTGCCGAGCCGCCCTCCATAGCTGCTTTGGATGGTGGTGGTCGTGGCTGCGGCAGGCAAGTCCACGCTTGCCGTGGCGTCCGTGCCCGCTCGGGGAAAGGACAAGAGCGCCCAGAGCACAATCGTACAAACCAAGATGACAGTGCCCGCTTCCTTCAAGAACAGCAAAGACCGCTCCCACATCATTCTCAGCGTGGTGAGTAGCCGAGGCACGCGGTACGGCGGGAGCTCCAGAATGAGGGGAATGCTTTTGCCTTTGACCACGGTCCGCCCCAACACCCAGGCGGCAAATAACGAGATGACGATGCTGAACAGGTACATGCACACCATCAACAGCCCCTGCAGCGGGATTGCCCCAAAAACTTCCGTGGGAGGGAACAGGGCGGCAACGATCAGTGTGTAGACCGGAAGTCGAGCGGAGCAGGTCATCAGCGGGACGACGAGCATCGTCAGCAGCCGATCGCGCTCTCGCTCCATGGTACGAGTCGCCAAGATGGCTGGCACGGCGCAGGCGAAGCCCGAGAGCATGGGGACGAACGCTCGCCCATGGAGCCCCAGCGTTCGCATGATGCGATCCATGAGGTACGCGACGCGTGCCATGTAGCCCGAGTCTTCGAGCACACCGATGAAGAAGAACAGCAGCAGTATTTGCGGCAGAAATACCACCACATTGCCGACGCCGCCGATCACTCCTTCGGTGAGCAGGTCTCGGAACAGTCCCGGCGGCAGGGTTTCGGTGATTGTATTCGAAAGTCCCACGAAAGCCGTCTCGACGAGAGAAATCACCGGATCGGACCAGGCGAACAGCGACTGGAACACCAAAAGCATCAGGCCGATGAAGAACACGAACCCGAACGTGGGATGCAACAGCAGACGATCCAAACGCTGCGCCTTGCGTTCTCGCGCTCTGGCTGCCCGGGCGCGCCCGTAAAAGCGCGGCTCCAAATCATCGAGCAGCGCGTAGCGCGTCGTGATGACCTCTTGGTCGATATCGCTGCCCAGAGCGGCCTGGTGCTGGTCTAGGGCGCATTGTCTGAGCTCGTCTGGAATGCCCGACAGCTCGTCGTCGTCAGAAATGCTGGTCAATGCCCAGAGGGCCAGCGCTCGGTCGTGCTCCACATTTTTGCGCCAGCTTTCCGGGAGCGCACTGGCCAAGGCATCGACACGCTCCCGCACGGCGCTTGGATATCGAGCATGCAGCCGCGGGAGCGGCGGGTTGGCGAGGGCTCGACTGATGGCTGCTCGAAGCTCTTCGACGCCCTCGCCGCTGCGCGCCGAGAGCCCGATGCAGGGGACCCCGAATGCCTCCGCAATCGCCGCGGGCTCCGGTGCTGCTCCCTCGGTCTCGTCCATCATGTTCAAGGCAATGAGCATGGGTGGCCGAAACTCTGCGAGCTGCAGCGCCAGATACAAATTGCGGCTCAGCTGCCCGGCGTCGACGACGACCACGACCAGGTCGGGCTTGGGGTAACCATCCAGCCCAAGCACGCTGTTGAGCGCGATCTGTTCCTCCGCGGAGCGAGCGCTGAGCGAATAGCATCCGGGAACGTCCACGAGCTCTGCGCGTTGCAGCTGCCCTTCCCGGTTCACCGTGACGGTGCCGACCCTGCGCTCCACGGTGACGCCCGGGTAGTTCCCCACGCGCGCATTCTGACCCGTCAGACGATTGAACAGCGTGGTCTTACCTACGTTCGGATTGCCGACCAGCGCAATGTGCGGTCGCCGCGGCTGGGGCTCAGGAACCGGAAGGGGCGAAGCGTGCACCGACAACCAAAGCGAGATGGGCTAGGCGGAGACAGCGGCTTCGGAAGCCACTGGGGCAGCCGCTTCGACTTCTTCGAGGACACGCACTCGAATCAGCTCTGCTTCGTTGCGCCGGATCGAGAGCTGGCAGCCGCGCACCAACAAGTGCATCGGGTCGCCCAAAGGCGCGACGCCGAGGAAGGTGATCCGCGTACCGGGCACCAAGCCAAGCTCCATCAGGCGACGGCGAAAGCTGCGCTCCCCGTCAATCGTCTCTATCTCGACAACGTCGCCGATCCTGGCCTTTGCCAACGTCATACCCACAGGGTAGCTCAGCTGAAAACGATTTTCAAATTCAGAGAACGCGCCACAAAACTAGCGGTTTTTCCAGTTTCCATCGGGAAAAACCTCCAGCACGCTGGCGGCAATGGCGGTGGCGTCGGTGGTGGCAGGCCAAACCCGGAGCACCTCGGTCAGGGCTTGGAGCATTTGCCGAGCGGACGCGAAGCGACGGGCAGGGTTGCGCTCGAGAGCCCTGTGCACTGCCGTGGTCAAGCCCATCGGCAGTTCGCTGCGCAGCATGCTGAGCAGCGGCACACGTGGATTCTTGAGCATGCGATACACTTCTACGTCCGTGTCCGCATGGAACAGGCGTTTGCCGGTCAAGGCTTCCCACAGCACCACCCCGAGCCCGAACAGATCGCTTTGCGGGCTCGGTGCCTCGCCAAGCACCAGCTCCGGTGCCAAGTACGAAAGCTTGCCCTTCACGACATTGGGTCTCGTGATCTGCTGTCGGTCCATGGCGCGCGCCAGGCCGAAGTCTGCCAGCTTGATGAATCCGGTCCGGTCGATCAGGATGTTTCCTGGACTGACGTCGCGGTGCAGCACGGGGCTCAGCCGCCCCTGTTCGTCGACTCGCAGGTGCGCTGCTTCCAATGCGCGCAACACCTCGATGGCGATCGCCGTCACGATGGGCCACGGAGTAGGCTGCCCCCTGTAGCCGTGGGCGAGCACCCATTGGCCGAGGTGAGGCCCATCGATGAACTCGGTGACCAAGTAGTGGTCGCCGCGGGCATCGACCCGAAAGTCCAGCGCTTGAACGATGTTGGGGTGTGATAGCGCGGCCCCTACGCGGGCTTCTTCGACGAACATCTGCACCACTTCGGGGTACCCGCGATGCTTCGGATCGATGCGTTTGACCGCGACCCAGCGGCGGAAGCCCGTCGCCCCATGCGCGAGCGCGCGCCACACCACCGCCATGCCGCCTTGCCCGAGCCTTTCGACCAGCTCGTAGCGTCCATCCAGGAGGGTGCCTGGTTTGTCAGGCGCTAGTTCCGGTTCCACGCCTGCTCACCCGACCTGAGCTAATTTTGCAGGATGATTGACTAACTTCACGCGAGGCGCAGCATAGCCTGCCGGCACTCTGCTCGAAAGAGCGAATCTCGAGTGTCAGGCCAGTGCCTTGCTGACGAAGCTGCGTAGCGCACGCGGATGCAGCGGCTTTTCGAGGGCGCGGTTGGGCACCGAATTCAGGTAGTCCCGCGCGCTGCTGGTGAATGCTCCGCCCGTCAAGAACACCACTCTTTCGGCTAGCTTGGGGTCGGCCTTCTCGAGCAGCGCATGGAAGTCCATGCCCGTCATACCCGGCATCATCAGGTCGCAAAAGATCAGATCGAACTCTTGCCCTTGCTCGATCATGGTCAGCGCTTTTCGGGCGTCCGTTACGGTGAGAATGTTGTGATGCGCTGCCAGGGTCCGACGAAAAGCGCGTAGCACCAGCGGTTCATCATCGATGATCAAGAGCTCGCCTCGCGCAGCCGTGGGTCGCTCACTCAGCGGCCGCTTGTTCAGTTCTTGGAGCTCTGCGGGAACCAGCTCGACTCGAACCGTGGTTCCACGTTTCTCCTCGCTGATGACCGAGATGGTGCCACCCAACCCGTGCACCAATCCATGACAGATCGACAGCCCGAGTCCCGTGCCCACGCCAATCGGCTTGGTAGTGAAAAACGGGTCGAAAATTCGATCCAGCATATCGCGAGGGATACCGACCCCCGTATCCGAGACTTCGGCGACCACGGCATGATCGTTGACGTGCGTCGAGACCCGGATTCGATGCGCATGCGGGTTTCCCTCGGGGATTGCCTGTGCCGCGTTGACCAACAAGTTGACGAACACCTGGACCAAGCGCGCCTCGTTACCGAACACAGGAGGCGTAGGAGCAAAGGCCCGTTCGAGTTGCGCTCGATAGCGGATCTCGTTTTCGGCCATGCTGATGGCGCTGTTCATCACCCTTTGCAGGTCGACCGGCCCCCGGCTTTCGCCCTCGCTGCGTGAAAAGCTCTTCAGGCCTTGGACGATCCGCGCCACGCGATCGGTGCCTTCACTGGCTTCCTCCAAGGCTTCGGAAATGGGCGCCAGGGTCTGGTCCAGTCGTCGACGCAGCTGTTCCGGAAGATCGGCTTCGCCGAGCATCGAACGAATACGAACGATTTGTTCGATCGAGTATCCGAGGTTAGAGACCACGTAGGCCAACGGGTTGTTGATCTCGTGCGCGACGCCGGCCGCCAAAGTGCCCAGAGAAGCCAGGCGGTCGGCGTGCTCGAGCGCAGCTCGCACGCCATGCTGCGAAGGCACTTCTCTGAAGCTGAACAGCAACGAAACCGAGTGTCCGCTACGCAGGGTCGTGATGCAGAGCTCGAAAGCGCGGTCGTTGGATCTGCTGCAGGACAAATGCAGCTCGGTGGCGACGCCGTCGCCGTGTGCGCGCGCCGACTCGATGGCGCTGCTGACACGAGCAAGCTCCTCCAAATCCAGGTGCTCCGACAACAGGTCGATCAGCGTGCGGCCCTCGCCTGCCGCGGGACTCTCGATCGCTAGTTGGTCAGCCAGACATGGGTTGACGTAGCTCAACACCCCATCGTCTTCGATCGCGATGCCGTCGCGCAGAGCGTCGAGATAAGGCTTGAATGACCTTCCATCGGGGCGAGCAAACACCGCGTGCACCGGTGGCTAAACGGTCGGGAAACGGCCGAAGTTCAGCCTTGCAAAGGGCTGACGCGCGTTTTTGCGGCCCCATTGGGGTCCGTGCCCCCCATTCGAGCGCCTAGCGCGACTCGTAGACGTTCAGCGCCGGCAGCTCTAGCGCGGTGAGAAACCCACCGTTGCCGCACCCCGTGTCAATGCCGACGACGTTTTCACCAGCCCACAGATCCGTGGGATCTTCCGGCGTGTAGCCCGATAACTCCGGGGGCAGGTATTCGGTGCGAGTGTGGCCGAAGACGACCCGCTTGCCACGGTAGTTTCTGAAAAAATGTTCGTCCCGAAGCCAGAGCAAAGCCATCGGGTTCTCCACTTTGCTAGGATGCAAAAAGCCCGTTTCGGTGCTGGGCAGGCCCGCATGCACGTAGATGGCGTAGTCGTCCTCGTACCAGTATGGCAATGATCTAAACCAATCGATCACATCGTCCGGGAAGAAGCTACCGCTCGCCATCAACTCGGCTTCACCCGCTTTGGGTAGCTCCTCGCCGTGCGGAACCGGTCCACCCGTGAACGAGCGCAGCGCCGCCAGGCAGCCATTGCCGGGTGGGGTCACGAACTGATCCCAACCTTGGTCGACGACGCGCAACCATGCGTCTTCGTGATTGCCGCGCAGCGCCACGACGCGGGCCTTCGTGTTTCTGGGCAGGTCGCGAATGAAGCCAACGACCTTGGCCGAGTCGGGACCGCGGTCGACATAATCGCCCAGAAAAATCAGAGTGTCGTGCTCATCTAGGCTGGGCAGGCACGAGAGAAGCTTGAATAGGTGCTCGGCATGGCCATGTACATCCCCAATGGCGAAGCTGCGGTGTGCCATGCTGTGCAGGTTAACCCGCGGTTCGGTCGCGCTTCAAGTCAGCAACTGAACCGCGACGACCACTAGCAATAGCAGCACCACGCTGCCTGCGAGAATCTGGCGCCGGACGCGATCGGGCATACGGAGCGACCCAACCGCCCGTTCGAGCTCGCGGGAGTCACTTTGGCCGCGTGTGCTACGAGAGCCCTGCTGCCGAGATGGCGGGCGAGAAGACCCCGGCGTTGGTCCTGTCATGACAATGTGAGTCGGATCATCCGCGCCGATCTCCCTGCCGGGAGGCCGGCTTTCACGAGGCTTCATGACCAAGGTCTTGTCTTCGGAGTCGTCCCGTTGTGCCAGAAGCCCGGAAGCGTGCTCCAAGAGCCCGTGCTTGAGCAGGAACGCGTACGCTGGATGCGAGGGGCCAATGCCGGCCTTGCCATGGCCTTCGTGTTTGTCTAGCTCATCGGTGGCATCGTTCGTCTGCGGCTGGTGCCAGGGTGCTGGAGCGGGCTTCGAGCTCTGTCGTAGCGCGCTGGGACGCGGCGGTAGTGAGGCAAACTCCGTGGAATCGCGCAGCACGCAGGTGGCGTCGTCAGCGCCGCCGGCAGATGGGGTGGCGACGGACATCAACCGTCGCGGGTGACGCACGGCGATGACCGAGGCCATCAATTTGCGCACGGCGTCCCCGACGGCTCCCTCGCTTGCGATCATGTCAGGCGGGAGCGCCGACAACGCTGCCGCCATTTCTTCAGCGCTCTGAAAGCGGTTGGACGCCACGGGGTTGACGGCGCGAGCCACGATCGAGGCCAATTCGCCCGCGAGGGGCAAGGTCATTTCTGCCTCCTCGAGGGGTTGGTTGGTCAGCAGCTTGAGCAATTCGGTACCCGCTGCGGTGATGTCGTCATCGACGTCCTCGTCGTTAGCGCTCGGTTTGATGCCGAATTGCTGAGCGTGACCATCGTTGAGAGCCGGCGCGACGCCCACCTCGGTCAGCATCGTCTCGCCGAACTCTGCAATCCATACGGTGTCAGGGTAGATGCTGCGGCGCAGATTGGAGCCGGTATTGTCTTTTAGCAGCGCTTTGGCCTGCGCAGCCGCGCGCAGCGCGTCGCGCACGATGCGAACCGCCACCGCGGTTTCTATGCGTTTCTCGCGTGCGATGGCATGATTCACGAGCTCCATCAACGACACGCCGGTCAGGTATTCGCTGGCGACGTACGTGCACTCGGGAGTTTCTACCCGGCCGACCACCTTCAACAGGCTCGGGTGCGCAACACAGCGCGCCGTATCTATGGTGGACTTGATTTCCGAAAGGCTGGATTCCGGGACGCTCCTCAAGAACACCAAGCGACCCGTATCGGTGCCGCGCAACATACGACCGACGTTGGCCACACCGGTTGGGCCTTTGAACAGCTCACCGAGGACCTCGCACTGACGTTGCTTGTGTCGTGAACCAGCGGGGACGCTCAACGGGTTTGCCCTGCTCACCTGGGGAGTATGCCACACGCTCACCCGCGCAAACGAAGAATAAACCTTGCCGCTATCACAGCGGTCCTACTTCGCCTGCGTCGCGCGCCGAATGTGGGTAAGCCCCGGCTGGGGTAGCCCCTCCCGGACTCGAACCGGGATGTCCTTACGGACGAGGGATTTTAAATCCCCTGCGTCTGCCATTCCGCCAAGGGGCCATCTAGGGCGCCCGACTGGCGTACCACATTTCAGCCAACGCTCGAAAGCCTTGCGCGGACGAGCTCATGGGTGCGGCTCGACGTCGCGGCGAGCGCGGTACCGTGCTTGCATTCGGGTCTAGCAGATGCCTTTGCTCGTCGGTTTGGCTCCATTTTCGAGAACCTTGGTTCACGGGGATCGCGGGCGGTGTGGTGTGCGTGGCACAGGCTTGGCCGCTGCGCTGGGCGTGGTTTTGGGGCTTTTGCTGGTTTCCGGTATGGCTCTGGCCGAGCCGGAAGCACCCCCTGGACCACCTCCGACATTGCTGCCCGCCGATCCCCATTGGAACGAAAGCCCCGCTGAGGGCGAGGCTCATCCAGAACCTACGGAACCGCCGGCTCGTTCCAATGTCGACGCCGGCCTCGGGCTGCAGCTCTTCGGGGCTCAGGGGAAAGTGATGCCGGGCCTGAGTTTTCGTTTCGGTAAGGGGCTTTATTGGGGACAGTTCGAGTTCACTCCCATCTGGCTCACCGAAGCATCGGACGAGTTCGGCGATCACTTCCTCGGCAATCAATGGGGAGCGTATTTCTCGCTGGCGCCGGTGAGGGTGTCGCGAGTCGAGCTGCATGCGGGAGTGGGGTTGGACGCCTATCACTTGTGGGGCGTTCACGGCGACATTGGGCTATTTGCCCTCGCCCTCAGGTTTGCCTCACACGTCAGAGTGAGCGAACGTGTCGGGGCTTTCGCGACACTTCGGGGGTACCCGCTGAGCAGCAAGGGGCTCGAATTGGGCACGAATCGCCGTGGTGAGCGGCTGCTGCCGGTGATCGGGTCGCTGGGCGTGGAGTGGAGGTTTCAGTGAGATTGCGGCGACGTTTGCTAGGGGCATTGGTCGTGGGTGCTGGGGCTTGGTCGCTGGGCTGTGTTCCTCTCACCTTTTCGAACGATGCCGCCATCGACTTCGCTGTCTACCGGCGTGTGGCCGTAGAGGTGTTCCCCAGCGACTTGGCCCTCTACTACGGAAGGCAGGCGGCCACGAGCTATTTGGCGGACGCCCTGCGTGACGGATCCGGATTCGAGCAGGTCACGACGGACACCAGCGAGGAGGTCGACCTATTCTTGACGGTCCGGGTGCGTGCCGTCGAGGTGATCACTTACGAGGACGACTTGCCACAGGTCGAATACCACGGACACGCCAGCTTCACCGCCGTCGACGCGGCCGGCGGTCGCGTCGATTCGGGCAGCGTCAGCGATGCGAGCCAGTTTCTCTCCGAGGTCGTCGAAGACGTGCTAGACGAAGTCGCCCTCCACTACCTGAAGCCCTACCGTTTGTAGCGTGGGCTTGCAATTTGCGGTAACGGAGCGGCCATGATTGGTCGCGTCTTGGTGATAGGTGGTTCGGATTCTGGGGGAGGTGCGGGCATTCAGGCGGATCTCAAGACGATTACCGCCCTCGGTGGCTACGCAGCCAGTGCCATTACCGCCCTCACCGCTCAGAACACGCTGGGAGTGAGCGATGTCATGGGTGTGCCGGCGGGCTTCGTCGCGGCTCAGATCGACGCCGTGCTCTCCGATATTGGCGCCGATTCGATCAAGACAGGCATGTTGTACAATGCCAGCATCACGGCCACCGTGGCGGAGCGCTGTGGTCGTGTCTCGCCGAGCACGCAAATCGTGGTGGATCCGGTCATGGTCTCGTCGACGGGGCACGAGCTCTTGAATGCCGAGGGGCGCGAGGTGCTCGTCGAGCAGCTGTTGCCCAAGGCGGCGCTGGTGACCCCCAACATTCCCGAAGCCGCTTTGTTGACCGGCGTCGTCATCGAGACGCCCAACGACTATCGCCGCGCCGCAGATTGGCTTCTGGCGCGCGGTGCTGGGGCTGTTCTCATCAAAGGGGGGCATGCTGCGGGTGATATAATCGTAGATATGCTGCGCACGATGGACGGCGACGAGATCGTTTTCGAGAGCGCACGCGTAGAGACTCGCTCGACGCACGGAACCGGGTGCACTTTGGCGTCCGCTGCGGCTTTGGGCATCGCCGAAGGCCTGACGCTGAAAGACGCGGTCCGGCGGGCGCGAGACTTCGTTGCTGGCGCCCTGGCCGCCGCGCCCGGCCTGGGGCGGGGGATTGGGCCGATGAACCACGCGTACGCGTTTGCCCCCAAGCCGGAGAACGAGTCCGGGGTATAAGGTTGCGATGCGCATTGGCGTCGCGAGTGCTTGCGCTTGGCTGCTGCTGATCTTCGCCTGCGCGGGTAAGCCGGCCGAACCCGCGAGCCGTTCCGGACCGCTGTACTACAGGGCTCCGCCCAAGCCAGGCTCCAGCATTACGGCATCGCAGCAATGCGAGTGCTATGCTTGCGACCCTGCCCGCTGCTGTGGCGGAGGTGACGAATCCACGGGTGATTCCGGATGCTCCGAAGGTTACGATTTCACTCGCTGCAACATGGCGGTAGAGAGTTGCACCACCCGATGCTTCCAGAAGGTCTGGCGTGTGCCCAAGGATCAGTCGTGTGACTCGCGCCGGCCGGAGGAGTGCTGCGAGGGGGGCTGAGCGTTTCGTTGGGATCGGTCTGGCGTCGCTGCTGGCACTCTTGGACGGTGCGGCGTGTACCACCGACCACGACCAGTTGGCGAAGCAGCCCGGCAAAGCGACGAGCAGCTCCACGTCGAGCACGACGGGTTCCGGCACGGGTGGTGCGAGCTCGACTGGCAGCGGCCACGCGGTGAGCACGACCGGGAGCACTGGTCCAAACCAGTACCCCGCCGATGGCGACGACGTGTTGACGCTGGTGCACGGCCAGGTGGATGCCGAGCGCATCGCGTTTTGCTTTGCGGAGTTGCGCGACGGCGTACTCCGGTTGATCTCGGAAGAACCGGTGCCGGAGCAGGGGCTCGCCTATGGGGCCCAGCTCACGTTGACAGCACCGGGCGGCCTCGATTTCGAAGACGATGGCCTCGTCCCCATCGTCCTCGCCGGGGACCTTGCCCGTGTCGCGGGCATGGAGTGCGAGGAGGCGCTGAGTTTAGCCTACAGGGTGGACCGTTCGGGGGAAGCTCAACAGGAGCCAATGGGTGCTGCCGGCGCAGCGGGCGCGGCAGGAGCGACCGGCAGCGCTGCCCGCCCAGCGCTCCGGGCCATGGAGCTACCCGCGCTACCCGCGGGGACGCTCGTGCTCGGTAAGCACTACGTCATGGTCGTCCACGGCTGCATGGGCGGGCCCGGCGTGGAGGACGAAAGCGGCGTTCATTGCGGCGACGCCTTTACGCCTTCGCGTCCCACGTTGCGTCCTCTTCTGGTTCCGGTGTCGCGCCAAACGACTATAGGGAAGCTGGCGCTCCAGTTCATGCATGCCTCGCTAGCGAGTCCCCGAGTCGATGTTCGCTCGCGTCCTGCCAATCGTTTGGAGCAAGCAACGCTGCTTGTGTCCGGCTTGGCTTATGGATTCGTGCCGTCCAACCCCAAGAAAGATCTATCGGCAGAAGATCTGGGCATCGACGAAGGGGCCAGCCTCGAGGTGTTGCTCCTGGGGCAACGGAAGTTCGAGAGCACCTGGCACGAAGCAGCGGAGCTCACCGGAACCGAGAGCATAGAAGATGGCGAATCGTACCTGATCGTGCTGCTCGGTCCTTCGCTCGGCACGCAAAGCGACGCAGGCTTCAACCCCACCCGCCTGAGCGTGATCGCCACCGGCATCGGGCGCGACGACTGACTCGCCCCAACGGTGCCAGAAGCGGATTCGGGTCAATGGTGGAGCTGAATTTCTGCGAGCTTCATGCGCGCTTCGTTGATGTGCGCGCTGGTTGGAAAGCGTCGTATGAACGACCGCAGGGTATTTTTGGCGTCGTTCCAAGCTTCGATGTCTTCTTGAGCCAGCGCCAAAAGTAGTGTTGCATCGTCCATCACCTCTTTGTCGGCCGACGCTTCGCTCAGCTGCATCAGGATCGGAATGGCTTCACGCTGCTTGGCCAGCGACCGGAGCGCGCGTGCCAGCTGGTAATTGGCCTGTGGGCTATGGGCGGCATCCGCCTTGAACGCCAACGAGTCCCTCAGCGCTTGCTCCGCTTCGTGCCAGCGTGCGGTTCGAATGTGATCCAACCCCTCCTGGTACGCGATCAGAGACAATTCGTTCTGAGCTCGGTCGACCGCTGCTTCGAACACGGCCCGTTCCGTCTTGGTGAGCTTGAGCTTCGAAACTTCGGGGAACTGCTTGATGATCTCGCGACGCTGATTCTTGACGATGAGATCGTAGTATTCGCCGGCTTTGCGACTGGCGCGGGTGTGGGCCTCGTCGCGAGACTGCGCGGCCTCCAGCTCCTTTTCGAGCTCCACCAGCTTGTCGCGGGTATCTTTACCTTGGGCGCGTACCGATTCGACCTGCGCGTCGATCGCCACTTTGGTCAGGATCATGAGAACGGCCACGACGACGACGTACGCCGTGGCACTATTGAAAAAGATACGCCGTTCGTAGTTCTGCTGGCGCTTGGCAATGCTTTTCAGGTCGGCGGAGAGCGCGTTGACCAGGTTGTTCGTCTTGATGGTCAAAGACCGACTCTCTACGATCTCGCGTTTGATTTCTTCCAGCTCGTACTCGTCCACTCTGCCCTGACTCTCTTGAGGTCGTGCCTTTGCGGTGCACCGGGACCTATCGCCTGCGCCAGCGAGGAGCAAGCCTCTGGCGGCAGGCGCCGCTGCTCGAGAACCGCGGCACCCACCCTCTACCCGGGGCGCCGCCACCCGTGGCGGATTCGGGATTGCGAGCTCCGAGTCGGCAACCAGGCGCTTTCAGGCACTTTTTGAGCCTCGATTCGCGAGTGACACGAGCCGTGCGCCTGGACGTGAC
The DNA here is from genome assembly GCA_965651135.1 of uncultured Myxococcales bacterium. GTDB lineage: Bacteria > Myxococcota_A > Polyangia > Polyangiales > Polyangiaceae > JAICQQ01. The sequence goes on from CBFGRJ010000001.1 coordinate 22,854, forward strand.
ATGGGCGCCATATTTCGCTATCGAGGCGCTTGGCGCACACGCGCGTTCTTCTGCAGGAGCCTCATGGAAACCAGTGACATCAAAAAGGGCGTGAAGATCATGATGGACGGTCAGCCGTACGTCGTGGTCGAGTTTCAGTTCGTCAAGCCGGGGAAGGGCCAGGCGTTCACGCGCACCAAGATGAAGAACCTTCTGACCGGTGGTAGTCTGGAACGCAACATCCGCTCCGGCGAAAAACTGGAACCTGCCGACGTCGTGGACACCACGATGCAGTACATTTACCCGGAAGGGGACGGCTACGTCTTCATGAACCCGGATACTGGCGAGCAGATCACGGTGGGACAAGAAGCCGTGGGAGACGATGCCGGCTTTTTGATGGACGGCGCGTCGGTCGTGATCACGCTTTACAAGGGCCGTCCGGTGAGCATTACCCTGCCGCCGCACATCATCGTCCGCGTCGAAGAGACGGAGCCAGGGCTGAAAGGCGATACGGCCACCAATGTCACCAAGCCTGCCAAGATCGCGACGGGCGCCACAGTAGGGGTGCCCCTATTCATCAACGAGGGTGAGTGGATCAAAGTCGATACACGCACGCGCAGCTACCTCGAGCGCGCCAAAGAACCGTGAGGCGACGCTCTTAGTCCGAAACGGCGACCAAGGCCGCGCGCGTTCCGAAAACACACGCGACGTGGCGTCCGTCGTCGTCGATGGTGCATTGCGATAGCGCTTCGGCGGGGGTCTCGCTGGGCGCACGCCACAGTTCGGTGCGAGCGCTTCGAACGACGAGACCGAAACGGGTGGGCAGCACCAGCCACCGACCGTTCGGCGAGAGGGGGGAACCCTGCAGGCGCTCACTGGGCTGTTTGGGACCCACCCACGAGCCACCGGCCCATGCCACGAGCTGCTCTCCGCTCCAGCCAATCGGAACGGATGCGGGTTGGGTCAGCGCCGGTCCTCCTCGGCAATTGCCGGGCCGCGGCGCAAGAACATCCGTGACTTGCTGCGTGGTCTGACCCTGTTCGTCGACGAAGCTCAGCGTGAGCTCGGAGCGGTCGCACGACTGCACGGTTCCTGTCCAGCGCCGCCGTCCCGGCGACACCATCGCGAGCGCCCAAGCGGCAGGGGCAGGAGGGGGCAGGAACATAGGGGTGGGGCGAGGCTCGTCTTCGACCTGATGGCGCTCGGCGGCCGGCTGCGCTTCTAGCTTCGCTCCGTCTTTCGAGAACTCCAGGACGCCGCTCGCCGTCTGCACCAGCAGTGTGCCACGGCTGGTGAAATCGAGCGGGCTCAGGCGTGGATACGTGCTGCGCCCCGGCAGCGTCACGTTCAACACCTTGACGAGACGGGTGTTCCTACGGCGCAACTGGTCGCCCATGAGCGCCCACCGTCCTTCGAGCTCGCTGTCCGGTACGGGGTGCGCAAACCACGCGTCGCGAGTCAGCACGCCGATGGCCTCGAGGATTTCGTCGTTCTTGACCAACGCGGTGATCTCGGCTTGCGCTGCGCGGGAGAAGGTGGTGGTCAACCGACCACAGGGAAGACCAGCGCCGCTTTCGTCGAACAGGCGCGGGGTTCCCCCCTCGTCGCAGACGGCGCCGTACAGTCGCTTGAGGTTCCCGATCGCAGCTCGTACGGATTGACTGGTATTTTTTCCGCGGGCGCGTACGAGCTCGGTGGAGGCGAGCCGGGCCAACGACACGCCCGGTTCGCTGTCATCTCTCGAAGCACCTGCCTCTCGGTCGTACCAGAGAAAGCGAGCGGTCGCGGTTCGCGAGGACGAGCTCTGGGTTTGCAACGTCACGTTCAGCGTCACATCGTCGCGACCGTCTGCATCTCGGTCAATCGAGCTGACCAAGAGCTTCAGCTGTTCACCGGGGGCGGCTTCTGCCGCACGCAACGCCAAGATCAGCGGGTGCTGTCGGAGCGGGGCAAGCACCGCAATGCTGCGAACCGGTGCGCGTGGAATCAATCGAGCCTCGCAGCTGCCGAGGGTATCGAGCGTGACGGTATGCGGTCCGGTGTGCAGCAGCGACGTCTGCAGACTGCAGGTGGGTCCCGTCGGCACGAATCCAGGCAATGCAAAGAGTTTTTTGGGTGTGCCTTGGCCGGGGTACAGCCAGAGCTCGGGCCGCTTCAGCGGATCGTCCTTGGGGACGATCCACGCCAGCGTTTCTTTCGAGTGATCCCCATCGAAATCGACCTGCAGCGCGCGCTCGATCTCGTAGCCCGGGCCCGCTTCGATGCGCACACCGCCGACATCCCAGGATTGGGCCTTGGCCCGAACCACGGCCTGCGTCGCCGCGAATGTGGCCGTGGGAGGGTCTTCCGCCTTGGGCGGTGGCTCCACAGGCTTGGGTGTTTCGCTCGGCAGCGCGGAGGCCACCTGGAACGGCGTGTAAGGGTGATCTTCTTTGCATGCCGTAGTGCACGCAAGGACCGCTGTCAGGGTGAGCCAAACCGGGGGTCTCGTCCCAATCACCTAACGCCCCTTGAACTCGGGTGGGCCGAGCTTGGCGAGAAATTGCTGCAAGCCGTGCCGGCCATCTTCGCTGTCGAACAAGGCAGAGAACGCCTGGGATTCCAGGGCGCAGGCGCTGCTCAAGGTCGGGTGCACGCCGGTGTTGATGACGCGCTTGGCGCTACCGACAGCCAGCGGTCCATTTTTGGCGATGCGCCGAGCGATCGCCTGAGCGCGCTCGACCACCTCTTCTTTGGGGACCACCTCGTTCGCGATTCCCAGCGCTTTTGCTTCGAGCGCTTTGACGGAGTCTCCAGTAAACACCATCTGGCGCGCTCGGGCTACGCCCACGCGGCGTGCCAAACGCTGCGTACCTCCAAAGCCCGGAATCAAACCCAACTTCGTTTCGGGCAAGCCGAATACGGCGTTTTCGGCGGCGATCACGAAGTCTGCGGCGAGGGCGAGCTCGAAGCCGCCGCCCAAGGCGAAGCCTCGCACCGCGGCAATGATGGGAAACGAGCAGCGTTCCATCGATTCGAACGTTCGAGTCCCCAGCTCGGCGAGGGCTAGGGCGTCACGGCTGCTCATCCCCGCCATTTGTTCCACGTCCGCTCCGGAAGCGAAGGCTCGCTCCCCGGCCCCCGTAATGACTGCGGCTCGCGGCCGAGACGCCAGGTCCCCATTCAGCTCGGCCAAGAGGTCGCGAAGCTCCGCGAGCAGCTCGGTCGACAACGCATTGAGCTTGTCGGGCCGGTTCAGAGTAATGGTAGCGACCTCCGCATCGCGGTCGAGGAGCAAGGTCTGCAAAGAGCGAGGTTCCGTCATGGGAGCTCTGCCTGGTCGAAGTCGAGTTTAGCCGACCGAAGTGGGCGTGGCTTGCCCGCTCTCGTCGTACACGTAAAATCCGCGCCTCGATTTGCGCCCAAGCCAGCCGGCGGCAACTAGATTCCGCAGGAGCGGGGCAGGGCGATATTTGTCGTCCCCCAGCTCGCGGTGCAGCACTTCGGCGATGGAGAGCACCGTGTCTAGCCCGATCAGATCAGCCAGCTGCAGCGGGCCGAGCGGATGATTCAGCCCTAGCCGGGCTCCCTCGTCGATCGCCGAAGCGTCTCCAACGCCCTCTTCCAGCGCGAAGCAGGCTTCGTTCAGAAACGGGATCAGGATGCGATTGACGATGAATCCGGGGCGGTCCTTGCTGACGATGGTGGTTTTCTGCAGGGCTCGAGCGAAGGCCTGGGCGCGCTCGACGACTTTTGGATCGGTCTGTAGACCCGCGATGATTTCGACCAGCTTCATCAACGGGACCGGGTTCATGAAATGTAGGCCCACGACGCGCTCGGGCGCGGCGACCACCGACGCGATCTTGGTGATAGAAATGCTGGACGTATTGGAGGCGAGGAGAGTCTCCGGCGAAACCTGCTGACTCAGTTGCTTGAACAGCTCGAGTTTCAGGTCCAGGTTTTCGCTGGCTGCTTCGATCACCAGCTCGCCGTCGCGCTGAGCTTCTAGAGTGGTGGCGCGGAGGTTGTTCAGGGTGCGGTCCTTCGCGGCGCCCTCGAGCTGACCCTTGTGCACGAGGCGCTCCAGTCGGGCCTCGATACCGCGCACGGCCTTCTCGGCGATTTCCAGCGAAATGTCGCTCAACGACACGGTGTAGTCGTGCATCGCCGCGACCTGGGCGATGCCGGCGCCCATTTGCCCGGCGCCGACGACCGCGACGTGTCGGATCTCGGGGTATGCCATGCGAGACTCGCCTACCCGCACCCGGTGCGATCTGCAAGCGTGGGGATTTCGAGCGGTCTGCGCTAGCCTCGGAGGCGAATGGTCGGCAGTCGTCTCGATTCGGCCCTCCGCTTCGCGCTATTGGCCTGGTTCTTCCTGGCTTTGGCCTGCGCACGGCAGGGGCCCACCCCGCTGCAGCAAGCAACTCTGTTGGCCGACAAGGGCAGGCACGAGGAAGCCGAGGCGCTTCTCCGCGATCATTTGGTCGAACACCCGGACGCGATCGCTGAGCGCCGCTTGTTGATTCGCGTCGTCGCGCTCAGCGGACGCATGGACCTCGTGGAGCGCGAGGTGGCTCGCTTGGCGCAACGTCTCAAGCCGAACGATCCGACACCTTGGATCGAGCTGGGCCACGCGTTCGAGCTGAATCACCACTACGAACAGGCGCTCGAGATGTTCGATCGCGCTGCCGAACACAATCCCGCGGATCCGGCCGGCCCGTTGACAGGCGGTCTGCGCGCCGCGCGCTGGGGTGAGGTGGAGCTGGCAATGCCCCGGTTGGAAGAAGCGCTGCGACGCGATCCTTCCAACGCGAAAGCCTGGCATGCCTTGGGCCTGGTGCGCGTTCACCTGCGCGATCCGAGCGGTGCGAAAATCGCCTATGAATCGGGGTTGCAGGCGAACCCGAAGAGTATCGAAAACCGAATCGGGCTGGCGACCCTTGCCTTCTCGTTGGACCAGCCAGAGCACGCATTGGCCCAGTACGACGCCATTCTGGCAGACCGGCCCGATTTTGCAGACGCACACTTGGGCCGATCCTTTGCGCTCATCAAGTTGGGGCGACTGTCGGATGCGCGCGAAGCGCTCGACACAGGTTACCGTCTCGGTGCAAACCCGGGTGTCGTCGCTCGGCAGCGAGCGCTGCTGGACCGGCTCGAAGCGCGACGCGGACCGTTCTAAACCAAAGCGGATTCAGCGAGTTGCAGGCTTGTAACGCTTCGTGCCAGAGCGTAATCTGGCCCCCCTTCGTCGTGATTTCACATAAAAAAAACGGGGGACTCAATACGGGTGGAGAATGGATTCTCAGACGGTCCGCACACTTCTAGGCAAACTCCAGGTAGACCCCGATTCCCAGGAAGACTGGGCAGAGCTGCGTCAGCAGGTGAGCCACCGAGCTGGCGATCTCGGCGAAGACGACTTTTTGCGCTTACTGGATGCTGCCCGCGAGCAACATCAGGCGCGCGGCGAGTGGGATGCGGTTCGCAAGCTCTTGGAAATTGCCATCGCTCTGGTGGAGGGCACGCCTCGAGAAGCGCCTTTGGTTCGTGAGCACGCCCGCGTCTTGATCGAGGAGCTGCTGGATGACGACGGCGCTGCCGCCGACTACGTGCGCTTGCTCGAGATCTCGCCGGACGATGCTGCCATCACGCAGGCATTGGAGGAGACGGAGCGCAAGCGCGAGCGCTACAAAGACCTGGTAAAAAGCTACGTTACCGAGGCCGAGGCGGCTCAGGACGACGTCTACAAGAGCTCCATGTTGATGCGGGCCAGCGAGATGGAGCTGCGCTTCGCCGGCGAAGAGGCCGATATCGATCGGATTATCGACAGGCTCGAGCAAGCGGTTCGCTTGGATCCGAGCAACGTCGGCGCCAGCAAGATGTTGGAGCGCGTGTATCGACGCAACCAGCGTTGGGACGAAGTCGCGCGCGTCTTGGAACGCGTGGCCGATCGCAGTGAAGACGTGAACAGCAAGGCCGCGGCGGGTATTCGCTTGGCGCGCACCTACCTGCACAAGCTGGGTGACAAGGACCGCGCCTCGCGAGCTTACGACCGAGTGCTCAGGGCTCGCCCCGACCATCGAGAAGCCAAGGAGTTCTTGGCCGGGTTTTACTCTGCCGAAGAACGTTGGGACGATTTGGTTCAGCTCTACGAAAACGATCTGAAGACGAAGGGCGCGGACAGCAAAGACACCGTCGGCGACATGTTTCAGATCGCGATGTTGCACTGGCGCAAGCGCGAAAGCCCGAGCGACGCCGAGCCGTGGTTCGAACGGATTCGCAAGATCGAGCCGGCGCACGAAGGCGTGTTGAACTTTTTTCGCGAATACTCTGCGGCATTGGACGACGACGCCCACTTGATCGACATTCTTAGCGCGGCGCAGAAAGCCGAGCGAGACAAGCAAAAGAAGACGGCGCTCGGCAAAGAGATCGCGAAGCTGGCCGAAGGTCAGAAGAACGCGCAAAAAGCCATCGAACAGTACAAGAGTATTCTGCGACAAGATCCGGATAATCAGGAAGCGCGCGAGGCGCTGAAGCGCCTTTACAAGCAGACGCAGGGCTACAACGCACTGGTCGAGCTGCTGCGCCAGCAGCTGGAGCGAACGCCTCAGGAGGCTTACGAGGAGCGGGTGGCCATTTTGCGCGAGGTGGCTACCGTCTACCGGCAGTATCTCAAGAGCGATACCGCGCTGGTCGCCGTGCTCAATCAGATCGTGCAGCTCGATGACAAGCTCGACGAACACGACATTCTGGAAGTGCGTGAGCTCGTCTCGCTCTACGAGAAGCTGGGGCGCTATCGCGACCTGCTCACCAACCAGCAACGGTTGGCTCAATGGACGCCAGATCTGGACGAGAAAAAGGCCCTCTACCGAGCGGTAGCTCGGCGTTGGCTCGAGCAGTTTTCGAACGTACAGAATGCCACGGAGGCTTATGCCGAGCTCTTGAAGATCGCGCCCGACGACGTCGAGGCTCGGGAGCGACTCGAGGAGCTCTACCGAAAGCGTAGGGCATGGCCGGCTCTATACGAGTTGTACGAATCCGAGTTGGAGACAGCAGAAGGCGCAGCCCGGTTGTCGCTGATGAAAGAGATGGCGCAGCTGGCTGCGGAACGGCTGAACCGCGGCAGCGACGCCGTACGCTTGTACAAGCAAATCTTGGACGCCGACCCCAGCAGAACGGATGTGCTCGATTCTTTGGAAAAGCACGCCGAACGCGCAAGGGACTGGGTCAACCTCGCCGATGCGCTCGAGCGCCGCGTCGAGTTGCTCGAAGACGACAAGCAAGCTCGCCTCGCAGTACTGCAAAAGCTAGGGTCGGTGTACGCCGATCATCTCTCCGCTCCTGACAAGGCCACTCAGGCTTGGCGTCGGGTGCTCGAGCTGCAGCCGGGGCATCATCGCGCCCTGCGGGTCTTGCGTGAAGCCTTTCTGCAAGAAGCCGACTACGACGGCCTGGAGGAGTTGTACGGGTCCCAACAAGATTGGGAAGGCTTGGCCGACGTCTTCAGCACGGCTGCGGATCGCGCGCGTGACGATGCGCAAAAGGTCGAGCTCAGCTACCGAGCCGCGGCGGTTTACGAAACCCGCCTCAACCAGCCGGACCGAGCCTTTCGCTCGTATGAGCGCATTCTGGCCGTCGACCCCGAGGACGTGAAGGCGGCGCGTGCCCTGATCCCGCTGTACGAGAAAGACGAGAAATGGAACCGCCTGCCGGCTCTGTACGAAGTCTTGCTCGACAAGGCGCAGACACCCGATGAGAAGGTGGAGCTCTTGAGCCGTTTGGTTCAGGTATCGGGCAGCCGCCTTGCCGACAAGAAGGCTGCAGCTTTGTATGCTCAGCAGGCGTACGCCATTGCTCCCGACAGCGATGCCGCGCTCGAGCTGCTCGAGCAGACCTGCCGTGCCGCCGGTGCCTGGGACGAGCTCGTGGCGTCGCTGGAGGCGAGGCTCGCCAGCGCAACACTGCCCAGCTCGCCCCCGCCGCCGAAGCGCAGGCGCCGCAGGAAGCGTGGTGCATCCGAGGCGCCGTCACAGCCGCCGAAGGCGGAAGGCATTACCTCCAGCGAGCGCCGCATGCTTAGCCTGAAGCTCGCCCGCGTCTACTCCGACGAGCTGGGCAAGGTAGACCAGGCGATCGCGACGCTGAAAAAGCTTCTGGAACAGTCCCCTGCCGACACTGAAGCGGCGCACACGCTCGAGGCGATTCTGCGTCGTGAGCAGCGTCGCGACGACCTGCGCTGGCTCTTGGAGTTGAGGGTCAAGCACGCACCCGACGATCGAGAGCGTCTAGCCATTCTAAAAGAATGGGCAACTCTGGAAGAAGAGGTGTTCGAGTCGCCCGAAGCGGCGGTATCGCTGCATCGCCGCGTGCTGGAGATCGACAAGGCAGACGTCACGTCTCTCACCACGCTGGCTCGTTTGTTGCTGAAGGCGGGTGACGCCGAAGGAGCCTCCGAGGTCGTGGCCCAGCAGCGCGACGTTTCTGAAGGAGACGAACGCGCAGAGCGCGAGCTCGAGCTGGCCGACCTCTACCTGACTCGCTTGGACAAGCCAGCAGAGGCGCTGCAGGCATGCGTCAGGGCTTTGCAGAACGAAGCGGCCAAGCCCAAGGCCGTGGCGTTGCTCGAGCGTTTGGTCGAGCGTGACGCAACCAAGGTCAAGGCGGCGGAGCTCTTGGCCGAGCTCTACGCGGCGGGCGGCGATGCCCGTCGCGAGGCCCAGGCGCTGGAGGTCATGATCGCCGACGCCACCGACGATGCGGACCGCCTGGACTTGTACCAGCGCTTAGCCACGGTGCTGGAAGGAAAGCTGGGTGCCTACAGCAGCGCGCTCGACGTCATGCTGCAGGCGGTCGTGCGCTACCCCTCCGAGCTCCCGCTGTGGGATCGCGCCGAGGCCTTGTCTGCTGCTTCGGGGCGCCCGACGGACCTTGCGGAGCGGTATCGCGAGGTCTTGCGCGGCAAGCTCGATCGAGAGATCGAGATCGAGCTGTCAGAACGAGCTGCCCGACTGCACGAGGATAAGTTGGGCGATCCGATCGGCGCCGCTCCGTATCTCGAAAAGATCCTGGAGCTCGACCCGAGCAACGAGCCCGCGTTTCAGCACCTGAAGGACATCTTGACGGCAGCGGAACGCTGGGGGGAGCTGGAAGCGCTGTACGACCGCGCTTCCAGGGCGACCGACGACGTGCAGCGACAGATCGACATGCTGGTCGAAGTCGCATTGATTTGCGAAGAAATCACCGAGGACGCCCCGAAGGCCATCCGCTACTACGAGCGGATCCTCGAAATCGACCCGATGCACGACGCTTCCAGCAAGGCGTTGGACCGGCTTTATGTACGTCAGGGCGACAACGAAAAGCTGGCCAAGCTTTTGACCCGCCGCCTGGAAACGGCCGTGGGCGACGAGCTGGTCGAGACAAAGCTTCGATTGGCGCGCATCCAGATCGATTTGCACCACCCGGAGAGTGCCATCGACCACGTCGAGGACGTGCTCCGCGAGCGCCTCAACGACTACCAGGCGCGTGAGCTCGCCGAGCGCATGCTGGAAATCGGCAGCCTGAGGGTACGCGCGGCTCGCATGCTCGAAAGCGTGTACGAGTCGCGCAACGAGATCCGCGACCTGGTGCGAGTCTTGATGATTCGACTCGAGGGGCTGGACGACGAACAAGAAGAAGATCGAAGTCCCGAAGAGCAGGCCGAGCTGTTGCGACGCATCGCGACCCTGCGTGACGATCGCCTGCACGACGACCAGGGTGCACTCGACGCGCTGTGCAGATTGGTGCCGCTCGATCCGCTCGATGCCGATGCACGCCAGCGTTTGATCGAGGTGGGGCGCCGCGTGGGCGAGCACGAGCGCGTTGCCGTGGTGCTGACCCGAGCCGCAAAGAATGCGGACTCGCCTGGGCTAAAAGGCGAAATTTTGCTCAAAGTGGCGGGACTCTACGAAGATCAAATTGGCGACAAACAGCGCGCCGAGCTGACCTATCGCGAGGTCGTAGAGCTGGACGAGTCGGACGCGGCACTCGTGCTCCCGGCTGCGAGGTCTTTGGAACGCCTGTACGTAGCGTCGGGCGAGCACGAAAAGCTCGCGGGCATTCTGCGCATTCAGGTGGGTCTCGAGCCCGACGCCGAGGCTCGCGCGCAGCTGTTGGGGCGACTCGGTGAGCTCTGTCAGCACGTTTTGGGTGACAACGACGGGGCCATTGCCGCGTGGAAGGCCAGGGTAGAAGAAAACCCGGACGACGATGTGGCGTTGGCAGCGCTGGATGCCTTGTACGTTTCGACGGAGCGCTATCGAGAACTCGTGTCGGTGCTGGAGCGTCGTCGCGAGATTGCGACCGATGATGCACGGCGCAAGGAGCTTTTGACGCGCGCCGCGGAGACGCAGTGGAAGCAGCTGTCAGAGATAGCCGAGGCGATCGAGAGCTACCAAACTCTAGTGGCGGAATTCGGGGCTGACGTCGCCGCCTTGAGTGCGCTCGAGCAACTGTACGTTGCTGCCGACCGATACGAAGAGCTGGCGGACGTGTACGACCGACACTTGGAAATTGCGCCTGACGACAGCGAGCGGTTGAGGCTGTACGCCGCCCTGGGAGAAGTGAAGCGCAAGCATCTCAATGACTGGGAGGGTGCCCTGGGCGCCTATCGCAAGGCACTCGAGATCGATTCGCAGCACGAACCCAGCCGGCACGCCCTCGAAGAAATGCTGGATAGCTCCGACAGCATCACCAGGCGTGAGAGCGCCGCGGTGCTGAGGCCGATCTACGAAGCAGAAACCGATGCACAGCGCTTGCTGCGCGTGCTCGAGATCGAGGTAGACACGGCCGAGGACCCAGATACGAAACTCAGGGGTCTGGAGCGAGCGCTGAGCGTTGCCGAGGATGCGCTGGATGACAGAACCCGAGCCTACTCGTACGCCGAACGGGCGGTGCGCGAAGCAGCCGGACACACGGCACTCGGCCCCTACTTGGAGCATCTGGAGCGCCTGGCGGCTGCCACACAGCGACGGGCGGACCAGGTCAAACTCTTGTGTGAGGTGGTTCCGGACATCTTCGACGGCAATGTGCAGATCGACGTGACGTTGCGTATTGCCGATTTGGCTCGGCACCAACTCGCCGACCGCGAGCTGGCCAGGCAGTACTACCAGAAAGCTCTAGAGCTTCGCGTGGACGATCCCAAGGCGCTGGCTGCCCTGGAATCGCTGTACGAGGAGGCCGGCGACGCCCAGAGCTTGCTCGATATTTTGGAGCGCAGAGCCGACACTGCCGAAACCGACGCAGATCGCAAACAGTTCTTGTTCCGGCGTGGGCGCCTGCTGGCGGAGGTCATCGAAGACCGGCGCAAGGCCATCGAGGTCTATGAAGCCATTTTGGACATGGAGCTCGAACCTGCCGCCATCGAGGCGCTGGAGAGCCTGTACACCCACGAAGAAATGTGGGTCGAGCTGATCACCTTGTACCAACGACAGCTCGATTCTCGGGTGGGCGATGCCGCGCTGCTGCACGTGAAGATTGCGCAAGTCGCAGCGAAGCAAATGAACGATTTGCATCGCGCGTTCGACGAATTCGAGGCAGCCCTGGACATCGAAAGGCAGCACGAGCCGGCCATCAAGGGGCTGGAGGAGCTGCTGGCTGGGTCCATCGATGTGGAGTTCAGGGCACGTGCCGCTTCGCTGCTCGAACCCGTTTATCTAGCTCGTGCGGACTACAAGAGCCTGCTCGAGGCCATCAAGGCGCGTTTGGCGGCCAGCCAGGACCCCATCGAGAAGCGCGAGCTGCTGACTCGGCTTGCGAAGCTGTACGAGGAGCAGCAGGAGGACTACCTCGCGGCTCTGGACACGACGGCCAAGCTGCTGGACGACGACCTAGCCGACGACGATACGATTCACGAGCTCGAACGGCTCGCGAAGGTGGCTGGCGCCAGCCAAAAGCTCGCCGAAATCTACTCCTCACGGCTCGCCGATCAGCCGATCGAAGACGATGCCGGACTAAGGCTTTGCCGTCGCACCGGCGAGTTGTTCAGCGAGCTCGGCGATTCGCGGCGGGCGCTCGAGTTTTACCGGCGCGCGCTCGCGTTCGAGCCCGAGAATCGTGAGCTGTTCGACGCGGTGGACGCCATCTTGCGCGACACCGAACAGCATGCCGCGCGTGTGGAGCTGTATCGAGACGCGCTGAATCATCGGTTCGATCCCGACGATCGGCTGAAAGCGCTCCATGTCATCGCCAGGCTCCAGACGGAAGCGCTGAATCAACCGGACGAGGCCATTGAAACCTACCGGCAGGCACTCGAGGTGGACGAGACGAACGTCGAGACGTTGGATGCCTTGACCAAGCTCTACCAAAAGCGAAAGCGCTACACGGATCTGGCGGAGCACTACCTCAGGCGTGCGGAATCCACCCCGGACATCGAGGCGGCGGCTGAGTTTCGGTTGTCGCTTGCCAGGCTCTACAAGAACGAGCTCGAAGAACCGGAGCGTGCGCTCGACCAGCTCGAAGAAATCGTGCAATCGCTGCCGTCTCACGAAGCGGCCATAGAAGAGCTCGAAGCGATGCGAGCTTCCGAGGAGTTTCGCGAGCGAACGGTGGAGATCTTGCGTCCGCTCTACGAATCCCTGGATGACTGGAAGCGACTCATCAAGCTGAACGAAGATCGGTTCAGCTTGGCCGGAGATGTTCATGAACAAGTCGCGGTTCTGCGAGAAACAGCAGAGCTGTGGGAATCTCGAGGCCGCAATCAGGAGCGCGCCAGGCTCGCCCTGAAAGAAGCGTTCCGGCTCGACCCAGAAGACAACGACGTGAGGGCGAGCTACGAGCGCCTGGTCGAGGCCACTTCTGCATGGGACGAGCTTGCCGCTCTGTACGACGAAGTCCTGGCCGAGTCGCCCGACATCCTCACGAAGCGGGACGTGCTGTCGACTCTCGCCGAGGTGCACAACAAGCGGAGGGACGATCCGCGACGAGCGCTCGATGCCTACGATCGCCTGCATCGCGTGGACGAAACGGACCTCACGCCGCTGAACTACATGGAGCGCCTGGCCACATTGCTCAGCGATTGGCCGGTGTTGGTTCGAGTGCTGACGGCGAAGGCGGAGCTCTCCCTCGACGAAGAAGAGCGAGCTTCGATTTGGCGACGCGTCGGCGAGGCGAAGCGCGACATGCTCGATGACCCGACCGGCGCCATCGAAGCCTACGAACGGGCGCTGGAGATCGAGCCAAGCAACGCGTTCACGGTCGATTGCCTCATCGAACTGTACGAGCAGCACGAGAATTCGGAGCGCCTGGTGGAGCTCTACCAGATGCGGGTGGACCTTTGCGACGAGGATGACGCGGAGTTGAAGTACAACCTGCTTTCGTCTGCCGCGGAGGTATACGAGACGAAGCTCAAAGATCACTCGCGCGCCATCGAAGTGCTGACGCAGGCTCTGGATGTTCAGCCGGGAGATGCCAAAGTGCTTTCGGCGCTGAATCGCCTCTACCGAGCCGAGCAGATGTGGCCCGAGTTGCTCGACAACTTGCGCGCGCAAGCCGAGCTGGCGGAAGGGGCGGAAGAGCGTGCGCTGCTACGGCGCCAGATTGGGGAAATTCTGGCCACCAAGTTGGAGCAGTACGAGGAGGCCTTGGAAGCGTACCGATTGGTCTTGGAGGACACGCCCGAGGACGAAACGACCATCGCCAAGGTCCGAGAGATCGGCGAAGAACACGAAGACTTGCGGCTGACGGTCGCCGAGGTGTTGGTCCCCGTGCTGACCCAAACCAACGCCCACGAACCCTTGGTGGCGGTGCTCGAAATGCGCCTCACGGCCGAAATGGATCCCGAACAGCGTGTCGAGACACTGCGCTCGATAGCCCAGGTGCTCGAAGAGAAGCTCGAGCGCGTGTCGGATGCCGAAGGCGCCCTGCTGCGCGCGCTGTCCGAAAAGCCCGAGGGTCAGGATCTGCACGAAGGCATCGAGCGGCTTGCTGAAGCCTCGAACGGCTGGGGCCGCTACGCGGATGTGCTCGAAGAGCGAGCACAAGCCACGTTCGATCCCGAAGTGGCCAAAGATCTGTTCGTACGAGCAGGTCACATCGCCGAGCGGCACCTGCATGACAATCGGCGTGCAGTCGAAGATTTCACGCGAGCCATCGAACAAACGGGTGATCAACCCGAGCTATTGGTGGCGCTCGACCGGTTGTACAGCAACTTGGGGGATGCCGAGCGGTTGAGTGAGATCCTCGACCGGCGCGTCGTGGTCGAGGAGCGCGAGGATGAACAAGCGGAGCTCTACTATCGGCTCGGCACGATCCAGAGCAAGGAGTTCAAGGATCCCAGCCAGGCGCTGGCGTCCTTCCGCATGGCTCTGGAGCGCAATCGAGATCACGAGGCTGCGGCCAGCGAGCTCCAGAAGCTGACGGACGATCCCGATCTGTTCGAAGAGGCCGCGGACATTCTCGAGGAGGTCTATCGAGCGCGAGGGCAAACGGATCGCTTGGCAGGGCTCTACGAGAAACGGATTGGATTTGCGGAAGGCCCGGAGGAGCGTATCGACATGCGCCGGAACTTGGCGCGTGTTTTGGAAGAAGACTGCAAAGATGCGGCCGCCGCTCAGCGAGTCTTGGAGCAGGGGCTGGAAGAGAACCCAGCCGATCCCGCACTATTGGACGAGCTGGAACGCTTGGCCCCGCTCAACGGTGGCTGGCAATCAGCCGCCGACGCGCTGAAGAGCGCCATCGACAAAGCAACGGAGCTCACGCCCGAACAGGCCAGCCAGCTTTGTGTGCGCCTTGCCGACTGGTACAAAGATCGGCTCGGAAACCCCGAGGCCGCCGAGCAAGCGCTCATGAAAGCGCTGAGCTACGAGCCGGAGAACGATGAAATTCTGGTACTGCTCGAGCAGCTGCAGAGCGTGGCGGGTCGCGAGCTCGAGTTGATAGCCACCCTGCGCCGTCGTGCCAAGCTCCACTACGATCCGGATCGGCGGGAGGAGCTCTATCGGCGCGCCAAAGAGCTTGCGGATAGTCGCGGTGACACCGAAAAGAGCGAGGAGGTGCTGCGCGAGCTGCTCACGCAGGACGAGATGAACATCTGGGCGCTGGCGGAGCTCACCAAGATTGCCGAGGCGAAGGCGGACTACGCCGAGGTCTTC
Source organism: uncultured Myxococcales bacterium (assembly GCA_965651135.1). Classification (GTDB taxonomy): domain Bacteria; phylum Myxococcota_A; class Polyangia; order Polyangiales; family Polyangiaceae; genus JAICQQ01. The sequence continues at coordinate 37,937 of CBFGRJ010000001.1, forward strand.
GAGCTTTTGGTCAAGCGCGCGGAGCTCCGCGCCGCTGGGGACGTGGTCAAGGACCTCAAGCACCGGGCCGCGCAGATCGCCCGTGACAAGCTGGGACGGACCGACAAGGCGATCGAGTTATTCGATTCGCTGTTCGAGGACGATCCGGACGATCGTGAGGCGGCGGACGCCCTGCGCGCCATGTACGAAGGCGCGAAGCGCTACGACGATTTGGCCAGACTGCTGGAGCGGCTGATCGATCTGGCGGAAACTCCGGAATCCCGCAGCCAGTTGCGCCTGGAGCTGGCCACGCTGAACGAAGAGCATTTCCAAGCGGTGGATACCGCCGTCAGCCTGCTCAGGGCGATCCTCGACGAAGAACCGGGACACAGCGATGCCGTGATCAGGCTCAGTCAGCTCTACGAGCGGGAGAAGCGCGACGAAGAGCTGGCCGACCTGCTCTCCGAGCAGATCTCGGCCGCCCGCGATCGGGGTGATGTTGCGGCCGAGCTCACCCTGCAGGTCCGCCTAGGCGAGGTGTACGATGCTCGCCTCGGAGACCGGGAGCGCGCCATCGATGCCTACAAGTCGGTGTTGGCGCGCGAGGCGAACCATCGGGGTGCGCTGGAGGCGCTGGCCAGACTCTATCAGGCCAGCAACGCGCCGCGCGAAGCCGCCGAAGTGCTGGAACAGCTGCTCGGTATGGCGGATGGGGAAGCGGCGATCGACCTGACGAGATCGCTCGTGAAGCAGTACAAGGCACTCGACGAGAGCGAAAGCATCACGCGCGCTCTGGAGCGAGGCTTGCAATTCGACGAAAGCAACGCCTGGCTGCGCGAGGAGCTGCGGCAACGCTACACGGCCGATGAAAACTGGGAACAGTTGGCAAACTTCATGGCCCGCGAGTCAGAGCTCGAGAGCGATTTGGACAAGCGCGTCGCGCTGTTGCGCGAAGCCGCGCAGATTCAGGCAGCCAAATGTGGAAATCGTGCTGCCGAGGCCGAGCTTTTGAGCAAAGCCGCGGAGCTCAAGCCCGACGATCGCGATCTACTGTTGGCATTGTGCGACTCGTACAGTGCATCGGGTCGCGCGAAGCAGGCCATCGAGGCGTTGCAACGCATCGTCGACAGCTTCGGTGGACGCCGGTCACGGGAGCTGGGCGACATTCACAAGCGCTTGGCGACGGCCTACCTTGCCGAAGGGCAGACCTCGAATGCGCTCGAAGAATTGGATAAGGCGTTTCGCATCGAGCCGGGCAACGTCGAGGTACTCAAGCAGCTGGGAGAAGTAGCGCTCGACGTCGGTGACTTCAAAAAAGCCCAGCAGATGTTCCGAGCGCTCTTGCTCCAGCGGCTCGAAAAGGGCAGCCCCATCACCAAGGCGGAGGTCTTCATGCGGCTCGGCCAGGTGCACGCGAAGCTCGGAGAAAAATCCAAAGCAATCCAGATGTTAGAGCGGGCGCTGCAGTCGGATGCTTCGCTGTCTGAAGCGGAAGCGCAGCTGGCAGAGCTAAAGGGTTGAGGTTGCTCTTCGAGAGGGCTGTGCGTGGACACGCCCCGCGTTATGAGTAGCCTTGTCGACCGGTGACAAAATTTTCGATCAACCTCAACAAGATTGCCTTGTTGCGCAATTCGCGCGGCAGGAACTATCCCGATCTGCTCGCCTTTGCGCGCCGCTGTCTGACCCTGGGTGTGCACGGGATTACGGTTCACCCGCGGCCGGATGAACGACACGTGCGTTACTCGGATGTCCCAGCACTGGCGCGCCTGTTGCAGGAGTTCCCCCATGCCGAGTTGAACATCGAGGGCAACCCGAGCCCGCGATTCGTAGCGCTCGTGCTAGAGGCTCAGCCGCATCAGGTCACCTTGGTGCCGGATGCAGACGACCAACTCACTTCCGACCATGGCTGGGACGCCGTGCGGGACCTCGCGGAGCTGCGGCGAGTGGTGGCAGTCTTTCGGGACGCAAAGATCAGGACCAGTCTGTTCATGGACCCGGTGCCCGAGCAGGTAGAAGCGGCGAGCCGCACCGGTGCCGAGCGCATCGAGCTCTACACCGAAGCCTACGCCAGCAGCTATGGCTCTTCGCGGCAGAGCGCCGTGATTGCCCGTTACGCCGACGCGGCGCGCCAGGCAGCAGCGCTTGGACTGGGCGTCAACGCTGGCCATGACTTGAATCTCGACAATCTGCCCACGTTCTTGCGGGAGGTCCCCGATGTGCTCGAGGTTAGCATCGGCCACGCTGTCGTGTGCGAGTGCCTCGAGCTCGGGCTGAAAACAGTGCTCGAACGCTACCTGGATATCGTCAGCCGCGGAAGTCGCGGCTAGCTCGCTCAGGCCAACACACCACTCAGCGGGGCGGTCGCGAAATCGGGGTGGCCGAAGGTCTGGGTTTCGACGCCGTAAGCATTCAAGACCGCAGCCAATAGATCGTTTGCAGAAGCTGCTTCGTAGGTCACGAAGCGCCCGGTATCGATGGCTCCGCCTGCATTGCCCGCGATGAGATAGGGGATGTTGGTGAGCGAGTGGGTATTGCCGAGCGACACCTCGTTGCCCCACAAGATGGCGGTGTTGTCGAGGATGCTGCCGTCCCCTTCGGGGATCTGGCTCAGAAGATCCATGAAGTACGCGAGCTGTTCGGCATGCCACTTGGCGCGAGCCACGAGCTGGAGCGTCGCAGTTTCGTTGCTCGGACCCGAATGCGACAGCGAATGTCCTTCGCTGAGGCTGTCGAGCCAGGGGAATCGAATGCGATTGAATCCAGTGGAAATCTGCAGGCTTGCCACTCGCGTGAGATCGCAGGCGAACGCCACGGCCAATAGCTGTAGGTGCGCCTGCATGACGAGAGGCATATCGTTCTCGCTGTTGGGGTCGAGGGTTGGTGGGGGCAACGGCTCGTCACAGCTCGCGGGCGCCTCTGCACCGACGCCGATACGGCGCTCGAGGTCGCGCACCAGCTCCAAATGCTGTGCGAGCTTTTGCCGATCGTGCGAGCCGAGCTGCCGCTCGAGCAGCTCGAACTGAGACTGAACGGCGTCGAGGACCGAGGCTCGCTGATCGGTCGGATCGTTCGGATCGATCGGTTTTGACACGAAGTTGGCAAACAACCGCTGATAAACCTCGAGCGGATCGTTGATGGGCGGCAGGGGTTGACCAGGCCCCGCGTAGCTGATGCGAGCCTGAACGTCCGCCTCGCTGGCACGCACACCGATCTCCAGGCTCTTGAGTGGAGTTTCCAGGCCGATGTGATTCGCGATGGCTTGGTCGATGCTGATGCCATTGGCCCAACCCGCGCGCGAGCCACAGCCGTCGACGAACTCGCCCTCGAGGAGCTCGCGACCCGTGAAGAGCGCGCCGATCCCGCGCTGGTGGGGGCCGCCAGGGCCCGTGGCCGTCACCTTGGCGTCGACCCCCTGGAAGATCAACAGCTTGTCTTTGTGGTGAGCCAGCGGTTGATGGATCTCACCCAATTCGAATTCACGCTCGCTGCCGGTGGGAAACCAGGCCTCGTGAATCGTGCCATTGGGGTTGTACATGGTGACGAAGCGCTTGGGAGGCGCCTCGCCTTCGCTTTGTGCGCGAGCGCTCAGCGACTCGAACAACGGCAAGGCGACCACCACGCCGCCCGCGCCCTTGAGAAAATGGCGTCGTGTACTGGTTTTCCGCATCATTGTCCCTCCGGCATGGCGGGTCGGTAACGGAACGCGTCAGTGAGGGTGATCGCCACCAAGAGCTCCTTGAGATCTCCGCCCGACTCCGCGAAGCGGGTCCGAGCTTGATCGAGGCTGCAGCTGTCGTCGGGTTGTTCCACGCGGCCCATGGCAAAGCGATACCAATGGGTCGCCAGGCAATCGCGCACGGCAGCACTCTGGGCCAAACGGGCGGAGAGCTCGAAAGGCTCGGTAAACGGGCCGTCGATGGTGGGATCGGGCGAGTCGACAATCGCGCCCGAGGCGTCGACGGGCAACCCATTTTCCATGCTGCGGTAGCGGCCGAACTGATCGTAGTTTTCGAGGCCGAAACCCAGCGGGTCAATCAGCTCGTGGCAGGTGGCGCAGACTGGTTCTTCCGTATGTACGGCGAAGCGCTCCCGAGTCGTGAGACTGGGATCGGGATCGGGGGGATTGTTGTCGACGGTGGGCGGTGGAGGTTGCGGGGGATCGCAAAGGAGCTGCGCGCGGATGAACACTCCGCGCTGAATGGGCGACGACTGGTCGGCGTGAGACAAAAGAGCCATGAGCGCCGGTTGGGTGAGCAGGCCTGCTCGCTGGCCCGGCTGAGCAACGCCGACGAAGTGATCCTCCGAGTTCGAGAGCTGATACAGGTTCGCCAGCGTCGAATTCACGAAAATGAGGTCGGACGAGAACAGCTCCTCCATCGAACCGCTGCCACCCCAATAAACGAAGTCGACGAACGTCAACAGCGAGTTCTTCCATGAATCTGCTAGAGCGCCCATGTCCGTGACCGAGCTACCATCGCGCGCCAGACCATCGAAGCGATCGAGATCGAGCCATTGGCGGTGGAAGTCGGACACCATGGCGCGTGCCCGCGGCGAGGCCAGCATGCGGCGCGCTTGAGCTTCGACTTGGTCAGCCAACATCAGCTCGCCGGCATCGGCAGCTCGAAATAGCTCGTCATCGGGCATCGAATTCCACAAGAAATAGGAGAGCCGCGAGGCTATCTCGTAGTTGCCCAGGGCAATGGCCCCTGTTTCCGGCGTCGGCGCTTTGGGTGCTTCTACGCGATACAAGAACTGGGGCGCTTGAAGCATGGCTTCCAGCACCAAGCCGATGCTCGCTTCGTGGCCCAACGTGGGGGCGGCCTTGTCGTAGAGTTTACGAAATGACTCGACCTCCTCGGGCAACAACGGCCGGCGAAAGGCGCGCTTGCCGAAGTTGGTGATGAAGTCCACGAGGCAAGTGGCGGTATCACCGCTGGGGCAGGGGGCAACGGTGTCGAGCCGCTGCGCCACGGTTCGAGCGGAGATGTCCCGCGCCGCAGCCCAATACTTCTCCACCAAAAGCGGATTGGCCTGATGCGTCTCTGCGTTGTTCTCGAAGTTCTCGACGCGGTGCTCGGGTGGAAAGTCGCTGGCCGGGGCCGTGTCGTCTCCCAACAGATCGAGCAACGTGTTGTTGTATTGAGTTCGAGTCAAAAGGCGCAGCGTAGCCGGTGCCGGGTTTGGGCCTTCGCACACCAGAGGTTGCCCAGAGTCGTTGGGTTGCTCTGGGTAGGACTTCGCCTCCTGGCGGCACGCGCTGAGCGACGTGCCGAGTATCAGAGCCGCGAGGCCTCCCACGATGGGGTGTCGCCCGGTTGCCGAAATACAGCGCAAGACGCTCTCAGGTTTACCCGTGGGGGGCGTCGAGTCAACGACTGCTGGGCCCTTGGGCCGCAGCGCCGGATCGCTGCGCAAAACGAGCACGCCCGCCCCGTTGGATTGTGGCACAGCGGCAACTTTTGACCCACCTCGCGCGCCTGATTGGGACTTGCCAGCAAGTGCGGGCTATGGGCGGCACCCAGCGAATGCCGGGCGAGCTGTGGAGCTCCTCGTTGGATGCTACGAACGGAGGACGGATGAGCGCGCAAAATCTTCGCAAGACCAGAAGGGGCAGCGCCACGCCGCGCCTACTTGCGAAGGCGCACTGGGTCGTCGGCATCGTGGTTCTGGTCGGCGCGGCTGTCTACCTGCTGTCTACTGCTAGGGCGACCCATTCCGCTCCCGCGTCGACGCTCGAGCTGCCTCGCGAGCCTCCCGTCGAGCTGTTGCACGTGCCCAACTCGGGAATTCCGTGCGAGGTCGATCGCGTGCTCAGGGACAAGTGCCGGCGCTGCCACACCATACCCTCTCGCCACGCTGCGCCGCTCGCCCTGCTCACCTGGGACCAAGTGCACGCCGAGCGCCATGGGCAGCCCGTCTACGCGCTGATGGCCAGAGCCATTCGCACCGACTCGATGCCTTTCCGCATACCTGCGAATCCGCCGATCGAGCGGCTCACGGCACAGGAACGAAAGACGCTGCTCGACTGGCTGGATCGAGGGGCGCCTAGGGGCGAGTGCCCCTAACCTTTGGAGTGAGCCTGCTGTGTGCCCGTGCCCATGAAAAACCGTCTCTTCGCAATCGCGCAGCAGGCTTGGCGTTGGGTCATGGCGCTGCTTTTGGCTTGTTTGCTCAAGTGCTGGGCCAAGAGCTGGCGTGTGCGTTGGGTAGGCGAAGAGCATCTGGATGTTCCGCGACGCCGCGTCTTCGCGTTTTGGCACGGACAGCAGATGGGTCTATTGGCCGCTCGCCACAGGGCCAAGTTGACCACGCTGGTGAGCTGGTCGAACGACGGTGCTCTGCAAGCGCAGGTCATGCGTCGACTCGGCCTCGGCGTGGTGCGCGGGTCGTCTTCTCGCGGGGCCGCGGTCGGCTTGTTGAGCATGATTCGTGCCGTGCGCGGCGGCAGGGATGCCGCGTTTGCCGTGGACGGCCCCAAGGGGCCCAAGCAACGAGCCAAACCGGGGGCAGTGGCGGTGGCAAACAGCAGCGGCGCGCTGCTGCTTCCGGTTGCCTCCGCTGCTCGCCGAAGCCTGCGGCTCGGGCGGGCCTGGGATGACTTCGAGATTCCATTGCCGTTCACGACCGTCGCTGTCGCGATCGGCTCGCCCGTAGACACCCAGGTTCTCGCAGACGGTGAGAAAATCCTGAGCGAAGCTATCCAAAGCGCGCGTGGAGTCGCCGAGCAAGCCTTGCTCGAAGCGCCGGCAAAGCTGGCAAACTCATTGCCTTTGTCCTGAGTGCGCACTACGCATGGCTCGGCATGACTCGGCAAGTGATGATCGATGGGCGCTTGGTGGGCGAGCACGCTGCCGTGGTCAGCGTCTTCGACCGGGGCTTCTTGTATGGCGATTCGGTATTCGAGACGATTCGTACCTATGGAGGTCGCCCCTTCGAGCTCATGGAGCACCTGCGCCGGCTCGAGTGGTCAGCCGAGCGCGTATTCATTCGCCTGCCGGTGCGCCTCGAAGTACTCCGCGAAGAGGTGGAGGCGACGCTCGCCAGCGCCGGCAACGACGAAAGCTACGTGCGGGTGATGGTCACACGTGGTCAAGGGCCGATGGGCTTGGATCCCAGTACTGCCGAGCATCCACTCAGGGTCATCATCGTCGATCGGCTCCAGTCGCCGCCCGCCGAGGCTTACGAACGAGGCATTTCGGTGATCACCTACCGGACCCAGCGCGTTGGGGACGCCACCGCTGCGGCCGGCGCGAAGGTCACCAATTACTTGGTGGCGGTGCTGGCGACGCGTGAGGCGCGCGCCCAGGGTGCCCTAGAAGCATTGATCACCGATCACACCGGCGACATAGTGGAGGGCTCGACGTCGAACGTGTTCGCCATCGTGAAGGGCAAACTGGTGACACCTCCCGAAAGTGCCGGCATTCTACCGGGCATCACTCGGGCCCGCGTGATTCAGGCCGCCCAGGCGCTGGGTCTCACGGTGATGTACCGAGCTCTCGATCGCGAGACAATCGAGACTTGCGATGAGCTATTCGTGTGCTCGACTCTCCGCGAGCTACTCCCCGTGGTTCGTGTGGATGGCCGGCCAGTTGGTGTCGGCACCCCGGGCCCGACGACCGTGGCATTGCTGAACGAGTTTAGGCAAAAGGTGAGACAGGACATGGGGTTTGCCGACCTCGGAACATGACGAGGAGCGAGGTGCGAGCAGGTGAGAGGTGCGCTCACGCGAGTGCCCCGGTGAATCGAAGTCGCATGATTTCGGTCTAAGTTCTACGCTTGGTTCCAAAGCGCGATACGGCCCGGCCTTGGGGAATTTCGCGCGGCGCGCCGCGTAGAAGACTTCTAGAGAGGTTTCATCAATGACAAGTGAATCTAGCCAATTGAAAGCTCTGATGCTCGGTGCTTGCACATTGGCGCTCTTTGGCGCTGCTTGCGAGGCGCGTGATTGCGATGAGGGGGATCGAGAAGGCGTCTGTTTGGTTTCCCTCGACACCTGGCATGGTGAAGTCGAGGAATTCACCGGACCCTACGAAGACGGGAAGAACGTCGTGGTCGACAGCGGCAACGGAGACATCACCGTGCGGGTCACCAACCGTGACGACATTTATGCGCGCTTCGAGCCGTTCGTCCAGCGTGCCCACGATATCTGCGACGGCCAGGAGGACACGGGCGACGGGCGCTGCGAAGCGATCGACGACGACCTTGCCGATCTAGAACTCATCTTCGAAGAAGAGGATGGGCACTACTTGATTCAGGCTCAACGCCACGATGCGGTGGGCACGCTGGGCGCGGACATCCTCGTCGAGCTGCCTCGCTCGTTCAGCGGCCGCCTCTCCGTGGATCAGGGATTGGGTGACGTCGACATCGAGTCCGTCGGCGATGCCGCCGCCATCGTCGTAGAGAACGATCTCGGCGATTGCAGCATAGATACCGGTGCGGCGTCCGAGATCGATGTCCGCTGTGACGGTGAAACGGATGTCTCCATTGGAGAGATCACCTCGGGCGACCGAGTTCGACAGATCTACAAGGAAGAGGGCGACCTGGGCGACATGGTGGTGCGTTTTCCGACGACGGATGCACCCTTCAATGTCCGCGCTGTATCGGCAGGCGGACCAGTCGTGTTCTCGCCTGAAAACCTAAGCAGCGTTGGTTGTGAAGCCTCCTCGTCCGACCCGCGTTCGGTCAGGATATCGTGCAACGATGCAACCGAAGAAGACCCGACCTACGACGTGCTCAGTAAAGAGAGCCTGGTCGATGTCGCTGTGATGTTCTAGTCGTCGCTGGGCGGCTCGCGGAGCTGTTCGGCATCGCCTGCCGCTGGACTATCCTCATCGCCTGCCGCAGCGCCTCTGACTGCCTGTGGCGCCTGGGGGATTGGGATCTGCAGCTTACCCTTGCCCTCGAGCAGCAGGTACACCACCGCTTTATCGAAGAAGCCGCGCAGGAACGGTACTTCGCTCGGAGGATCGGTGATCAGGCCTGCGTTCTGGATGCAGTGTATGGTGGCGGAGACCTTGAGCGCCGTGGTTTCGCCTTCACGAGCCAAAATGGATACTGCGCTGTCCTTCATTGCACCGACCAAACGTTCGCGTCGCTCCGGCGTGAAGTAGCGGTCTGTGGCGGCAATGATGGCTTGCTGCAGGAGCGCGTCCAGCTTGGACTGCTCGGGCTGTTCACCAGGGGTTAGCTGCTTGCCGACATCTTGTAGCATCGCGTCGACCGCCTCGCGTGTGGGCAACCACGTGCGAAACTCCGGCAGCGTGTGGAGCTCGGTCGAGCTCTTGTTCATCTCCCGAGCATCTTCCGGCGCCACTTCCAGCCCTTCCGTATCGAACGGATGGGGGATTTCAGTGCTGGGAGCAGGGCCGAGCAGCTCCTTGATCGAAGTGAGGCCGAGTGGCTCGATCAAGCCGCGTTCGCGCTGTCGAGCCAGGCTCTGGTGAATCCGTGCACGGGCCCACTCGATGCTCACCTCGGTGGGCTTGTAGCGTGCTTGTGGCGCGAGACCTTCCATGGCCTTCTTCAATCCGCTTTGGGAAAATTCGCCCGGTTGCACCTGGGTCACCCCATAGTCGTCGTTCAGGTACACGAACGCGGCACGAAAGCGACCGCTCGTGGAACGATGCGCGAGAACCAAGACCAAATTGAACGCGGCGTCCGGTGCCAGCAACCACGCCTTCTGGTGCTGCGCAGCCGACTCCCCTCGCATTGCCGCGGCGGGCTTTGCGTCCGGCACGGCGACTCCTCGCGCGCGCAAGGCCTTGAGGGCTCGTCGTGCTGCCCTTCGGGGTGCGCCTGCCCCTTTGGTGGAGACTTCTACCAGCGCACTTGCATTTTGGTGCTCGAACCACAGGTTCACGAGGCTGAGCGCCTGATTGCCTGCCTCGCGTAGCGCCTTCATGGCTTGGTCTTTGGTCGTAGCGGGATCTAGTGAAGGTTTCGTCATGATGATTCAAGGTGGGGTTTTGCTGTCAGAGAGAACGCCTACCGTCGATGGCTCGACCGAGCGTGATCTGATCGGCGAATTCCAGGTCGCCTCCGTGTGGCATGCCGCTGGCAATACGCGTCACGGTAACGTTCAGTGTTTCTAGCTCTCTCGCCAGGTAAAGCGCGGTGGCTTCGCCGTCCACGGACGTGGGGGTGGCCACGATGACCTCCGTCACGCCATCGTTTTCGATGCGCGATCGCAATCGGTCGAGCGGTAGGGCTTCGGGCCCGATGCCATCGAGCGGCGACAGCAGCTTGCCCAGAACGAAATAGCGCCCGCGCATCGCACCGCTGCGCTCCACGGCCATGAGGTCCTGCACGCGCGCCACGATACACAAAAGCGTGCTCGACCGCCGTGAATCGCTGCAAATCGCGCAAATCGCGGCGTTCTGCTCGTCGACTTCGGCGATGTTGCCGCAAATGTCACACGGGCGAACGAACTGTGCGAGTTCTTGCAGGCTGGTTCCGAGCGCCTCTGCCAGGTCTGGGTTCGATGTCATGGTCAGCGCGAAACGTTGTGCGGTTTTTTCTCCGACACCGGGCAGGCGGCTGAACAGGTGCACGAGGCGAGTGATGCGGCCCGGTATCATCAGGTGCCTTCGCTGAGCTTCAGGTCTTTCAACCGTGCGCCGAACAGTTCCAGGGCCTCGGTGACCCTAGGGTGGCTCCTGGCGTCGGCTATGGCCTTCTTCATTCGGGTTTCTCGTGCCCGCACTCGGTCGGCACTCAGGGTATCCATACCGCGCGCAGGAGCGTAGTCGAACCGAAACTCCGCGCGGGTCGGAGCTTGCAGGACTTGGCTCGCTGCCTGGCTCAACAACTCGGTACAATCGGCTCCCTTGACCTGCTTGGCGAACAGGCTGTCGGGCTCGAAAGCCAAGCAGAGCGTGCCGGGTTCTGCGGTCAGCACTGCCGCGTGTTCGAGGAATGCAGCGAGCTCGGGCCGCGTCTCACGCACGACCTCCACGATATCGCGAAATCTGGCCAGGGCGAGCTGATTGCTTTCTGCGGGTGGATTCGCGGTGTGGCTGGGTGTGCCGGCACTGGGCGTCGGCTCGGATGCAGCAGGGGCTAAGGCGGGTTCGGTGAGCTCGCCATCCGATGGCGCTGCGCCGTCCATGCCTCCACCCCCATGGGTGACAGTGTCGCTCACCGCCCTTTCGGGTGCTGCTGGAGGCTCCTCGGTCTGCTCCCTTTCGGTGCGAGCCGGAGAAGACCGATGTTCGCGCGCCTGAGGTCGCCGCCCGCTGGGTGCCGGCTCGGGACCGCCTGGGGGAGGGACGGGTCGCCCTCCCAAGCGCTTTTCGAGCAGGCTCAACCTTTCGATCAACTGGTCGATGGGGATCAAGGGTGGCCGACGGCACAGCCTTACCAGCAGCATTTCCAAGGCGCCCCGCGCTTGACCGCTCTTGGCAATGTCATCCATGGCTTGCGAAAAGCCTTGGTGCAATCGGATTAGGTCGTCCGGATTGGTGGTTTTTGCCAGCTTCTCGATCTCACTCCGCTCTTCGGGGCCAACGTCCATGAGCTCATCTGGATTGCGACACACACGCGACACCACCATGTCTCGCAACAGTGCCAGCAGGTCCTTCGCGACATGGCTGACGTCGTAGCCTTGCTCCACGAGCTCGGCGATGACCTTGAGACACGTCGTGGCGTCTCCTTGCAACAGGCCCTGGGCGATCGCGAATAGAGCGGTGCGGCTGGCGACTCCGAGGACCTGCGCCACATCGCTGCCGACCAGCTGTTTGCCGCTCCAGGCGATGACCTGGTCCAAAAGGCTCATCGCATCGCGCATGCTGCCGGCAGCCTGGCGCGCGATCAGCGAGAGAGCCTCTTCGTCGGCTTGGATGTTCTCCAGTGCCAGCACCGATTTCAGACGTTCGATGATGGCCAAGGCGCCAATCAGCTTGAAGTCGAAGCGCTGAACGCGGCTCAGGATCGTGATCGGGACCTTGTGGACTTCGGTCGTAGCAAAAATGAATTTGACGTGCGGAGGGGGCTCTTCCAGCGTCTTCAGGAATGCATTCCATGCGCTTTGCGAGAGCATGTGGACTTCGTCCACGATGATGATTTTGAAGCGGTCGCGCGTTGGCTGATACGGGAGCGAGTCTTGCAGCTTGCGCACCTCGTCGACCCCGTTGTAGCTGGCCCCGTCGATTTCACGGACATCGACGTCCGTGCCACGGGCGATCTCCACACACGCCGGACACTCCAGACAAGGGGTCGCGGTGGGGCCTGGGTCGGACCCAGCTGCCGAGGGGCCTTGGGCACCCATGCAGTTCAGCGCCTTGGCGAGGATACGCGCGCTGGTGGTTTTGCCCACGCCGCGTACCCCGGTAAACAAGAACGCGTGTGCGACCCGCCCGGTTTCGATGGCATTGGCCAGTGTCTTGGCGACATGTTCTTGCCCGACTAGATCCTCGAAGCGCATCGGGCGATACTTGCGTGCTAAGACCACGTAGCTCATGGACGCAGGTCGACTAGCAGATCGCGCCCTCGGTCTCCAGCCCGAGCTGCCGAACGGAATCGCTTTGAACCCGCCGAGCGGTTGGGATAGCGTACGGGCCGTGTCTTGGGGCCGGGTTTTGTTCGCTATCTGGATAACCTGTTCGGGTTGCATGGAGGCTTCCCCGCGCCCCGAGGATCCCTCCGCGGGGGCTCCGTCGCCGGTCGCGCCGGCGGCACCCCCGCCGTCTGCCCCGGGGCCCAGCGAGGCCGCTCCCCCGAAGCCGAGGCTGCCGATTCGGTTCGAGGCCGTGCCGGCGCCGGTCGCCGGTGCCGAGGGGCCGCACCTGGAGATCGTGTCGCCGGCGTCGGGTGACCAGCTCTCCGAGTCCAAAGCGGCAACCGTCTCGATTCGACTTCGAACCAGCCAGTGGTCGAAGGAGCTCGCGCTCGTGCTGGTGCTCGACGACTTCATTCCCCGCGTGTTCGCCGACCCGGCCAAACCCATCCAGCTCGCGCAGTTGCTGCCCGAGAATCGGGACCTCGAACCTGGGCGCCATACGCTGTTTGCCGCGGCCATGTTGCCCGACGGTACGACGATTCATTCCGATCAGGCCGATGCCGGCATGTCTTCGTCATTCATTTCATTCTGGATCGGGGACGCGCCCTCGAGCGCCGGCGCCAATGCGACGGCGAGCCAGACGTCGCCCGCGATTGTCTTGGTGTCGCCCCGTGGAACGTACAACGGTGACCGAGCCGCCGACGCCATTCTTGTCGACGCTCATGTGCTCGGTGCGACGGGACCCGATGCGCCGCGCGTGAAGGTCCAGATCGATGCCGCGCTGGGCCTCTCCGATGAGCAGCACGAGGCGTGGCTGACGCCGGGCAAGCTCATGAAGGTGGGCGGCTTGCCCAGCGGGGATCACCGATTCAGCGTGGCATTGGTGAGCGCAGACGAGCAGCCCCTCGGTCTTCCAAGTTCCGCGGTTGCGCGCACGATCACCGTCAATCGTGACGCGCCGGTGGAGTAGCGTCGTGACGTCCCCCTTTCTTTCCGGCGTGCTGGCGACCTGGGCGGTGGCCACCGTCGGCTTGGGCTTGTTCTTCATTCTTGCCTACTACGTACGGCGGCGCGAGAGCGAATATCTGCTGTTCGGCATTCTGTGCGGCGCAATCTCGATTGCGACGATTGGCATGTCGATGACGCATGGCGCTACGGATTTGAGCATGCGCATGCTCGGGGCTCGGCTAGGGCACGCTGGAGTTATTTTTGCTGGGACGCTAAATCTACATTTCGTCATGACCTATGCGCGGATCGCGCGCGCCAATCAGATTGCGCTGTTGCTCTACGCGGTCGTGGGATTTTATCAGGTCGTCAATTGGGGGGGCTGGTGGTGGGCCGAGGGGAGCTTCGGCCTCAAAGAGAGCGTCGTTTTCGGCTATGTCGTCAATCACAATACCTTCACACTCACCTCTTTTGGAAGAGGCTTCTACATCGTGGCTTCGGCGCAATACGGCGCCAGCATCGTGCTCTTGCTCCTTGCTTATCGTGCCGAACGCCGCGAGGCGCTGATTGCGTTGGGGGGCGCCGTCCTGCTCGGCTGCGCCATTTTGAACGATATTGGGCTGATCACCGGCCTGATCGACAACACCATCTATCTGTTGCCCCATTTTTTCGTGGTGTACGGCTTTGGAGTCGCTACGACGCTGCTGCTGCGCTACCGGTTTGCCGCGGCCCAGCTGGAGCAAACGGTTTCCAATCTGCAGTTGAGGACGGAGGAACTACGTCGCTCGAATGCCGAGCTCTCCGTCGTGCAAGACGAGCTGGTGCGCAAGCAACAGCTGGCAGCAGTCGGCGAGCTCGCCGCCGCCATTGCTCACGAGGTGCGCAATCCGCTAGCGGTGATTGTCAATGCCGTTTCCGGGCTTCGACGCGGTGGCCTTAAGCTCGAGGACAGGGACATGTTGCTGGACATCGTCGACGAAGAAACGGCGCGTCTGAATCGGCTGGTCACCGATCTATTGCGTTTTGCTCGCCCGGTGCGAGTGAATCGATCCCAGGTTTCGCTCGTGGAGCTTTGTTCGCGAGCCCGTTCGGTGCTCGACGACGAGCATGAGGTGCAGGTCGAGATCCCCGACGACCCGAGAGTGCAGAACGTTTGGGTCGATCCGGGCTTGTTCCGCCTGGTGTTCGACAACTTGCTCGAAAACGCCTGCCAGGCCATGAAGCACTCCGGTCCGGTACGCATCGTCGTCGCGCAAGACGAGCTCGATGGTGTGCCCATGGTGCGCATCGACGTCATCGACAGCGGTCACGGTATGGAAATAGAGGTGCTCGAAAGGGCAAAAGATCCATTCTTCACCACCCGTCCCAGCGGAACCGGGCTCGGCCTTCCCATCGTCCAGCGCATCATGGCCGCTCACGGTGGCGAGCTGCGCCTGACGAGCGAGCAGGGGAAAGGAACGACCGCCAGCCTGCTGATTCCAATGGGCGAGCCCGGCGCAGCAACCAACCCGGCGCGCGAGCTCGTGGAAAGGATCGCGTAGTCGTGGGCGCACGCCGTCGCGAGCGCGTCCTCGACGCGGACAAGAAGTACGTTTGGCACCCCTACACGCCGATGCAGAAATACATTGCAGAAGGCAATCCGCTGGTGATTCAGCGGGCGGTGGGGTCACGCTTGTTCGATCTGGATGGTCGCTCGTACATCGACGGCAATTCCTCATGGTGGACGGCGCTCTTGGGCCACAACCATCCGCGCTTGGTTGCCGCCCTCAAGGAACAAGCCGATCGGCTGTGCCACACCTCGCTCGCGGGCGTGACGCACGAGGCGGCTGCACTATTCGCCGAGGCGCTGGTTCAAGTGGCTCCACCCGGTTTGTCGCACGCTTTTTTTACCGACAACGGCTCGACCGCCGTCGAAGCAGCCCTCAAGATGTGCCTGCAGTACTGGAGGCAAAATGGGGCCCCCGAGCGAACGCGTTTCGTAGCCCTGCAGGGCGCGTTCCATGGTGAAACACTCGGTGTCTCGGCGCTCGGTGGGGTCCCCGAGTTCCGGGCCCCGTTCGAGGCGGCGCTATTCGAGTGCGGACACGTGGCTACGCCCGCCGAAGATCTCGAGCAGGCGATGTCCGATCTCGAACGAGAGCTGGAGCGCCACGGCGCGCGTATCGCGGCGATCGTGGTGGAACCTTTGGTGCAGGGCGCCGGCGGGATGCGCATTTACCCGCCAAAGTACCTCGAGCACGCTCGTGCGTTGGCGGACGAAGTGGGAACGTTCTTGGTGTTCGACGAGGTGTTTACCGGCTATGGCCGCACGGGTTCCATGTGGGCAGCAGGGCAAGCCGGTGTCGTGCCCGATATTCTGTGTGCGGCCAAGGGTCTCAGCGGGGGCCTGTTGCCATTTGCCGCGACACTCGTCACCGAGCGAATATTCGAGGGCTTTTGGGGCAACGACTCGCGTGCCTTTTACTACGGTCATACCTTTGCGGGTAACCCCTTGGGAGCGCGCGTGGCGCACGAAGTGCTGGCGATCTACCAAGACGAACGCATCCTCGAGGCTAGCGCTGACAAGGCGGCTCGGTTGAAGCGAGCCTTCACCGAGCTTTCAGCGTTCGAGCACGTTGCTGGAGTACGCACCCTGGGCATGATTGCAGCGCTGGATCTGGCGGGTGGCCGTGGCTACCTCGAAAAGAGCGGCTGGCGAGTGTACCACGAGGCCTTGAAGCGAGGAGCTTACGTGCGGCCACTCGGCAATGTCGTGTACCTGACGCCGCCTTTGAACATTCCCGACGACGACCTCGACGAACTACTGGCGATTGTCCGCGAATCGGTCGCTGCGGTGGCGCATCCCTGATTGGAAGTCGGGTCACGGTGCGCAAGTTCGTGTTGGCGACGCAATCTCAGCTTCTGTGACGGTGGCCGTGACCTGCAATACCGTGGCCGCGGCGGGGGTTCCGTGGCCGTGGCGGTGGCAGTGGCGGGGCGTGTCGGTGACCGAAAGCAGGCGCGTGCCAGCAAGGCTGGCACTAGCGCCTGCAGGTTGAGGTCGGCCCGAGCGGCACCGCGACGGTTCTTGATGCTCGTCGACACGCTTCTCTGTTCGCCCCGCCCCCCGTCACCGTCACCCACTCGGACACGGTCACGGAAGCTCTCGTTACAAAACGCCTCGCATCGGGTGCCCGTGGCCGTACCAGCTTTGGGCTGACAGCTCACCGATGCAGTCAATAGCAGGTCCGCGGTCGCGAGTAGTTGACGCTGGCTGCCGGGGAACTCTATACGGTCGAAACCCGATGGCCAAGCGACGGCGCTACCTCTTCGTCTGTGTGAATCGACGCCCCGACGGGACGCCGAAAGGATCGTGCGCGGCGCGGGGTGCGGTCGAGATCCACGAGCGGCTCAAGCAACGCCTGAAAGAGCTGGGCCTGCACGGAGCCCAGGTGCGGGCCTGCACCAGCAGCTGTTTGGACGTGTGCTGGGCCGGGCCTACCATCGCCGTCGAACCCGACCACTATTTCTACGGGCGCGTGCAGCTGGAGGATGTAGAGGAGATTGCGCAGGCGTTCGCCGAGGGGAACGTGGTGCAACGCTTGGTGCTGGCCCCCGACGACTTCATCGAGCCGAAGGCGCTCAAAAAAGGCTGAACGCTCATCTCACGTTTCGCTGGTGTGCACCTCGCCTTTCGCTTACGGCTCTACGGATGCTATCGCGTTCGATGGGATCCTTTGGTCGAGCGCCCCGCTAGTTTGGATTTGCTCGCCGAGGCGGGGTTGCACGACGACAGGGCCATTCATGTGGCTGGCGCCGCCGTCGCACGCGAGTGGGTCGATGAAGGGCTGCAACGAAAAGGCGTGCTCACGCTGCCTGTAAAAGGTGAGCTCATCCTGTCCAAAAAGCCTCGCGGGCGCTTGACGCTGACATGCAACGTCGCCCCTCCCATGCGCCTCGAGCTGATGTCGGCGGCAAGCGAAACCCGGCTTGCGCCTCACTGGCTGACTTGGTCAGGAGCTTTACTTCGGGATCGCGAGCCTGTGGCACAGGCGTGCTTCCGCTACGATGCCAAACGAGATCTACTGAGCACGCTGCGGTCCCTCCACTGGTCTCGTCCGAGGAGCCATCGCAGTGATCCCAGTAGGTCGTAGCGGTCGGAAGCGCCTATTTCACCGCCACGACGCAGGGACGCCAAGGCCCGCCAAGGATATTGCTCCAAGCTCACCACGCGCCAAAGCGCGCAATTCCTAAATCCTGGCGAACTTGGCGCTCTTTGCGCCTTGGTGGTTTTCGGGCGTCTCGAAACGGATCGGGGCTGTCAGACACGGAACTTTCTCGATGGGGGCCGGGCGGTTGAGCGTGTAGGTTTCGGAGCTAGCTAGAATTGCTATGGAATTCAGGCTGTTGCAATCCTGTCAGATGGTGAGTCATAATGTCTGGACAATGGACAATTTGGCAAGCGCCCCTTCCGCTCGAGCTCGGGACGACGAAATCACGGTGCTCGTGGTCGATGACGAGCTCAGCAATCTCGCCTCCCTCCAGAAGATTTTTCAGAAGGAGGGGATGCGCGTGCTCGTTGCGGAGGACGCCAAGCAAGCGCTCGATCTCGTGCGTCGCCACCGCGTTCAAGTCGTGCTGACGGACTTGATGATGCCGGGCACGAACGGCGTCGAGCTGTTGAGAGCGCTGCGTGAGCTGTCGCCGGACAGCGAGGTGGTGTTGATGACGGCGTACGGGACCGTCGAAACGGCCGTGCAGGCCATGCGAGAGGGAGCCTACGACTTCGTCGAGAAACCCCTGAAGCGCATGAACATCGTCAAAAGCGTGCGCAAGGCGGCTGAAAAGCAGAGCCTGGTTGCAGAAAATCGATCGCTCCGACAAGAGCTGCAGCTGCTCACCAATCGTGAGATCGTCGGTCAGAGCGCGGCGTTGCGTCGCGTGCTGGACATCGCCACTCAAGCGGCGCCGTCGAGCGCTACCATTTTGCTGTTGGGAGAGAGCGGCACCGGCAAGGAGCTGCTCGCCCGCTACACTCATTCCAAGAGCGGCCGCAAAGCGGGTCCGTTCATCGCCGTGAATTGTTCGGCGATTCCCGAAAGCATTCTGGAAGCGGAGCTCTTTGGTCACGAGAAGGGTGCGTTCACCGGCGCAGTGGCGCGTCGCGAGGGACGCTTCGCAAAGGCTCGCGGCGGGACGCTCTTTTTGGACGAAATCGGCGAGCTGAGCCCGGCCGTGCAGGTCAAAATCTTGCGGGTGCTCCAAGAGGGTGAATACGAGCCCGTGGGCGGCAATACCGTGCAAGCGGACGTGCGCATCATCGCGGCGACCAATCGCGATCTCGCGCAGGAGGTGGAGGCGGGCAGGTTTCGCGAGGATCTTTACTACCGGCTGAACGTGATCGCCGTGACCGCTCCACCACTCAGGGCGCGCCGCGAAGATATCCCCCTGTTGGTGGACCACTTTTTGGGCATCTACTGCAAGAAGAACAACCGTATGCGGCTGGAGGTGCCGAAGGAAGTGATGGACAAGCTCTGCGACTACTCGTGGCCAGGCAACGTTCGAGAGCTCGAGAACGTCATCGAGCGGAGCGCGGTGCTGTGTCGGACCGACACCCTGCGCATGGAGGACTTACCCGACTCGATCGCCAAGGCGAGCTCTGCGCCTCCGACTACCCTCGAGTTCAGCCTGGGAACGCCGCTCGAGGAAGTCGAGCTGAGGCTGATTCGCGAAACGCTGAGGCATACGCAGGGGGACAAATCGCTCGCGGCGCAACTGTTGGGTATCTCCACTCGCACCATCTACCGAAAGCTGGGCGAGGAGTAGTGGTTCGGTCCAAGGGCCGACGAGACGGCTTCGAGGGCTGGCGAGGGCCGAGTGAATTGACAGTTTGTCGCGCTGAGCCGGAGTACGGGCTCAGCTTTGCCAGGATGGCGCGCGGACACTCGTATCGCGGTGCGATCCAGCTTTTTTTCGGCGCGATTCGGCGTTGACCACTGGCACACCTCTCGCTTTATACAAGGCTCGCACGACGTGGCATTCGACGCTCTCTTCAAGAAGTACTTTCTGCTGGTCATCCTGGCGCTGGTGGCCATCGCCGCTTACTTCCAGGCGTCCGGCACCACGGCGCTCATTGGAGCGGCCCTGACGGAACCTCAACCACCGCCAGTCGCCGATGCTCCCACCGCGGCGGCGCGCACCACGCCCAACCGGCGTTCAGCGCAGCCCCTGATCAAGCGCAATCCGTTCGACTCGGAAACGGGCCCGCTCGACAGCAAGCCCGCACCCAAGGTGGCGCTGCCAGATCCCGAACCGCAGATCACCGATCCCTTGCGAGCTCCGGTCTGCAGTGACGTCAAGGTTCAGATCATCACCGAGTCGGACGACCCGCTGTGGTCGTTCGCCGCCTTGCAGGGCAATGGGGATACTCACCCGATCTTGCGACGAGTGGGCGACGCCGTGAGCGGTCGAGAGGTGGCCTACATCGGCTTCAATCCCACCGAAGCCAGTCCAGCCGTGTGGTTGACCAAAAGCTCTGACCTCTGCCAGGCGCTGCTGTTTGCCCAGCAGCCCGACGTCAAAGCTCAGCCTGCCTCGACGCCTGAGCAAGCGGACGAGGAGAAGGCGGCGCCCAAGACGCCGCCTCGCAGGGGAGCCAAGGCGGTACCCGCCGAGATCAAGGACAAGATCAAGAAAGTCAGCGACAGCGAATTTCACGTCGATCGCAGCGTGGTGGACAAAATCCTCGCCGATCAGGCGGAGCTGATGCGTTCCGCTCGTATCGTACCCGAGAAGAAAGATGGCAAGGTGGTGGGCATTCGTCTGTTTGGTATCAGACCCGATACTCTGCTCGGGACCCTGGGTTTTCAAAACGGCGATCGGCTGGAAACCATCAACGGGTTCGACATGGCGAGCCCCGAAAAGGCTCTGGAAGCCTACGCTCGGTTGCGGACCGCCAATAACCTGAACGTGAAGATCAACCGCCGTGGTCAATCTCAAAGCATCGATTACAGAATTAAGTGAGTGATTTGTGACTAGGCTTAGCCGTACCAGTTCCTTTGCCCTCGTTTCTTTGGCCCTGCTGACGGCCCAGCTGTCGCGAACGTCACCCGTGCTTGCGCAGCCGCAACCGCAGAACCCACAGCAGGGGCAGGATCGCGATCCTCCAGGCGCCGCGGGCCCCCTGCCCACCACCATGGACAAGATCGCGCAGGCAACGGATATTCCTTTCGAACCCAAACCCCCTGGCTATCGCGTCAAGTTCAACTTGCAGGATGCCGATCTGGCGGAGCTGGTCAATCACATCAGCGGGATGACCGGCAAGCGCTTCATCTACGGAGCCAAGGTCCGACAGATCAAAGCGACGGTGGTGTCACCCCAACCCGTGACCTTGGAGGAGGCCTACGAGGCCTTTTTGTCGATTCTGGAAGTCAACGGCATGACCGTCATCCCGCACGGTCGTTTTCTCAAGATAGTCGATAGCGCGGGCATCAATACGCAATCCACCCCAATCTACTCGCGCGGCGCGCCCATTCCGGAAACCGATCGCTTCGTGACTCGCCTGTATCGGTTGCAGCATGTCACGGCGGAAGAAGCGGCCGCTGTCTTGGCGAAGTTCAAGAGCAAAGACGGAGACATTTCGGTGTACGGCCCCGGGCAGCTGCTCATCATCACGGACACCGGGACCCAGGTGAGGCGCTTGGTGCGCATCATCGAGGAGCTCGATGTGGGAGGCGTGGGCCAGCAGATGTGGATCGAACCGGTGAACTACGGTGCCGCCGAGGAGCTGGCGACACGGATCAACGAGCTGTTCGAGCTCGGCAAACCGGGGCAACCGGGAGCACCGGGCGGCGGCGCCGCCTCGGGAGGACTGAACCGCGTGATCGCCGATCCGCAGACCAACTCGTTGATTGTGGTCGGCACCGAGGAATCGTACTTGAAGCTGCTTGAGGTGCTCAAGCGGCTCGACGCGCGCCCTGGAGAGGTCGGCAGAGTACACGTGCTGCCGCTGCAGCATGCCGTCGCCGATGAGCTTGCGGCCACGCTGACGCAGATGCTCTCGGGCCAGCAGGCCAACGCCAAGGGGAAAAAGGCCGCAGCGAGCGCCGCGGGCGACGCGGCCGGCATGTTCGAAGGTACGATTCAAGTCACCGCTGACGTGGCGACCAATTCATTGGTGATCACGTCGTCTGGCCGGGACTATGCACAGCTTCGCCTGGTCATCGACAAGCTCGATCGCCCTCGCCGTCAGGTGTTCATCGAAGCCGTGATCATGGACATCGGGGTCAGCGATACGAACACGTTGGGTTTTGCGTTCCACGGTGGGTCCCAACAAGACCTGGGTGGAGACGGCGATTCCCTGATCCTGGGTGGCTTCGATGCCGGTCGTTCGACGGCGTTTCCGCTCGACCCCAACCTGCTGGGCGGCTTCGCGGCGGGTATTCGCGGACCCGATCTGCCCGGTACGACCAACCTGTTGGGAAATGGGTTGAGCATCCCCGCGTTCGGCGTGGTGATGAATGCACTGGCAGAGAGCGGCCGAGGCAATATCCTGGCCACGCCGCACATCATCGCTACCGACAATGTTCCGGCCGAAATCGATGTCGGTGAGAACATTCCCACGCAGATCAACGCAGGCGGAGGAATTGCCAATCTCGCGGGTCTGGCGGGCGGACAGAGTCAAGGGCTGGGTGCTGCCGCGCTCTTGGGAGGCCTCGGCGGGTTGGGAGGCGCCGCGCCCCGTGTCAACACCGGTAACCGCATCAAGATCACGCCCCACGTCAACGAATCGTCGCAGGTTCGCTTGGAGCTGGAGCTCGAGAGCAGCGCTCCGGGTGCTCCGCAGGGCGCCCTGGGTGCCATCCCGATCACGCGTCGGACCACCACCACCACGCTAGTGGTCAAGGACCAACAAACCGTGGTCATTGGCGGCTTGACGCGCGAGGAGTACGTGACGTCGCGCACAAAGGTTCCGGTGCTGGGAGACCTGCCGGTGCTGGGTTTTCTATTCCGCAGCTCCAAGAACGAGAAGCGCAAGAGCAACCTGCTGCTCGTCTTGACGCCGCACGTGGTGCGAGAGCAGGGCGATCTACGCAGGATTTTCGAGCGCAAGATGCGAGAGCGTCAGGAATTTCTAGATCGCTATTTCGTCTTTGCCACCGATGCTTGGGAGCCGCCGACGGACTACTCGCGCGCCAACGGCTTGGTGGAGGAAATCAGGCAGGCGCAGTTCGAGTACGCGGAATTGAAGCGACTCGAGGAAGAAAGTCGGCCCACCGACGAGCGGACACACGAGCCGAGCGACCCGATTGCGCTCCCGGTCGAGGTCCACCAAACACAGCAGCCGCGGCAAAGCGCTCCGAAAAAGGCAGCTCCAAAGAAGAAGGCTCCCGCCAAGCGCCCCAAGAAATCCGACAACCAATTCAACAACCCCATTCGAATCGCCCCGATTGCACGGAGCGTGAATCTGGAGCGAGTGGAGTAGGCCGAATGGAGCAACGCGCGCTCGGTAACATCTTGATTCGGCACGGCGTGGCGTCGCCGGACGCCTTGGAGCCGCTCTACGCCCAGCAGCGCGAAAAAGACGCTTCTTTGTTGGAGCTCATGGTCCAGGCCAAAGCTGCAACGGACGTGGACATTGCGCGAGCATTGGCCGCCGAATGCGGCTTGCCGTTCGTCGAAAAAATCGCGATAGACGAAGTGCCGACCCAATTGGCCACGCGCCTGCCGATTGGCTACGCGCGCAATCATCGGTTGCTCGTTACGGCAGAAACCGACGACGGTGTTCACGTCGTTTGCGCCGACCCGCTCGACGTCGATGGGCTGGATGACGTGCGTGCCGCCTTCGGAAAGCCGGTGCACGCGCGTGTGGCCACCCCCAGTGTGGTGATCGACGCGATCAACCGCGTTTACGAGCGCCAGGAGACGATGAGCGAGCTCGAAAGCGACGAGCGACGCGAGGATGAAGATCAAGTCGATCTCTTGGACTCGGACGAAGATGCGCCGATCATTCGCTGGGTCAACGGCTTGTTTTCGCAAGCGGTCAAGGAGCGCGCCAGCGATATTCATATCGAGCCGGAGGAAAAAGAGGTGGTCGTGCGCTATCGCATCGACGGCCAGCTCTACGTTTCGCGCACCGCAAGCCGGCAATTCATGAGCTCGGTGGTGGCCCGCGTGAAGATCATGGCAGGGCTGAACATCGCCGAGAAGCGCCTGCCGCAAGACGGGCGCATTTCACTCAAGATTGCAGGGCGCGGCATCGACGTTCGCGTTTCGACGATTCCAACCAGTCGCGACCACGAGCGCATCGTGATGCGTCTGTTGCACAAGACGAATGTGCTGCTCGATCTGAGTCAGCTGGGCTTCGCCCAACGCGACTACCATCTGATCGCTGACCTCATCAAGCGACCCGACGGAATCATTCTCGTGACCGGTCCAACCGGTAGCGGCAAGACAACCACGCTCTACGGGTGCTTGAATCGCATCAACCAGCCCAATATCAACATACTCACGGCCGAAGATCCGGTCGAGTACGAGATTTCGGGGATTCACCAGGTGGCCGTGCAGCCCAAGATCGGGCTCACCTTTGCCAGCGCGTTGCGGGCCTTTTTGCGCCAGGACCCCGACGTGATCATGGTGGGCGAGATTCGCGACAAAGAAACCGCGGAAATCGCGATGCACGCTTCCATGACGGGTCATTTGGTGCTGAGTACCATTCACACCAACGATGCTGCAGGCGCAGTCACGCGATTGGTAGAGATGGACATCGAGCCGTTCATCGTGCGCTCGACCGTGATTGGAATTCTGGCCCAGCGTCTGGTTCGCGTCCTGTGCCCGAATTGCCGCGAACCGTACGAGGCGACCAGCTACGAATTGACACAGCTCGGAGTCGACCCCGAGCGGACTCGTTGGCGGCAGCGGCGCACCCTGTCTCATCGCTATCAGCACCCGAACGTCGACTATCGCCCGATCGGGTGGGAAGGGCCGGGCATGCCGATCTTTCATCGAGCCAAGGGTTGCGATCAGTGCGACTTCAAGGGCTTCACCGGTCGGCTCGGTATTTACGAGCTCTTGATTGCCGACGACGTGGTAGGGGCGCTGATTCTAAAGAATGCTGACGCGCAGACGATCAAACGAGCGGCGCAAAATCAAGGGATGGATACGCTGCGGGACGACGGCGCTCGCAAAGTGTTCGACGGCCTGACGACGGTCGAGGAGGTGGTGGCGGCTACCCAAGACGACATCATCCTGGACGAATGAGAGTGTGAGCTAGTGGCGGTCTTCGAATACAAAGGCATTCAGATCAGCACCGGTAAGGCTGTCAAAGGCTACCGCGATGCCGACAATGCGCGCGCACTCAGAGGCTTGCTCAGGCGCGACGGTATTCTCTTGACGCTGGCTACGGAGGAGAGCGAGCGTAAACAGAAGGCCAAGCGCAATATCGATCTCTTGGCGTTTCTGCGTCGGCCAAACGCATCCGACATCGCCATCATGACCCGCCAATTGGCGACGCTGGTACGCGCGGGCGTGCCGCTGGTCGACTCGGTGGCAGCGCTCACGGAGCAAGTCGAAAAGGAGCAGCTCCAGCGCGTCTTGACGGGGGTACGCGAGACTTTGAACGAGGGCACCAGCTTCGCCAAAAGCCTGGCGATGCATCCCAAGGTCTTTGCTCCGCTCTACGTGAACATGGTCGCCGCGGGTGAAGCCTCCGGAAACCTTGAGGCGGTGCTGGAGCGCTTGGCGGACTTCATGGAAGGGCAGGCACGCCTGAAAGGCAAGGTCATGGCATCACTGGCCTATCCTGTGCTCATGGCCTTCATCGGGACCGTGCTCGTGGGCTTTTTGATGGTGGCCGTGGTGCCCAAGGTCACCGCGATTTTCGAGAATTTGGGGCAGGCCTTGCCTTGGTATACGGCGCTATTGATCTTCGTTTCGGACGTCATCTCCGGTTACTGGTGGTTGATGTTTTTGTGTGCGGGTCTCGGTTATTGGTGGCTCCGGCGCTGGAAGAGCAAGCCCGAAGGGCGACTCAAGTGGGATACGCTCAAGCTCAGGCTCCCGCTGTTCGGGAGGCTCAACCTGCTGGTGGCGGTTTCGCGGTTCACTCGCACCCTGGCCACATTGTTGGCCAGCGGCGTCCAGCTTTTGGCGGCCATGGAAATCGGGAAGAACGTGCTGGAAAACGCGCGACTAGAGAGTGTGGTCAAAGAGGCCATCGGCTCCATTCGCGAGGGCGAGAGCATCGCCGAGCCGCTCAAGCGCAGCGGGCAGTTTCCGCCCATGGTGACCCACATGATCGCCGTGGGTGAACGTTCCGGTCAACTCGAGCAAATGCTCGAAAACGTGAGCCGCGCGTACGAATCAGACGTGGAGACGCGTGTGGCCGCGCTCACCAGCTTGCTCGAACCGTTGATGATCCTGATCATGGGAGGCGTCGTGGGGTTCATCGCCATGTCGATTCTGATGCCCATGGTTCAAATGAACGAGCTCGTACAGTGACTCATGATCAAGCGAAGGCGCCGTGGAGAGGTACGCATCCTGTTCCCTTGGGAAGGCAAGGGCGGGCTACGCCGTTGGTTGGGCCTGGGCAAGATGCGACCCTTTTTGTGGGTGTTCGTGGTCCTGGCCTTCGTTTGGGTAGTGGGCGCACGCGAGAGGCACTCGGCGGGAATACGCACGACCCGTGCCAGGTTACTGCAAGTGCGCAGCGCCATCGACGCCTACATGGCGGAAAACTCCGGCGAATGTCCCAGCAAGTTGTCGCTGGTAGCACCTCACGCCGTAGGTCAACGAGTGCCGCCGGATGCTTGGGGCAGACCATTTCGGTTGATCTGTCCGTCAGACAGACCGGGCTACGACTACGAACTGATGAGTGACGGCCCGGATGGCAAGCCGGGCGGACTGGATCGAATCGAATAGGTTCGGTTCTCAAACGAACGAGGTAACAATCATGCAAGAGACGAAAAGAATCCAGGGTTCTCGCCTTGACGACCCAGGGCGGTCGACGTCTGGCGCCGCTCTGACCGGTTCAGTGTTCTGCACCGGTCAGCGTACACGGAGCCGCATTTTTGCCGCTTTCGAGCGAGGTACGACCTTGGTCGAGGTGTTGATCGTGGTCGCCATCATCGCCATGGTGGCGGGCGGCGTCGCTTTCTTTGCATTCCCCAAGTTCAAAGAAGCGCAGAAAAAGTCCGCTCTCACCGGGGCGCGTGTGATCCGCGGTGCCGCACAGAATTGGCAGATGACCAACGACGGCTGTCCGACCATCAGTCAGCTGATTCAGGACAAGCAGCTCGACAAGGCGCAGGACACCAACGACCCGTGGGGCGGTGACTACTCCATCGTGTGCACGGACGACGATATCATCGTGTCGTCGGATGGCGCCGACAAGAAGAAGGGCACCGCCGACGACGTCAGCGTACCGAAGGTAGCTGCCGAGGGTGAGGAGTAACCCCAAGGCTCGACGTGACCCGACCCGTTCTTTCACCACGACTTCGGCGCGGCGTTACCCTCGTCGAAGTCTTGATCGTGGTGGCGCTGATCGCGATCCTATCGGGAGCAGTGTTGGTTGGGTCCGGCGCCTTGGGCGGCAGCCGCGAGCGGGCAGCAGCGACGTTGATCGTGACGGCGGTTCGTATGGGGCTCGCGCGCGCCAACACAACCGGGCGCCCCACGCGGCTGGTGTTCGACCTGGACAACCACATGCTGACGCTGGAGGAGACCTCGTCGTTGGTGATGGCGCGGGAGCAGGAAGAGGGCGCGGAAAGCACCGGTGCCGGCGCAGACCCCGTGACCGATCTGGAGCGAGAGGCCAAAGAGGAGGCCGAGGAGATCATCGAAGGTCCTCGAGCCCCGCGCCCGGCTTTTACACCGGTTCAGGAGTTCAAAGCGGACGGTGACGAACCCAGCGGTCGTTCACTGGGCGGGGGCGTCGAGTTTCGCTTCGTGCAGACCGAGCACGATGGGCAGGAGCGAACCAGCGGTCGCGCCTACCTGTACTTCTGGCCGGGTGGTGAGACCGAACATGCAGTGATTCACCTGGGACGCGGTGACGACAACGGCTTGAGTGTGCGAGTGAGCGCCTTGACCGGGCGCGCCAGGATCGAGAAGGGCCGCGTCGAGTTGCCGGAGCGTCGCTCGGACGGAGAGATCAGCGAACGGGAGGAGGAGTGAGCCAGCGTGGTTTCACCCTGCTGGAGGTGATGGTCGCCATCGCGATCTTGGGGCTCGGTCTCACGGTCATCCTCAGCTCTCAGACCGGCATGTTCGCCAGTGCGACCCATTCGGAGAACCTGACGCACGCGACGTTTTTGGCGCGCTGCAAGATGAGCGAGACCGAGCTGGAGCTGCTCAAAGAAGGCTACCCACTGCTCGACGAAACCGAGTCCGGTCCGTGCTGTGAAGACGATGACTCGGAATTCACCTGCGTCTGGAAGGTCGAGCAGGTGGAGCTGCCGCAGCCCGGCAGCCTGGTGCCCGACGCGGGGGACCTCGATGGCGGCATTCCGGGTACGCTGGCGCTGGACGGGGACATCGACGCGCTGGGGGCAGTGAGCAGCATGCATGACCCCACGGCGCTCCAAGGAGGCGACCCTCTGAGCGCCATGGCCGCCCTTGGAAGCGGTGAGGGGGCTGCCGGTATCGGAGCCATGGTGATGAGTCTGGTTTATCCAGATCTGAAGCCGATGCTCGAGGCGAGCATCCGAAAGCTGACCGTGACCGTGAAATGGAAGGAAGGCATCTCCGAGAAGGAGCTTTCCGTCGTCCAATACGTTACGGACCCACAGCAGGGAGGGCTCTTTCAGACGGCGGAGGACTTGGATGCCGGGCTGAGCGGCAATCCGCTGGAGGAGCTGCAATGAGCCCGCGCCGCACGGCACGCGCAATGATGCTGGTCGAGCTTTTGATAGCCGTGGCCGTGCTCGCGATGATTTCGATGCTGATTTACAGCTCTTTCAGCGGCATGCGCACCAGTCGAGACGGCATTCAGCGTCTGAACGATCGCTACCGCGAGGGTCGGATCGCGCTTTCGCGCATCGCGCGCGAGCTGTCGAGCGCTTACCTTTCGGGCCACGAGCCCATCGATCCATCCCTGAAAGTGATTCAGACCGCGTTCATTTCCACCCAAGGGACGCCAGCGGATCGGATTGATTTCAACACGTTCGCGCACCGCCGGCTCGATCGCGACGCTCACGAGTCCGACCAGGCCGAGGTCTCGTACTTTGGCTCGCCCGATCCGGAGCAACCAGGCGTCATCGATCTGGCTCGCCGGGTAAGCCCCATCCTCGATCTCGAACCCACCACCGGTGGACGCGTCGATGTGCTCGCCACCGACATCGACCTGTTCGATCTCGAGTTCCTCGATCCACTGACGGGCATGTGGGAGGACACCTGGGACACGACCTCGGCCATTGCCCAAGCCAATCGCCTGCCGCTGCAAGTGCGCATCATATTGGTTCTGAACGGCGGCCGCCGAAAGAAAGCGACTGGCGGTCAAGACACGATTCGACTGATAACCAAGGTTCCGCTGCAGATGCCGCTGCCGCTCACGTTCGCGACGCAAGGAGCACCAGGCTGATGCGCAGAAGGCGGCGCGATCGTCGTGGGGTGGCGCTGATCATGGTGCTGGGCGCGCTCACCGTCTTGACCGTGATGTTGACCGAGTTTCAGAACGAAACCTCCGCGGAGTTGGGCTCGAGCATTGCCCAGCGGGACGCTTTGAAAGCGGAGTACGCAGCCAAAAGCGCCATCAATCTGTCTCGGCTGTTGATTGCCGCTGAGCCTACCATACGCAAACCCATCAGCTTCATGCTGCGCGGGGTCTCTCAGATCAAGGTTTGGGAATATGCCGGGCCGGTGCTGAGCGCCTTCAACGACGCCGAAAATAGCGATCAATTCAGCATGCTGGCCAGCGTCAATCTGGCAGAAGGCAAGAACCTGGGCATGGAGGGAGCCGGGTTCGAAGTCACCATCGTGGACGAGGACGCGAAGCTCAACGTCAATCGAGCCGCCGTGGGCGGTTCGGTGGGGGTTCAGCAGCTCGCTGCGCGCTTGATCACGCTGCTCGGCCAACCTCAGTACGCGACCCTGTTCGACGGCGAGGATGCAGACGGGCAAATCAACGACCCACAAACCATTTGTGCTGCGATAGTGGATTGGGTCGATCCCAATCAAGATGCGGCGCTCGATTTCTGCAATCCCCTGAGCGAAACCGCCCAGCAGACCATTCCCGAAGACACGTTCTACCAACAGCTCGATCAACCCTATTTCCGGAAGAACGCCCCGTTCGACAGCCTGGAGGAACTGCGCATGGTGCGCGGGGTGGGAGAAGACTTCTGGTTCACGTTCGTCGACCCAGATCCCGCGAGCCCCGACAAGCGCAACTGGACGGTGTGGGGCGGAAATCAGATCAACGTGAACAGCGCTACGGCAGACTTGATTTGGGGTCTGGCTTGCGATCACGGCATGGGGGCGCCCGAGCACCCCATTTGTACCGATCCGGAGCAAGCGGTGAAGTTTTTGACCAGTGTCGGCATGGTGCGAAACCTGATGCCGGGCGTTCCCGCGTTCCGATCGCCGAAAGATTTCATCAATGCCTTGAAGGGCAAGGGCATGTTCTCGCTCATGGTGGACATCACCGGACTCCAGCCGTTCAGCAATTTCAAATCGGAGTCCACTCTGGAATCAGCGGTCACTACCGAAAGCAAGGTGTTCAGCGTGTACGCCACTGGTTACGCCAAAGCAGGAAAGCGTGAGACCCGGATGCGCATTCATGCCGTGGTCGACTTCCGTTCGGCGCCCCCTCCCGGTATGCCGACTCAGGGCCGCCTGGAAGAGGTGGCGCGTATGGCCGAGGACGCCGGCTTCAGCGCCGCGGCTGATGAGCTCAGAAGCGCAGCGCAGAGCATGAATGTCGAACCGCCGGAGGGTGCGGGAGAGGACGCGATACTGTCGGCCTTCCGTCCTAGCCCCGCCGGTAATATCGTTTACTACAGGATTCACTGATTCCATGACCAAGCATCTGGGCATCGACATACGCAGTACGCATATTCGGGTAGCCGAGCTCGACGTCAGCTATCGACGGACCGCCATCCACACGCTGTACGAAGTAGATAGGTCGCATTTCCCGACGTTGGTGGAGGCGCTGAAGAACTGCGCCGGTCCCCTGTTGGAGGAGGCCGAGACAATCGCCACCGCCGTCGCGGGCGAGCAGGCATTCTTTCATCGCATCGAGCTGCCCTTGACGGCACAACGCCAGCTGGAAGAGGTGCTGCCCTTCGAGCTCGAAGCGCAGGTTCCCATAGATATCGACGAGCTCACCTTCGACTACCGGACGCTGACGCGCGACGCCCATCAAGAGCAGCTGGTGATTCTCACGGCGGCAGCGCGCACCGAGCACGTTCGCTCGTGCATCGAAGTGTGTCGCGAAGCACTGGGCCGCGAACCCGATCGCATATCGTGCGGCGCCCTGCCGCTGGCAAACCTATGCAACGTTTGCTCCGATCTCGCGGGCCCAGGTCCCTTCGCGTTGATTGATCTAGGCGCGACAACGACGGAGGTGGTGTTCCTTTCCAACGGTCAGGCCGTGCTGGCGCGTACTGTATCTCGTGGTGTGCAGGGGCTGCCCGACACGGCGCCTGCTCTGGCTGCAGCGCTCAGGCAAACGCTGGCTCGTTATGGCGCGCTGCACGGATCGCCGGTGCAAGTCGCCTACCTCTTGGGTGGCGGAGCCGCCGCCCAGGGCGCCGAGGAGTACCTGACCTACGAGCTCGGTGTTTCGGTCTTGCCGCTGCCCACCTTGCATTTCGACTCGTTGACTCCTGACCAGGCAGCGCTCGTCCCTCGTTTCGCCAAGGCTCTAGGCTTGGCCTTGAGCGTCGGTGGCCGCGCGCGCGACCTGAATCTGCGCCAAGGTGAGCTCGCGTACCAGCGGGGCTACGGGTTCATCAAGGAGAAGGTGCCGATACTGGCAGGGCTTGGCGCCGCGATTGCCATCAGCTTCTTTTTCTCGGCTTGGGCGGAAGGGGTAGCCCTGTCGCGGGAAAACGAAATGCTCAAGGCGGCCTTGGAGGCTCAAACCCAGGCGGCCTTCGGCGAAGCCGTGGAAGATCCGGAAGAGGTGTTGTCCGAGCTCAACCGTTTGAAGAGCAAGGGCGTGGAGGACCCCATGCCCGCCATGGATGCGCTGGACATCATCAACGAGATATCGAATGCGGTGCCCATGGATGTCACCCACGATATCGAGGAATTCGATCTGCACCGTGGCAAGGTCAAGCTCAACGGAATCGTGGGCTCTACCGACGAGGCGCAAAGCATTACTTCCACGCTGGAAGAGCACAAGTGCTTCGAGAACGCGAAAATCGGCAAGATTACTCAGGTCGTGAACGGGTCACGACAAAAGTATTCGCTCGAGTTCGACGTGAGCTGCGAAACGAAGAGCAAAAGCAAAAAGAAGGCTTCGGAAAGCGCTGAGCCATGAGTCTTAGAGATCGCATCAATCAACTCGAAGATCGAGAGCGCCGGCTGCTCGGCGTTTTGGTCGTCGTTTTCTGCGTCTTCGTCATCTTGGTGATTCCAGTCGGCTTGACCGCTTACCTAGGTTCGATTTCTAGCGAGAACGAAGCGATGCGTGAGGCGATCGCGAGTATTCAAGAAAGCAGGGCCACGCTTGCGAAACGCGCGCAGGAGCGGGAAGCCATGGACGCGAGGTATCAGCGCAAGGCGCCGCCACTAGCCGGCTTTCTTGCGGGGATCGCGCAGCGACACGATATCGAAATCCCCGAAACGCAGGATCAGGCCGAGGTACCCCATGGCAAGCGTTTCACCGAGCGTTCGACGAAGATCACCCTGCGCGACGTGGGCATGCTCAAGATTGCCAAGCTGATGGAGGATATTGCTCAATCCGGCTATCCGGTCTCCATCAGCAGAATGAACATCCGCAAACGTGGGACGCAAGCCGATTCGTTCAACGTGCAAATGGTCGTCAGCGCGTTCGACCGCGAAGAGGCGCCCGAAAAGCCCAGTGCCGCCGAAGGCGAAGAGGATGCGGAAGCAGCCGAAGGACAAGAGGAGGAAGCGGAGTAATGCGCCTGCCAGTTCCGGACCTGCCGCCGAAAGTAACCAAGGTGCTGCGCCTGCTCGGCTACCCTGTTTTCTACCTGGTTTGCCTGGTTTTGTTCGCTCGCCTGACGTTTCCGTACGACAGGGTCAAAGATCGTATCGTCGCCGAATTCGATGCGCGCCAAAAGGCGGCGGTGCCGAAGCGGCTCGAAATCGAGGAGGTCAGCGGGCACTGGTTGTTCGGTGTCGAAGCCGAAGGCGTACGGTTGATTTCTCCCCCAGCCGATACCAAGGCGGCCGCTGCCGGTGACGGCGAAGAAAAGCAGCAGAAGCCGAGCGTGCTCCAGATCGATGCCTTGTACGGTAGCGTGTCGCCGTTGCGCCTGCTGTTCGGCACGTTGGCTGTCGACTTCGGTCTCGAGCTCGGGGAAGGCGAAGTCGAGGGTCGCTTCGTCAACAGCAGCGAAGAAAGCGAGCTCGAGATGGACATTTCGGGTGTCTCGGTGGCTGGCATGGCTCCGTTGGAAGAAGTCATCGAGCTGCCGCTGGGGGGCGTGCTCAACGGGCGCGTTCAGTTCGTCATGCCAGAGGGCAAACTGCAGGCAGCCAATGGCAGCTTGGAGCTTTCGATCGAAAATTTGGAAGTGGGTGACGGCAAGGCGAAGATTCGCAACACCATCGCGCTGCCCAAGCTGCGAGCGGGGACGCTGAACCTCACGGCCGAGGCGGTGGAGGGCAAGCTCGACTTGAAAGAGTTCTCGGCAAACGGCCCGGATTTTCAACTTTCTTCCAACGGTTCCGTTCGCTTGCGCGATCCGTTTGCCAGCAGCATTTCCGACGTGCGCGTCACCTTCAAGTTCAAGGACGCATACAAGAACAAGAACGACATCACACGTGGGCTTTTTGGCGCCCCCGACTCGAACGTGCCCGGCCTGTTCGATCTCGATCCAAAAATCAAGCAGGCCAAGGGAGCCGATGGTTTCTACAGCTGGCGGGCAAGCGGACAGGTCGCCCGCATGAACTTCACTCCGGGTGCCGACACCAGCGCTCGGCGGCCTTCGACCAGTGCTCGCAGTCGCCGCCCCAAACCCACCAAGAAAACCAAAGCCAAGTAGTCTACCTCGTCCCGGAGCCTCGAGTCGCCTCGACCTGTATGCCAAGCTGCTTTCGCAAGGCGAGATACTCCGGGCTCACGCTGTAGAGCACGAGCTCCTCGAAGCGCTGCTTCGGGCTGACGGCGCTGGTGGTTTCATCGGAGACCTCGAGAATTTCGGCGGCGGTGCCGAGGTCGTTCGCTAGTAGCAAGCCGGCTCGATCCGCCGTGAGATCGACGCCCGCTATCCAGCTCTTTAGATCCAGGGCAGCGCCGGACTGGAGCAGCTTGTAGACGACGCGAGTCAAATGATCGCGAGTACTCGCCTGCATCGAGCCTTTTAGCACTGCCAAGGCGTCGCTAATGGGGCCTTCGAGCTCCGGGGCAACGGGAAACTGAGGAACCGTGAGCTTGATCGCGGCGGACAACCAGCTCTTCAGGCCGGTGCCCGTGCCGATGAGTTGCCGCAAGTAGAGCCCTGGTCTCAAGTAGCAGAGGTGCCGCGCCGAAATGAAAGCGGCTGCCTGGCTGGGAACGTCCGCGTGTAGCGCGGCATTGCCCAGCACCACAGCAGGTTCGAAACTGTGCAAAAACGAGAGGCCGCCTGGATCGTTGGTATTCTCGTAGGTGGGAGGTGGCGCTACACCGAGAGCTCCGGCTGCATGATGCAAGCTTTGGCTGATGGACGAGTAGTGGCTTGCAAGGTCGATGCGATGCTCCGATCCGTAGCCGAACGCTTCGGGAGGCTCGCCTCGCTGAACGATCACGGTCGGTTCGATGAGTGCGAACACGCTCGTCAACAAGGGGTCGGCCAATGGGTGGAGCACGGATTTCAACCAGTGTTCGTCCGTCATGACTGACTGGATGGCCGCTGCTTCTTCGCTTCGCAGTCGGTGATAGAACCGTTGCTCGTGCTCGTCGGCCAGCTTCAGCAGCGTGAGCGCTTGGCACAAGCACCACGCAGCATCGTCATCCCCAGTCTCGCTGTACAGGCGTCGCAGCATCCTGTACGAGTCGCTGCGGTGAGGATCGAGCGGTAGTAGGCTCCGATGGAGCTTGACTGCCTTGTCCAGAAACCGCGTGGGATCGGAGGCATACAGCTCGGCCAGCAGCTGCGCGCGACGCAGGTTGTTGGGCTCGAGCAGCTGGGCCGCTTCGTAGGCATCGATGGCGTTGTCGATGTCGCCCAGGTCGCGCTCGTACAGTTCGGCAAGGGCGCCAAAGGTGCTCAAAAGCTCTTGCGTGTCGTCGTGCTTCGTGGCCACTTCGAGCCGCAGCCTGAGCAGTCGCTCCACTGCCGCGTGATCGCGCTGCTCTTTGTAAAGCTGTATGGCCTCGTCGAGCGCTTTGAGCGAGGGGTTCAAGGCGAAGGCGCGCTCGTAATACTCGAGCCCTTGTTTCACCTCACCCATTTGTAGCGCGGAGACGACACCGGCCGTCTCCAGGTACTTGGCTTTTTGTGCGGGCTCGTCCACGAACCCGGCCAACTTGAGCACGATGTCGACGAGCTTGCTCCACTCACCTGCCTCGGAGTAGAGCTGCATCAGCTTGTGCAAAATGCGGCGATCGTCGGGGCTCTCCTGAAGTGCGGCAAGGTACTGGTCGTAAGCTTGCGTGCGCTCGTTCAGGCGCTCGTGGTACACATCGCCCACGTCCAAGAGCAGGCGCACGCGCTGCTCGCCCACGGCGCTTTCGAG
The DNA here is from genome assembly GCA_965651135.1 of uncultured Myxococcales bacterium. Classification (GTDB taxonomy): domain Bacteria; phylum Myxococcota_A; class Polyangia; order Polyangiales; family Polyangiaceae; genus JAICQQ01. The sequence goes on from CBFGRJ010000001.1 coordinate 73,185, forward strand.
CAATCGCTGCTTGAGGTGTATCACTACCTGCCAGTTCTCGAGCTCCGCGTGGATCAGGGCCTGGGCAGCCAGCGCATCGGAAAGTTCGGCGTTCAGCTGACTGGCTCGCTCCAGGTGCAAGAGCCCCTGCTTCAGGTCCCCCGAGCGACGCAGGGCCTCGCCATAGCCATATTCGACGTTCGCTCTGAGGCCCTGCGGCAGCCGGTCCTCGAAGCCCGACAAGAGCTCGCGATACAGCTCGACCGCGCGCCCCGGCTCGCCGAACTCGAGTATGAGTCGCGCGATCTGCTCGAGGGCTTTTGGGTCGTCGCCGGCCAGCGTACGCAGGCTGGCCAGCGCACCCGAGGCTCGCTCGAGCCCTTCC
>CBFGRJ010000002.1:0-64960 GCA_965651135.1 uncultured Myxococcales bacterium
CGATGTCGGTCGTCCCCGACCCATTCATGTCCGCGAAATGCACGGTCGTCTCCGGCCCCCCCACCGGCGTCTCCTCGATGGCCCGCACCTCACCAAAGACTCCGGCTCCCTCCGCCAGCGCGTAAAACACTCGCGCGACGCCCACGCGCACCAGGTCGGTCCACCCATCTCCATTCAAATCCAACACCCGGTAGGGCTCGCTGTCCTCGAATTCCGGCACCCCTTCCGCGCTGCGCGCCGCCTCGAAGCGCCCTCGACCACGCCCCAGCCAGTACAAGAGCGACCCCGACCTCAAGTAACAAAAGTCCTGCACACGGTCGCCGTTGACGTCGCAGAGCGATACGTGCTTGTCCGAAAATCGCAGCTCTTGCGGCTCGTCAATGACACCGACATCGACGGGCTCCGCCCAGTACAGCGGATCGGACGATTCATCGCCCACTCCAAGGTTGTACGCGATGGACAGCCCCGCTTCCGTGGTCATCGCCACGTCCACCCGCCGGTCCCCATCGAAGTCTGCTAGCCTGAGCTCCGGATCTTCGAAGCTCAGGCTCGGCGCGCCTTCCATAATCACCGACCAGCCAAACCGCGCCGCGCTCTGTCCTGAAAAGTAGCGAGCCCCTTCCGCCCCGCCCGACACAACCAAGTCGATCGCCCCGTCGCCATCCACATCCGCGAGCTCTGCCCCCTCGGTCGAAAGCGACACGCTCGGCGACGCCCCCCAGCTCACCTTCTCGAGCCACGACCTCCCATCGTGATTGACGTACGTCCAGTAGTTGCCGGCCTCGGCCACCAAGAGGTCCGGCAAGCTGTCGCCATCGAGATCTGCGAGCTCCACGTCAGCCTCCCCCGGCGACCGCCCGGGCGGATCGTCCATCTCGATGACCTGCCCCTCCGTAGCAAAGCTCGGCTCCGTGTACTCGAACGACAGCGCCGGCAGCGCCGTCTTGCCATCGGTCCCCACCAGCGTCACGCGCTCGAGCCGTGAGTGCGGCTTTGCACCATACGCGAGCGAATACCGCCGCACCAGCGCCCCACCGTACAGCACCTCGACCGTCGCCAGGCGCTTCGAGAGCACCTGCCGAATGCCCGACGAGAAAAGCTCGTGCACATCGGGTCGCGACTCGTAGCCAAACACGAGCTCTTGGCGCACATCGCCCGTGAAGTCGTTCCAGACCACCCGCTCGAGCAAGGCGTAACCGTCCGCTGTGTCCCACTCGTAGCGAATCTGGTGACCATGCAGATCGAGCTCCTCGCGCAGCAGATACGTCACAACATGCCCGTCCTCGGCCTCGGTGTAGCCTTCGCCCCCAAAGCGAAACACGCGACCGTTCTTCACCCGCGCCTCCCAGCGCTCCTCGTCCTCGCTCCGCGAGACGCGCACAAAAGCACCCGTCTCCACCTCCGGGCGAAACACACCCGCCGACACCTCCAGCAAGTCCGAAGCCACACCCAACCCGCTCACCTCGAAAGCATCACCGTCATCGAAGCGCGGCAATCCCTCCTGCACCCGCCGCCGAATCGATGGCACCCCGCACAGCCGCCACCCCATCCCGACTTCCGAAACCCCAACACCCGAGTCGTAGTCGAGGCTCAGCCTTGGCGAAAACCCGCCCGCAGCCGGCGGCACCGCGATGTCGATGCCGTACGACGAAGTCCCCGTCGACAGCGACGGCTCGAAGCTCCGCCCAAGCCCCTCGATCGACGCAGGCCCGCTCGGCAGGCTCAGCCGCGTCGCCTCCACCCCGCTGGCCCGAACCACCCCAACGAGCGTCATTACCACCAAAACCACCATCCAGCCGATCAGTCTGGGCATTCCGAAATCGCCTTCCTTCTTCGTATCTCGGCGTCCCACCAAAAGTCGGTGCGTGAAAAATGCGGCGCATCCGAGCCTTGCGGGCTCCTGCTGCACGGCCGGCTTTCACCCACCACAAATCGTCTAGCCCCGCGCATTTTTCTCGCACCCTCCAGCGGCGAGTAGCCGAAGGGTTGGTCAGCCTCTGAGCACAAGGATCACATTGGCGCCGCTTCACGCAGCAATGCTCACTGGGTAGGAGCAAATCGTACCCATGTAGTTCGTGATGATACTGTCAGGGGATTGAGATCGAGGCAGGGGGAAATTTTTTCGAACCGAACGACTCGGAAGCGTGAGAGGATGAGCATCGCTTGCCGCTTCGAGGCTTGCTTCCAATGACCTTTACCGAGGAGAAAGTACCTTCATGCGAACCAATGTTTTTGCCGGACTGATACTGTTGAGTTCGATCGCGCTGGTCAACGCCTGTGGCGGAGACGACGATGGGGGCAAGGGCACCACGGGCGGTAAAGGTGGAACGGGCGGAGAGGGCACGGGAGGTTCGAGCGATGGAGGGAGCAGCAGCTCCAGTGGAGGAAGCAGCTCGAGTGGGGGAAGCAGCTCCAGCGGGGGAAGCAGCAGCTCCAGCGGGGGCAATGGCGGATCCGATAGTGGTTCAGGCGGATCCACCAGTGGCGGCAGTGGCGAAGCGGGCCAGGGTGGCGATGACGGCAGCGGCGGCAGCGGTGCCAGCGGTGGCAGCGGCGGTACGGGAGGCCAGGCTTCACAGCCTGTGGCCTGTCCCGATGAGATCGACGGCCTGGCAGAGGCGTTCGCCGAAGCCGTCTGTCGCAAGCGCACCGAGTGCTGCACGGACGACGACTACGAGACCTGTCTCACCGAGGTCACCGCGGCCATGGACGCGATCTATCCGGACACCCCCGAAGCGGTGGAAGCAGGTACCGCAGAGCTCGACTGCAACATGTTCGACGCCTGTTCGGCAGCGATTCACGAGGCTGACTGCTCGGACTGGCCTGCGCAGTCTGGACAAGTGGGTGAAATTCCCGTCAACGAGCCCGCGTGCCGTCAGATGGTCAAGCCACTCGTTGAGCCCGAAGCGAGCTGCAATTACACCTACGAGTGCATCAATGGTCTGTGCGCCAGCAATGCGTGCCTCGAATACGTAGCCGAAAATGGCGACTGCGATGGCCAAGACCAAATCTGCGATGTGAGAACGATGTTCTGCAATGACGGCGACAAGTGTCAGCAGCGCCTCGCGAACGGCGTCGCTTGCACGGCCAACGCACAGTGCCAGAGCGGAATCTGCGACCTCGAGGGTTCGGGCGAGTGCGTCGCGCCGGGACCGGATATGTGTGAGTACGTACCGAGTGCACCGGCATCGTGTTCGATCATGAGCACCGCACCGGGCGGTCATGCTCCGGGCGGCCTGGCATGGCTCGTGGGGCTCGCCGGATTGGGCATCGTGGGGAGCAGACGGCGACACAAAAGCGACTGACCATCGACGCAGGAGTCAGGCCTTCAGAGCCAGCAGCACATGAGCCGTGACGTCGGCACGCAGCGTATGGCGCCCTTGCCTAGCCGCGTGTCGACGTCGGGCGTCCGCGCGTCGATCTGCCAGCGCATGAGACCTGAGTATCCCCAAAACCCCGCGGAATTCGCGCGGTCGCAGCCGCCCCCTGTGCCAGGCGGCGGAAATGCTATGTAGCCGCCCCATGGCACTTACCTACGAGCAGGCCGGCGTGAGCATCGGCGAGGGGAATGCGCTGGTCGAGAAGATCAAGCCGCTGGCGCGGGCGACGCGCACCGAGCACGTGGTCGACGACGTCGGCGGGTTTGCGGGGCTGTGCGCACTGCCCACCGGCATCGAAGATCCGATCTTGGTGAGCGGCACCGACGGGGTGGGGACCAAGTTGGAGGTCGCTTTTCAGCTCAATCGCCACGAGAGCATTGGAATCGACCTCGTCGCGATGTGCGTGAACGACATCGTGACCACCGGCGCCGACCCGTTGTTTTTTCTCGACTACTACGTGTGCGGTAAGCTCGATTCGGAGCTCGCCGCACGCGTCGTTTCCGGCATCGCGGAAGGTTGCAAGCTGGCCGGCTGCGCCCTATTGGGAGGTGAAACCGCCGAGCACCCCGGCAAGCACCCACCTGGTGAGTACGACTTGGCAGGGTTCGCCGTGGGCGTCGCTTCGAGGCGGGCCCTACTCGGGCCGGCGCGCGTGCGCACCGGCGATACGCTGATTGGCCTCGCCTCGAGCGGTCTACATTCGAACGGATACTCGCTGGCACGAAAGGTCGTCGAAAATTTGAAGCTTGCTTATACCGACCACGTTGACGAGCTGGGAGGCGTGCTGGGCGAGGTATTGCTCACACCGACCCGCGTTTATGCAGCCAGCATGCGCCGCCTGAAGGTCGAGTTGGGCACGGGGCTGCACGCCGCCTGCCACGTCACGGGAGGTGGGATCACGGAGAACCTGCCGCGTGTGCTCCAACCAGGAATGCTGGCTCGGGTGAAGCGCACCCAAGACATCCCTGCCATCTTCCGTTTCATTGCGGAGAGAGGCCCGGTCGATCCAGCCGAGATGGATAGAACCTTCAACATGGGTGTGGGCATGATCGTGATCGTGGATTCGCAGTGCAAAGAGCGAACACTCGAACTCCTCGCCAGTGTCGGTGAGCGTGCCTTCGAGCTCGGTAGCGTCGTGGCGGGTGACGGCCCACCGCGCGTGACGTTCGAGTGAGCTACCGTGACCTCACGCCATTACGACGTCGTGGTCCTGGGCCGCTCGCTCGGGGCATTAGCGGCAGCAGCGTTGCTGGCGCGACGGGAGTTTCGCGTACTGCTGTTGGGTCAAGGCGAGCGACCTGCGATGTACCACGTGGACGATCACCTGATGTGCCGGCGCAGTTTCACGATGCTGTCCGCTACGTCACCTTGCTGGAAGCGGATCTTGCATGAGTTGGCGCAGTCGCCCCGCTTCCGAAGGCGAACGGAAATGCTGGATCCCATGTTCGTGGTGCTCGCTGCCGAGCGGCGCTTGGCGATCCCCCCGGATATCGAGCTCTTCTATCGAGAGATCGAGCGCGAGTTTCCCGAAGTGCGCCAGCTGGTCGACGAGGTGTACGCCACGTTCGCCCATGTCAACGCGGCCGCGGACGCTGCGTTCGAGCGCGACGCGGTGTGGCCACCAGGCACGTTCTGGGAGCGTCTAGAAACCGGCCGCATTGCCACGTCGTTGCCTCTGATCGACGCGGAACAGAATGACCTGCTGGGCAAATTCCCAGCGGGCCACCCCTATCGACAGATCATCTGGCTGCCCGCGATGTTTGCCACCCACGCAGCGACTCCCGGCGAACAATTGGCAGCATTCGCCCTGGCGCGCTTGCACGGCGCGTGGACACGAGGTCTGCACTCCTTGTCGCGAGGCGAGCAGGAGCTCGAGGAATTCTTGGTGGAGCGTATCGAAGCTCATGGCGGAGTCTGCCGATTGGAGCAGAGGGCTCAGCGGCTGGTGGTGGAGCGGGGCGCGGTCGCAGGCGTGATTCAGGCCGGCGATGAAGAGGTGACCGGCAGCAGTTGTGTGCTGACTGCGCTTTCGGGAGAAATGATCGCAGACCTCGCAGGCGGTGATGGCGTCACGAAACAAGCCCGCCGCGATTGGCCCAGGCTTTCTGCCACGGCGGGGCGCTTCGTCGTTAGCTTGTTGGTCAACAAGGCTGGACTGCCCGAGCCGCTCGCCAAAGAAGCGTTCTTGATTCCCAAAACCGACGGCGTGCACAACCCGAGGCGCCCGGTGGTCCACCTGCAGCGGCTCGAGGTGAGCCCTTACGTCGAAGATCAACCGGCGTCGCGCGAACAAGCCTTGCTGGTTGCAGAAACCATTTTACCCATTCGCGGACCGCTCACCCTGCTCGAGGCGCGTCAAGCCGTGCTGACGACGCTGCGCGAACACTTGCCCTTCTTGGACGAACACATGATCGCCGTCGATTCGCCGCATGATGGCCTGCCCGCGTACGAGTTCACCTCGCGCGGCCTTAGGGAGATCGACAGAATCCACATCAAAGAAGCCAAGCCCGGTGCGGAACCCATGCAACCCCTGTGGAGCGTGGACCCTCCCGGCTTTCTGAGACTCAGCGGTGAACCCATTCGTGGCCCGATCCCGGGTACCTACTTGCTGGGTCCGAGCGTACTGCCCGCCCTCGGTCAAGAAGGTGAGCTACTGGCTGCTTGGGGCGCCGCGCGCTTGATCACCCGGCAAGACAAGCGACGCCAGCGCATGCGACAAAAGCTGTGGACGAAGATCGAGACGAGCTAGCGCGAGTGCTTCATGCGGGTCATCGCCGGCACATTGCGGGGTAGAACCCTCAAGGCCCCCAAGGGGTCGACGACGCGGCCCACGACGGACAAGGTGCGCGAAGCCTGGTTCAACATTCTTGGCAACGTCTCGGGTGCTCGCGTGCTCGAGCTCTATGCCGGCACGGGAGCCCTTGGAATCGAGGCGCTATCGCGTGGGGCAGGTCACGCCGTGTTCGTAGAAGCCTGGGCTCCCGCGCAACGAGCTCTGCTGGAAAATCTCGAGCAGCTGGGATTGACGGAACGCAGCATCGTGCTGAAGCGACGCGTAGAATCAGCGCTAAAGGCTCTGCTAGAGTTGGGCCCTTTCGATCTCGTGCTCGCCGATCCACCGTGGACGGAGCTCGAGCGCTCGCTCGAGCGCATCGAGCGGACATTGCACAGAGATTTGTTAGCTCATGGCGCTCACGTCTTCGTGGGTCACCCCAGCAAGTTCGAGCTAGCCGAGCCGTTCGGCGGCCCTGAGTTGGAGCGCGTCGACCGCAGGGCCTGGGGCGACTCGGGCGCAACGCTGTTCGTCCGGTCGAGTCCGAAACACGGGTAGATGCGGAGCCGAGTTTCCGGGCGCGAGCAGCAAACGCGGTGTCCTCGCCGGCCCCCCGCTCAAGATTCTCGCGATCCCAGCTTGTGCTGGCTATAGTCAGCCCCGATTCGCTGAGACACTGAACACGCGGAGCAGTATGGCAACCACGACGACACCTCCTCCCCCCAAATCGAGCGGCGCTAGTTTCATCCTCCTAGGTGTCGGCATGCTGCTCGTCATGGGTGGCCTCATTTATTGGAAGGTGGCGGGCGACAAAGAACCCGAAGCACCACCTCCGGAGCCCCCCAAAGTCGAAAACAAGGCTCCTGTATTCGACGATCCGCCGCCCCCGCCACCGCCGCCCGAAGAGCCCAAAGATGCGGAAGCCGAAAAAGAGGAGCCGAAGAAGGTGGTGCGTTCCTCGGGGGGCTCGGGCGCGTGTAGCGATCCTTGCAATGGCACGGCTCCGGGTTCCCTTCATGCCGCCCTGAGGGCCAAAGGCGGACAAGCCCGGGGTTGCTATGAACGGGCGCTGCGCCTCAATCCGACCCTCTCGGGTCGTATCACCGTCGCGGCTCGGATTGGAGCACAAGGACAGGTCTGCAGCGCCAATGTAGCGCAGAACACCTTAGGAGACTCTTCGGTCGCTACCTGCGTCGCGCAGATGTTTCGCTCGGGCAAGTTCCCCGCTCCAAATGGGGGTTGCGTGGACGTACAAGTTCCGCTGAACTTGGTCCCCAAGCAATGATGGCGCCCTTGAAAATCTGCTTGATGCGTCTCGCTGCCGTGTCGAGTGTGGCGTCGCTGTTCGCTCTCGCGTGCGGTGACGAAGGAACGACCACGAGCTGCGCCGACATGCCCGTGCTGAGTGAAGGGGCGAGCGCTGCAGAGCTCGAAGCGTGGTGGGACGAAGCCGTCGAAGCTGGCTGCGCAACACCGCGCGGCGCGCCTCCCGGCGCAGCAGGCTCTCCCAACTGAGCACTCGCATCAGCTCATGATTTCGGCAAGCGACGACGCGAAGCCGCTGCCGAGCGTAGTGCTCGACCTCGCCTACGATGGTCGCGGCTTTTCGGGTTTTGCGCGCCAGACGAACGGGCGCACCGTTGCGGGCTGTCTCGAAGCGGCCATCCGCACCATCGATCCCGACGCATCGTTGGTGCGCGCCGCCAGCCGAACCGATCGTGGAGTGCACGCAAGACGGCACCCGGTGGCGTTCGATCCAAAAAAACAAATCTCTCCGCGAGGCTGGACGCTCGCACTCAATGAGCGGCTTCCAGACGAGATCGCAGTGCAGCGCGCACGTCTTGCGCCGCCTGGGTTCGACCCACGCCGGTCCGCGTGGAAGCGGTACAAATACTTGGTGCTCTTGGCACCCAATCGAGACCCGCTGTGGAGGGGCAGAGCGTGGAGGGTGCACGACAGGTTAAACCAGACGGCCATGCAACGAGCTGCATCGTTGCTCGAGGGGGAGCATGACTTTGCTGCCTTTCGTGGCGCGCGTGACGAACGAAAGTTCACGGTGCGACGCCTAGTTCGCGTCGAGGTGCGTAACGCGAGTAGCGATGAACGCCTGCTTGAAATCGAGGTCACCGGCACTGCGTTTCTCTATAAAATGGTAAGGGTTATCGTCGGTACGCTGGTCGATATCGGGCGCGGCAGATTGGACGAACGCGCCATCGAACGAGCTTTCGAAAGCAAAGATCGCACGGATCTGGGCATGACCGCGCCGGCAGAGGGCTTGTACCTGGAGCACGTCGAACTGGCCGTCGAAACGTTTGACGCTTGGCCTGAACATGGCTAATTGACGAAACGTTTCAGGTCGCCCAGCGTGCCGCCAGCTTCGGGAGCGAGGCACGTGGCTTGCAAGCTCGGCGCCTGAACCGTGAAAGCTGCGACGAGCGCAAGAGCGCGCTGGCGTAGGAGACACTGATGAGCCTGAAGCAAAGGATGGTCGAACGAAGCAGGAAGGCGCTGAGCAGGCCCATGATCATGCGCTGGGTCACGGACGATCGCGTTCTCAAGGCCGCCGAAGGCGTGATGGACGCTCGCATGCGTGTTCGGGACGCTTGGCATGTCCTCAAGAACGGGCATCAGCTTCCCAACGTCGATCCCGCACTGAACGACTACGAGGGCAACACGGCTGCCCCACAACCCGGCAACGGGCGTAGCGCTCGTGCCGCATCGAATGGGCACCGAGCCAGCAGAGCCAACGGCAAAGAGGTCAACGGCGCCGTCAGCGCCGTCGTGACCTCGGGCTCCAGCGACATGAAAGAATCGCTGAGCGAGCGCTACTCGCTGGCCAGCATCGGGGGCAAAGACATCCTGGAGAAATGTTACAAGTTCACGGCAGCGGACAACGCACGCAAGCGTGGCATCTACCCCTTCTTCAGACCGCTCGACTACAACGACGGTCCCGAAGCGCAGATCAACGGCAAGCGCGTGATCATGCTGGGGTCCAACAACTACCTGGGCTTGACCACTCATCCCAAGGTCCGCGAAGCGGCCAAGCAGGCCATCGATCGGTTCGGGACCAGCATGACCGGGTCGCGGCTGGTGAACGGCTCGATGAAGCTGCACGAGGAGTTCGAAGAAAAACTGGCTAGCTTCATGGGCAAGGAGTCGGCGCTGGTGTTCACCACCGGCTATCAGGTCAACATTGCGACCTGTGCGGCTTTGCTCAGCAACAAACACGGAGTCGCGGTCGTCGATCGCAACGTCCACGCTTCGCTGTATGACGGTGTTCGGCTCGGACAAGCAGCCGGCGCCCGCCTGGTGCGCTTCAAGCATGCCGATCCCGAGGCTTTGGAGCGCGCACTAGAAAAGCTGGAGCCCACCGATGGTGCGCTGGTGATCACCGACGGAGTGTTCAGCGCCGAAGGTGAAATCGCAAAGCTGGACGAGCTCGTTCCCATTGCCAAGCGCCACGGCGCTCGCATACTCGTCGACGACGCACACGCCCTCGGCGTCATCGGTCCCGACGGGCGCGGGACGGCTCACATGTTCGGGCTCAGCGACCAGGTCGATTTGATCGGCGGCACTTTTTCGAAGTCTCTCGCGAGCATCGGCGGTTGGCTGGTGGGGGAACGCAAAGTACTGGACTACATCCGGCACTTCGCTCCGAGTTTCATGTTCGCCGCCAGTGCGGCACCGCCTTCGGTGGCTGCAGCCATGGCCGCCTTCGAAGTCATGTGCGAGGAACCGTGGCGACGCGAAAAGCTGCGCGAGAACTTCACCTACATGCGTGATGAGCTCAGGCGCCTCGGGTTCGAATTGGGGCACACGCAAACCGCGGTCATTCCCATCTACATCCGGCAAGACCTGAGAACCATCATGATGTGGCGCGACTTGCTGGAAGATTACGGCATCTACACCAACCCGTTCATTTCACCGGGTGTCCCCCCCAAGAGCGCCATGCTGCGCACCAGCTACATGGCCACCCACGACCGGCCCCATTTGGACCGGGCGCTGGAAGCGTTCGAACGCGTCGGCAAGAAGTACAACGTGATCTAACCCGCCAAGCAGTCGCTGTTGACAGCCGCTGCCTCTGGTCATAAGTGCGCCGAATGGCGATCGAAATTCGGGAGACACGGGTCGGCGGTGACCTGCGGGATTTTCTCAACGTGGTGGACTACATCTACCGCGACGACAAGAACTACGTGCGCCCGCTCAACATGGAGCTCAAGGAGCGGCTCAGCCCCAAAAATCCGTTCTTCAGGCACGCAGAAGGGTCCCTGTTCACCGCCTATCGCAATGGCTGGTGCGTCGGACGCATCACGGCTCAAGTGGACCGCGCTCACTTGGACTTGCACGGGGACGGGGCCGGATTCTTCGGCTTTTTGGACACCGTGGACGACGAAGAAGTCTCTGGGGCGCTGCTCGGCGCTGCCGCGGAATGGTTGAGCGCGCGAGGCATGAAGAAGATGCGCGGTCCCATGTCGCTCAACGTCAACGAAGAGATTGGCTGCCTGGTAGAAGGCTTCGACACGCCACCCATGGTCATGATGCCTCACCACAGACCCTATCAGGGCGGTCTCATCGAGCGAGCAGGCCTCACCAAGGTGAAAGATCTCTACGCCTGGCGCTATACCGTAGGCAACGTTCCGGCTCGCGCGCGGCGCGCTCACGACGAGATCGAAGCACTACCCGAGATCAAGACCCGCCACCTCGATATGAAGCGCCTCGATCGCGAGGTCCGCGTGGTCATGGACATCTTCAACGACGCCTGGCGGCAGAATTGGGGCTTCGTACCCTTGACCGAAGCGGAGCTGGGTCAGCTCGCCAAGGACTTCAAGCTGATCTTGATACCGGAGCTCACGTATCTGGTCGAAATCGACGGCGAACCCGCGGCATTTGCCGTAGCCATCCCGAACCTGAACGAAATGGTCCGGGACCTCAAGGGCAAGCTCTCCCCGGCTGGTATCGCGAAGCTCATCTGGAGGCTGAAGGTGCGCGGACCCGAAACCGCTCGCCTGTGTTTCTTGGGAGTCCGCAAGAAGTACCGAGGTGTGAAGAAATACGGAGGGCTCAGCACCTACCTTTACGCCAAGATGAACGACTCCGGTAAACGATTGGGCATCAAGTGGGGAGAGCTCTCGTACACCCTCGAGGACAATGCGCCGGTCAACCTCGGCATCAAGTTCATGGGAGGCAAGCTCTACAAACGCTACAGGTTGTTCGAACGCGACCTGTGAGGCTGGTCATAGTACAGCGGCCCGCAAGAAAGTGTCCAGGGACTGGAGCGAGAGTTTGGCTGGGGCATGTTCACCTTCCGTGTTCCGCACCATGGTAATGAGCACCGCAAGAGGACGCGGAGGCCGCAGAGGATGGGAGCTTCCCGAGTAAACCCTCTGCGCGCTCTGCGGTGTGTCCTCCCACAACAGCAAGTTGGCAAAGTAATTGCGACCGCTGTCCTCAGTACTTTTTCGCGGGCCGCCGTACTCAGCGCCCAACGCGGTAGAAGGTGGCTCCTGCCACCGAAAGCCCGGTGGGTTGGTTCTTGGGTGTGAGCCCCAGCGCCTCCACGGCTTCGGTGTCCAGGTAGAGCCCAGGGCCCCAGCCTTCATCGTCGTCGTCGTTCGGTCGGCTTGCGGTTTCGGCATAGAATGCCCGACGTAGCGGCTCGCTCGAATTGGAGAAGCGCGCCACGGCCATGCTGCCCACATAGCGTTGCTCCACTTCGAGGGCCACGCCGTGCTCTTCGTCGACCCAGCGTGAACCATGGGTCAACACGGCGAAGGTGGACAGTTCGCGCTCAGCCAGCGCTTCCCGGAGCCCGCGCAGCCAGGCGATGGGATCCGTCAACTGCTCGCCGTCGCCGAATTCGATGAACACAGCATGGCCTAGATCGAGCGCGCGGGCGTCGCTGGCGAGCGAGTGCTCGGCAATGTAATCGAATACGCCCTCGCTGAAGCGTGCCAGGCGGGCGCCGAAGGCTTCGGGCGGCAATGCGTACTCATCATCTTCGAGGTTCGAATCGCTGATCAAGATGCCAAACGAGTTCTCGTCTATCATGCTCTCAAGTGCGTTGGTTGCGCCGGCTTGCGCTGATGCGCGCGGCTTCGATGGCGGCCAGGGCCGCACGAGCCTTGTTGCTCGTTTCTTTGGCTTCCAACTCCGGAATGCTGTCTGCGACCACGCCGGCCCCCGCGCTCACTTCGAAACGGCCGTTTTGCATGACGACCGTGCGGATGGCAATAGCGAAGTCGAAGTCACCTCCACGGGTAATGTAGCCGATGGCCCCGCCGTAGGCGCCGCGCGGCCGCGCTTCGAGCTCACGGATGATTTGCATGGCTCGTACCTTGGGCGCCCCCGTCAAAGTACCCGCTGGAAAGGTGGCAGATAGGACATCCCAAGGTCCGAAGCGCGGGTCCACCGCACCATCGACTTCGCTAACGATGTGCATCACGTGACTGAAGCGTTCGACCTCCATTCTGAGCGGCAGGCGCACCGTGCGGGGAAGCGCGACGCGCCCGATGTCATTGCGGGCCAAATCGATCAGCATGACGTGCTCGGCGACTTCTTTCGGGTCTTCGATCATTTCCCGAGCCAGAGCCTGATCCTCCTCCGCCGTGCGCCCACGGCGGCGTGTACCCGCGATGGGTCGCAACGTCACCCTGCCGGCCTCTACCCGCGCCAGCGTCTCCGGGCTGGCGCCAGCTATCGCCAGCGGCGGGCAAGCTTCGTACTCCGGAAATTCGAGCAAGTACATGTACGGTGCGGGTGACAGCACGCGCAGCGCACGGTAAACGTCCAGCACGTCGGCAGCGCCGGCATCGGTCGAAAACGTACGCGCCGGTACGATCTGGAATGCGTCACCAGCGCGAATGTATTCTTTGCAGCGCTCCACGGCGGCGCCGTATTCGGCGTCGCTGACATTCACCGAGACATCGTGCGGCAGCGCCGTGGAGTCCGGAGGTGCTATCAGCGCTGGTAGGGCCACCTGTGCCAGCTCAGCCAGCGTGCGGTCCACCGAATCCGCGTCGCTCGAAGCAATGGTGGCGGTGTGCGTGAGATTGTCGAAGACGACGACCGTGCAATCGCCGACCAAACGCGCGATGGGCGAGTCTTCGTGAGCACGACCCGGCCAGGGAGCGACCTTGGTGACGAAGTGCACCATGTCGTAGGCGAGCATGCCCACGTGAGCCCTCGCGAAGCGTTCGGCCACGCCCTCTGATTGGTTTCGTTCGGTGCCGATCAGCTCCGAAAGTCGGGTGAACGGGTTCACACCGGGGCGACCGAACAGCGCGACGTGCGAGCGCGGGCGGTAGCCGAGAATGGAGTAGCGCCCCCATCGTTCACCCGGCACTACGCTCTCCAGCAGAAAGCTTCCCTGTCCCGCGTCGGTGCGCAGTGCGGCATAGGCGGCGACCGGCGTCAACCCGTCGACGACCAGCGACTTTTGGTAGATTCGTGACACGCCCAGCTACGTTAGCCCGAGACTCGGGGCGCCCCCACCGCATTTCGACACGGCGCCACTAGACCGCTCGGCGCTCCCTTGTAAGATGCCCGGAGTGCATTGTCCGCCAGCATGGGCGTTCGTCGCGCTCGCTCTCTCGCTCGGAGCGTGCGAAACCACCCGAACCATCGAGCTCTCCGACACGGAGGGGCGGCGCTTCCAAGCCATCTGCGAACGAGGCGAATGTCGCTTCGAACGCCGTTCGGCCCCGCCCGTAGCCCCCCACAAGGCGGAGGTAGCCCTGAGCTCGTCTGGCCGAATGGTCGGCATTTGCGATCGTGCACCGGCGAGCTCACCTCCAATCGACGATTGCCGAGTGCTGGTTTGCAGGAGCGACCAGGACTGCCCACCGCAGCACGGCCTGGAGACGGGTCATTGTTTGAACGGCTTTTGCATCAACCCAGAGCAACCGCTGAATCAGTCGGACGCGGTGCTCCTTTGCTTGGCGGGAACAGGCTTGGGGCGGAAGGCCCCCAAGCAAGTGGAGCGCTTCGCGATGGCCTTGAATTGCGGTGATCCGTGTCGCATCCCGAGCCCCTGTCGACAACCCTGAGTTGTCGGCTCGTGTTACGCTCGCCCGCAGCAATGACCCAAACACCCCCTCTCAGGCCAAGCGTCGCGCTGGCCGCATACGCAGAGTCGCTCATCGATGCCCGCCGCGTGCTGGTGTACGGTGACGCCAGCTCCGGCCTGGCGGAGCACCTGCTGGCCCGCGGCGCGCGCAGCGTTCACGTGTTCGATCAGGATTCGGGGCGGGTAGCGGAGGCCCTCGCACGCAACACCGCACGCAACATCTCGTATGCGCCCTTCGACGAAAGCGGCATGACACTGCGCGAAGGCGCTTTCGACATAGCGCTCGTCGAAAACCTCGCCAGTGTAGGGAACGTAGAGTTCGCGCTCAAGTCCATCAAACGCACGCTGTCGAGCCGAGGCGCCGCATTCGTCGCCTCAGCCAATCCAGACGTGGATGTGACCCTGCTCAGGGTCCCCAATCTGCCCAAGATCTCGATTGACTATTACAGCCTGTACGACGCGGTGGCCGAAGAATTCGAACACGTACGCATGCTCGGACAAACGCCTTTCGTGGGCTATGCCATTGCAGATTTCGCACCGGACACCGACCCGTTACCCGCACTAGACACCGGTTTCGTGCCCGGTGGTGCAGAAGAGCCGGAGTGGTTCATCGCGCTGGCGAGCCAGCACCCGCTGTTGCTGGACGAGTTCTCGGTGATCCAGTTGCCGTTCAGTGCGACTTGGACTCGCATGAGCAAAGGACGAACCGACGAACGCTTGAGTGCGGCACGTGCCGCGGAGCGTCGCGCTCGCCAGCGTCTAGAAACGTTGGAATCCGAAAACCGGCGCTTGAGTCGAGGAGCGGCCTCCATCGAAGACTCGGAGCAAGTAGAACGCCTGCGGCAGGAGTTGGCTCGGCGGGACGACTGGATCGAACAGCTCGAAGCGCGCTGCGCCGCAGCCGACGCCCGCGCAGATCACGCCGAGAGCGAGCTCGAAGCAGAGCGGGAAAAAAGTCTGGACGCGGCCCTCCCCAATCAAGAAGAGCTCGAGCAACAGATTCAGTCGTTGCAGGAGCAGTTGCTGAACGCCAATCAGCAACTCGACGCCGCCAACGCCCAAGCCGCCGAGCAAGAAAGAGAGCTAGCGCGTCTCCGACAACGAGAAGCCGAGTTAGAAAAGCAGCTCGACGCTGGCGATCCGGAGAGCGAAAACGAGATTCGATCATTGGAACGTCAACTTCAGGAACGTGGCCAAGAGCTGCTCCGCGTGTCAGCCGATCTCAAAAAACTCGAGCAGCTGAGTCGCAATCTCGTCAGAGAGCTCGAAGACTTGCGCAATAGAGACGCCGAAGCCGAGGTGTCACGACTGCGAGAGCAGCTCGACGAGCTCGCCAGCAAGAATGCTTCCCGAGAAGCCGACCTGGTCGCCCTGCACTGGACGGTGGCGGCGCTAGAAGGCAAGCTCGAAGCACTGAGTCCGGAACATCGCCCCATATCGCCGGCTTAACGCAAATTTTTCGGCATTGATCATTGACAGGCTCCGCGGGCGACTTAGTTTAGCGGCCGCCTTACGCCTTATATGTAGGTTTCAGGACCGCGGATGAGCGACAAGCGAGACTTTTACGAGGTGCTGGGTGTCGACCGAAGCGCCAGCGACGATGAGATTCGGCGCTCGTACCGCAAGCTTGCGCTGAAGTACCACCCCGACCGGAACCCAGGCGACAACGAGGCGGAAGCCAAGTTCAAAGAGGCTACCGAGGCCTTTACCGTGCTGTCCGATCGGGACAAGCGGGCGACCTACGACCGATTCGGGCATGCTGGCCTCGGCGCGGGTGGGTTCGACTTCAACAACGCTGGGATGGGTGATCTGTTCAGCCATTTCCAGGACATGTTCTCGGACTTCTTCGGCGGCTTCGGGGGCAATGGGGGCCGGCGGAGGGGGCAGACCCCCCAGCGCGGGCAAGACGTGCGAGTCGAGGCGACCATCTCGCTCAAAGACGCCATGACCGGTTGCAAGCAGCAGGTCACCGTCCGCGGCTCGGCGACTTGTGAGACCTGCAACGGCACGGGCGCCAAGGCGGGGTCGCGTCCACAAGCCTGCGTGAACTGCGGCGGCACTGGCCAGATGACGACGCAGCGCGGCTTCATCATGTTCAGCACGACCTGCTCTCGCTGTGGTGGCAGCGGACAAGTCATTGGCGACCCCTGCGACACCTGCCATGGGCAGCGCTACGTTCAGAAAGAGCGTAATGTGCTCGTGACGTTCCCAGCGGGGATCGACTCCGGCCAGCGCTTGCGCGTCCCGAGCCAAGGCATGCCGGGGCCGAAAGGCGCACCCCCGGGCGACCTGTACGTCGACGTCGAGGTAGCCCGGGACGAGCGCTTCGAGCGCGAAGGGGCCGATCTAGGTGTTCGGCAGACCATCTCGTACCGCGAGGCAGCGCTTGGCAGTCAACTGGCGATCACGCTGCCGGACTCGAGCGTCGTGAAGATCAAAGTCCGGCCGGGCACGCAACCCGGGTCCGTGGTGACCGTACGCGGCGAAGGGATGCCCACTCTGAATGGCGGACGCGGCGATCTGCACGTCGTGATCAACGTTGCTGTGCCCACCAAGCTCAGCCGGCGCGCCAAGAAATTGCTCGAACAGCTCGACGAAGAGCTGGGCGGCGTCGAAGCGGCGCGAGCGGTGTGAAAGAGCCGCAAGGCTCATCGGGGGACCAGCTCTAGTAGAGCTTGGCGTGTCTCGGCGAACGACACCAACGTGCTTGCGTCTTGCTGCAAGAAGCTTTCGACCCGCGGGCGCTGCGCAATCGCGCGATCGACGGCAGGATCGCTGCCCTTGGCATAAGCACCCAACACGATGAGGTCTCGCTTTTCTTCGTAGAGGGCAATCGACTGTCGCAGGCGCGCAGCCAAAACCTTGTGCTCGGCGTCCACCACGCTCGGCATTACTCTAGAGATCGACTGCACCATGTCGATTGCCGGATAATGGCCACGCAGCGCGAGCTCTCGACTGAGAACGATGTGTCCGTCCAAGATCCCGCGGACCTCGTCGGCAATCGGTTCGTCCATGTCTTCGCCTTCGACCAAGACGGTATAAATAGCAGTGATGGAGCCGTTGGCCGCGCGCCCCGTGCGCTCCAGCAACTTCGGGAGCAACGCGAAGACACTTGGTGGATAGCCGCGCCGGGTCGGAGGTTCTCCTGCGGCAAGGCCGACCTCTCGCTGCGCGCGGGCCACCCTGGTGATCGAATCGACCAAGAGCAGCACATTTTTGCCCTCGTCCCGAAATGACTCGGAAATAGCCGTGGCCACCTGCGCCGCGCGCAAACGCTCGAGCGCGCAGGCGTCGCTGGTAGCGACCACCACCACGGACTTTGCTCGCCCTGCCTCGCCCAACGAGTGGTGCAGAAACTCCGTAACCTCGCGACCGCGCTCGCCAACCAGGGCGACGACCACGACATCTGCAGCCGTACCACGGGCGATAGCTCCCAAGAGCGTGCTTTTGCCGACGCCCGATCCCGCGAACAAGCCCACGCGCTGACCCACGCCCAACGTCAACAAGGCATCGATAGCGCGCACCCCGGTAGCCATGGGTGCATCGATCAAAGGACGACTCAACGCATGGGGCGGCGGCGCATCGACGCGAACCTGCTTCAACGACTTCGGCGCGGGCCGCGCGTCGATGGGTCTTCCCAAGCCATCGAGCACTCGACCCATCAAAGCGGGCCCGACACCCACGAGCAAGCTGCTGCCGGTCGACTCGACGCTGTCGTCTGGCCCCACTCCGCTGATATCGCCCAACGGGACTCCGACAGCTCCTTCTCGGTCGAAGCCGACAATCTCCACCAGCACGGGGTCGCCACGCCGATGCACGATGACCACGTCGCCGGTGCGTGCGCCCGGCAACGCCAGGCGTAGCGTCAAACCCGTCACCGCAAGCACACGTCCCGTAGGACGCAGCGAAGGCGTTCCGGCAAGCCGCTGCTTGAGGGCATCTACGTCCACGCAGCCCACCTTACCAGAGCCGCCGGCGGCGCGCGCGACACACCCCGATCATCCTGAAACTGAGCCAGTTTCACAGGGCCGCACGGCCGATGCGGTTTGTTTGAGCCGGAATGCCTGCCAGGCGGCCCTTGCCCGGCAAACGATCGATGACACACCCGATCGAGCGGTCGGGATGGCGGGAGACTCCGGGCTCGGCGCACGGCTTCGCGTGGGGCGAAGCGCTGGATTCGGGCTCTGGTAGCGTCGTCAGTGGTGCTACCAGAGCCCGGATATGTTAACGGTGCCCTTCCAAATGGTTAGGCGGGGTCGCGCTTTGCTGTGGCTCATCGGAACACTGCTGGGCTTGTGGACCGTTTGGGCGACCCTGATCTTGCCGCGGCTCGAGCCCGCCGAAGGGCTCGCGTATCATGCACGCTCCCTAGGGGTGCGCCTGGTGCTGTGGGTGTTGCCCTGCGCCATCTATCTATGGGCGGAGTACGGCAAGAACAGCCTGCGACCCTTGCAGCTCGGGCTTCCCCCCACTTTACGCCACTGGGCTTGGGCGATCGGCGTGACTCTATCGGCAACGTTCGCCATCAGCCTCAACGTGGCACGTGAGCTCGACACACATCCGATAGCCGTTTGGCAGCGTTTGGTGGCGAACTATGAGTTCGAGTTTCCGGCCACACCGCTGTTCGAGGAGCTCGTATTCCGGGGCGTGGTATTTGCCGGTCTCTTGGACGTCACCTTGACCACCGTGGCGTTGGCCAAGCAGGGCGCCGACGACGGCATCACGGCCATCGCGCGCTGGCGGGCGGCGTGGGTCGCCAACATGCTCGCCACCGTCGTGTTCGTGGGCGCTCATTGGCCCTACTGGATCTACACCGAAGGCCTCGACACCCTGTGGGTCAAGAGCTTACCGGTGACCTTGCTCAGCCTGGTGCTCGGCATGTTGTTCGCCCGAGGTCGGTCGCTGTGGCCTTGTGTGATCTTGCACTGGGCCAACAACGAGCTCTCGAGCCTCATCCCCAGCTAAGCGCGGTTGCGAAGCCGTCGTGCGCGCTCTGCGTGAACGGCGTCGAAGATACGGCGAGGGTCGTCGCTCATCAGACCATCCACTCCCCGAGCCAGCCAGCGTTGTGCCTCGACGGCATCGTTGATCGTCCACACATGCACCTCCAAACCGGCCTGGTGGGCGCAGCGTAAGACGCGCGACGATGTGACAGGCACGATTCCCCAATGGCGCGGCGGTACCTGCAGCGCACGGCCTCGGTACTGTTCGGGGACACGACCGAGTTGAGCTTGCCACCAGACACGCCAGCACTGGGGCGCCGACAAGCCCAGGGGTACCCCCGGCGCTGCGGCCTCCAGCTCACGCATGATGGCGCCGTCGGCGGCTGCCAAGAGCACCTCTCGAGGACTGTGGCGTTCGAGCTCTTGCAACACCGCACGCACCATCGAAGGTACCGCCTGCTTCACTTCGATGTTGAATCCGAAGCTCGGGAAAGCCTCGAGCACCTCGGCCAGACGAGGAATGCGGCAAGACCCGCCGCGGAAGGCATGCCCGCCGTCGGGCCCTTTGAAGCGATAGCCGGCGTCGAGTCGTCTCAGCTCATCGTAGTCTTTGAGTTTGAGCAAGCCGGACCCATTGGTCGTACGGTCCAGCAAAGCGTCATGGTGAACGACGACTACGCCGTCGCGACTCAAATGCACGTCCATTTCTAGGACGTCCACCTTGGCTTGCGCTGCCAGCTCGAAAGCTCTGAGCGTGTTCTCCGGTGCTTCGGCGCTGGCCCCGCGGTGCGCAAACAGCAACGGGCGGGGCAGCGATGCGAAGGGAACGGAGCTCATGAACGAGGCGCTTCGTAGGCTTGCCCTCGGCAGCGAGCAAGTACTCGGTACGGAGGGCGGCACTCATCGTGCCAGCGGCCTACGACAAACCGCCGGTTTTTCCGCCATGAACGCGGCAAGCGAGCTCGGGCTTGGTGGCACACTGTGACACATGACCCACGCTCGACGCCATCGAAGCTACACTTGGCGGGCGGATCCTAGAGTCGAAGGAGTGGGAACACGGGGCAATGAAAGCAAGCACATCGAAATACATCGCGGCCGGCATGCTCGGCATGGCTACCGGAGCGCTGAGCTGCAACGACACGGACGCGGTGAGTGGATCGGGCAGCGCCGTATTCGGCATCGGCGCTGTAGCGGGCGGCCCGATATCGGCAGGAACCGGTGGTAGCAGCACGGAGACGCCCCCACTGCTCGAAGCGCCGAGCCACGGCACGCTACCAGAGATGCCTCACGGTGGCGGAGCCGCGGGGATGGCGGGTGAAGGCGGTGCCGGCGGTGAGAGCGACGCTCCGCCTGTCCCGATGCCGCCGGACGGCGCCCTGTTGTCGGGTATTTGGGACGACAACCTCAACTTCACTTGGTTCGAGCAGCTCGTGGAAACGGGGGGCGATGCCGGCCAGTTGTCATTCGAAAAAGGTCAGCACCTTGCCGCGAGCGAACGAGCGAGCGAGCGAGCGAAAGCACATCAGACGTTGGACGTTGCCTTGCTCGTCGACACCACGGGCAGCATGGCAGACGAGCTGTCGTACCTTCAAGAGACGCTCGGAGCGCTGTGGCAGTCCATCGATCTGGCGTACCCGCACGCAACACAGCGCTGGGCCGTGGTCGCCTATCGTGACGAGGGCGACAACTACGTGAGCCGACCGTTCGATTTCATGGCAAAGCAGCAAGAACTGCAGTCCGTGTTGTCCGCTCAACGTGCCGAAGGTGGCGGCGACCAGCCCGAGGCGTCGCATCAAGCGCTCCTGGACATGCTGTCTCTCGATTGGCGGCGTGAAGATTCGAATGCGCGCCTGGCGTTCTGGGTAACGGATGCTCCCCATCGTCCGGAAAAGGCGGCGGTGGTGGAACAAGCGCTATTGACTGCCCAAGCGGACGACATTCGCATCTATCCGGTCGCCTCGACCAACGTCGACAGCTCCACCGCGCGCGCCTTGCGTGTCGCTGCTCAGATCACGGGTGGTCGCTATCTTTTCCTCGTGGACTCGGGCGCCCGCGCGGACACCACGACTGCCATCACGCCGCCCTGCTTCTACGTGACGGAGCTGGGCGCGGCGCTGCTCCGCATCATAACCATCGAAATGGACGGGACCTATCAGCCCCCGAGCGCCACTCATTTGCTGGCCTCTCGTGGCGCACCCATTTCGGGCCAATGCCAGCTCGACACCGGTAGCGCGCTGGCCTATTGACGGCGTGTCAGCTCTACCGCTTCTTGAGTAGGCGACCGAAGACACCCTTCGGCGGTGGTGGGCCGCCGGATCGCCGGGTCAACAGCTCGAGCTCCCGTTTGGCTTCGGTGTTGTCGGGATCGATGCTCAGCACGCGGCGAAACTCCGCCGCCGCCTCGTCCAAGCGCCCCGCGCGCTGGTACACACAACCGGCATAAAACCGGATGCGTGGATTCGCGGGGAAAAACTTGACCGCCTTCTCCACTACGAACGTTGCCTTCTCGATCTGGGTGGCGTCACCGCCCTCGGCCATGGCCCACGCCTCGAGCGTTTTGCTTTCGGCGTTCTGCTCTTGCCAGTAGCGATTCTGCTCGGCTTTGGTCAGCCGCCGTTTCGGCGCCTCCGACTCGGAGAGCGGTGGCAGCGACGGAGAAGGCGTGTAGCCCACCTCGGGCAGCGTGTCCCGAGGGTTTTGCCCTTGGGCCGCACCGGCACCACCGACCGTGCTGGCAGCACGCAGTGCCTGACTGGAGATACTTCGTGGTACGCGGCTAGGCCAAGAGGGACGGCTGGAAGCATTGCCTTCTCGCACGACCCGCCTAGTGAGCCGCAATGCGTAGATACACGCAATCAGCTCGTGTTCCTCGACCAAGTTGAGCAACCTCAAGTCTTCCAAACTGTGCGGCGCGCGCATCAGTCGAGCGCATACCGTGCGAGCAGAGCTGACCAATGACCCGAGGTCCAACGAGCCATGCTCCATCAATACGAGCCGCTCGTTTTTGAACGGCTCGAGATGGCGCCGACAGCGTTCGATGGACGGTTCTCGCAAAATGCACGTGACGATCAAGTTTAAAGTAGCCAGCGGCTTGCTCGGCCCTGGAAGCTTTTTCAGCGTGTCGAGCTCAGGGAAAAAACCATACGCCGTATCCGGTGGCAGCGCCGTCAACGCTTGAACCTGCCTCTCGACGAAAGCGGCTTTTGCTTGCTCCAAGCGTGCAGGCGGCAAGAGAGCCAAATGATCGACAGCGGTGAATACGTCACGACCGGATTCACGCGCGAATCGCGCTGCTGTCACCAGGCTTTCGTTGGAGAGCTCCGATTCTTCGAGCACCTGCCGCGCCAGCGATTGCTCCATGTCCGCCGCGCGAGCTCGACTCACTCCTCCCGCCTCGAAGAACACCCCGGAACGCGAACGCCCAGCCAACTCGAGCACCAGCGCTCCAGTAAAATGGCGGTTGAATGCGTAAGCCAACAACTCGGGGATCGGACTATTGTTGAGCCGACCAGCGACAGCGGGTGGTTGAGACGGTTCTCTAGCCATCGAAGATGCCGGCCGAGTCATGATGCTCCAGATGACTCCGGCACACCTTTGTTAGGCACCGGTTCTGCAAGCTTGTCAAGCGGTTCAGAATCACTCAAAGCAAGCTTCTCCTACTGTCCAATACTGCTTGCAGCGGGCTCGGCGAACTTGTCCAAAGCGCTTTACACCCCGTGGTGGAGACATGGCATCGTTGACTTGTCGTTCGAACGCGAGTTCTTGGCGCCGTTCAACCGTGTTTCAACTGGTGTGTTTCAACTGGAGTTGACACCGCGCCCAAGCGCTCGTCGTTCTTGGTCTGAATCCGTTCGTTCTCGGGGGCGCTAGGTCAGTCGGTCCTGCTACAAGGGTGAACTGACACAAACGCGGCCCATGTCAACCTGCAGCACATAGATCTGGCCGTTTCCAGGCGTTGGTTGTATCGATTTGTCTCGCTGTCTCACCTCGAGAAGAACGAAGAACCTGAACCCGTGCATTTCCGAGCTCATTTTCGCGGCCTGTTCCGCTTGCACTTCGCCTAGTCGTGCACCCTGCCTTCGAACGCACCGATCACCGGCCGTGGCCGGTGCCTACCAAGCCCTGGCGCTGGCGACAATCGTGGTGCGACTTGTTGTTCGCGCACTTCACGGTACCACGCGAACGACTGGCGCAGCTGGTGCCCTCGGCGCTCACGCTGGACGACTACCAAGGGGAATGTTGGGTCGGCGTGGTTCCCTTTCGCATGACCGGCGTCATGCGACGCCACTTGCCTGACATGCCCTGGATCTCGGCATTCCCCGAGCTGAACGTGCGAACCTACGTGCGCGCCGGAGAGCGAAGCGGTGTTTGGTTTCTCAGCCTGGATGCCACGAACCCGTTGGCGGTGTGGGCGGCGCGCCGTTACTTTCACTTGCCGTACCATCGCGCCCGCATGAGCGTTCGCCAAGAAGGCGACCGAATCGAGTATGTGTCGGAGCGTCCCGAAGCTCGTTTCCGCGCCTGGTATCGGCCTACGTCGGAGGTGTATGCCGCGAGTCCCGGCACCCTCGAACACTGGCTCACGGAACGATATTGCCTGTTCGCGCAGGCACCCGACGGTACGATGCTGATCAACGAGGTGCATCACCTACCCTGGCCGTTGCAGCGCGCCGAGGCAGAGGTGATGGAAAATACCATGCTGGCCAGCCATGGCCTCAGCGCGAGCAAAGCCCCGGCTGTGCTACACTTTGCGCGTCGCATCGACGTCGTGGTTTGGGGCGCCGAACGAGTCGTACCCTGACACCGCTGGACGCCCGCGCCGGCCCGGTCTAAACAGTAGCTAGTAGCTAGTGAGGTGGCAGGTCCCGCGTAGGCCATGCAAAAGCGAACGACCATAGCCGCACAGCATGATTCGGTACCGCCGACGGCGAAGCGCAGCCCCAAAATCGCTGGCGCACAAACACAGCGGGCCAAGCCCAAGCCGCGCCCTCAACGACAAGCACCTTTCGAGTTCAACGACACCGTCGTACAGCCCGGAGGCGTGGCTCGGGTCGACCTGCGCGTGGCCCGCCTACCGGTGGGCACCTGGATCTCGCTGCCGGTGTTCATCCACCACGGACTCAAACCGGGGCCAACCGTGTGGCTCAGCGCGGCGCTGCACGGTGACGAGCTCAACGGTGTGGTGGTCATCCGCCGCCTATTGGCTGCATTGGATCCAAGGGAGCTGGCCGGCACGCTACTGGCCGTGCCAGTCGCCAACGCGTTCGGCGCTACCATGGCGTCTCGCTACCTGCCCGATGGGCGCGACCTCAACCGCTCGTTTCCGGGTTCCAAGCGGGGTTCATTGGCGTCGAGGCTCGCTCATTTGCTGTTTCATTCGGTCGTGCTGCGCTGCAGCTTTGGTATCGACCTGCATACGGGCTCGGGAGGTCGGTTCAACCTGCCCCAGGTCCGGTGCAACCTCGACGACCTGAAGACCCGGCGCTACGGTGAAGCGTTCGGAGCTCCCGTCTTGTTGCACTCTCCGCTCAGGGACGACTCCTTGCGTGCAGAGGCCGGGAAGCGGGGCATTCGAGTCTTGCTGTACGAGGCCGGCGAGGCCAGCCGACTCGATCCTCATTGCATTCAAGTCGGCGAAGCCGGCACGCGCCGCGTGCTCAAGGCGCTGGGCATGGTGACTCACTCGACACGTCCCGACTCGACGACGCAGATTTTTCGGAAGAGCATCTGGCTCAGAGCCCCGCGCAGTGGCTTTTTCCATGCTACCGTCAAGTGCGGCCAACACGTGGACAAGGGTCAAGAGGTGGGCGTTATCTTCGACACGACCGATGCCACCGTGAGCGTTACCGCGAGAGTTGCAGGTATAGTGATCGGTGAGCGCCGCACCGCGGTGGTTCACCGCGGAGACGCGGTCATGCATATCGCCACACCCGGCTAGGCGCTCGAATGGCTGCTGCCAAGCCTTGTTGATCGAGCCTGAGCCACGTGATTAGCTCGAAATCAGAAGGGGTACCCGAAAGGATTAGAACGCGGAAAGGAGCGACCTGATGAAGTTGGCCATCTTGTCACGCAGTCGCAAGGCCTATAGCACCCAGCGCCTGAGAGAAGCGGCGCTCAAGCGCAACCTCGAGGTCAAGGTATTGGACACGCTCAAGTTCTCGATCGATCTACGGTGCGGCGAGCCGGACCTCTACTACCGCTCGAAAAAGCTAAGCAGCTACGACGCCGTGCTTCCCAGAATCGGCGCTTCTGTCACGTACTTTGGCACCGCCGTGGTGCGACAGTTCGAGCAGATGGACACCTTTTGCGCCAACTCCAGCTTGGGAATAGTCAACTCACGGGACAAGTTGCGCTCGCTGCAGATCCTGAGTCGCCACCAAGTGGGCATTCCTCAAACGGCCTTCGTGCGCAGCAAGAGCGACGTGCTCCCCGCGATAGAACGAGTCGGAGGCGCACCCGTCATCATCAAATTGCTCGAAGGCACTCAAGGCGTAGGCGTGATCTTGGCCGACAGCGTCAAGGTCGCCGAAGCCATCATCGAAACCCTGCAGAGCACCCGTCAAAACGTGTTGATTCAGAAGTTCGTCGCCGAAAGCAAGGGCAAAGACATTCGTGCGATCGTGGTCGGTGACCGTGTGGTGGCGGCCATGCGGCGCGTGGCCCAGGGCCAAGAGTTTCGAAGCAACGTGCATCGCGGCGGCAAGACCGAGGTCGTCGAGCTCGACGAGGCGTATCACCAAACAGCCGTTCGCGCCGCGCAGATCATGGGGCTGCGCATCGCCGGCGTCGACATGCTCGAAGCCAAGGACGGCCCGCAGGTCATGGAGGTCAATTCCTCGCCGGGCCTCGAAGGGATCGAAACGGCGACGCGCCTGGACATTGCAGGCGCCATCATCGACTACGTGATTGCACAAGTCAGTTTTCCCGAGCTCGACATTCGCCAGCGCCTCACGGTCAGTCGCGGCTACGACGTGGCAGAATTATTGATTCCGGAAGGCTCAGAGTTCGTCGGCAAGACGCTGGCCGGATCCGGTCTGCACGAGCGTGACATCAACGTACTGTCGCTGCACAGGGCCGGCAAGGTGATTCCCAATCCGAAGGCAACACGTGAGCTCGAACCTGGTGACCGGCTGTTGTGCTTCGGTAAAGTCAGCGCTATGCGCGACCTCGTACCCGAGCGTTCTAGAAAGAGGCGCAAGCCGAAGGTGCAGGCGCTACCTTGAGCCACTGAAGCATTTCGCTCTCCTGCTCGGTGCGCTATGGCTTGCCTCAGGTCGCCAGGTCTCATCGGAGCAACAAGGAGCGAATATCATGGCTCAACAGCGCCTCGTCCCCTGGGAGCACTATACCAGGCTTCTCGATCAACTGGGCATCCCCAGCAATGTGATCACCGCGAGCTTGACTCTGATCGTCGGCTTTTTGCTGGCGCTCGTCGCGCGGCGGCTGACGCAAACCTTGATCCGGCGCGGAGGGCAATGGCTGGGCGGCGTGACACGCGGGGAAACGCCGCCGAATACCACGCGTATTCAGTCACTGCTCGGGACCATCGTCTACTGGACCACGCTGTTGTTCTTCGTGATGGCAGCGACCGAAACGCTGGGGCTACCCGTATTCACCAGCTGGCTGGCGCAGGTCGCCAACTACGTGCCACGTATCGTTGCCTCGATTCTCATCGTTGCACTGGGCACGCTGACTGCTCGCATCGGCCGTCAGCTGGTCAGCAGGGCTGCTCGCGGCGCCAGAGCGCCGGGGGCGGAACGCATGGGTCGAGCCGCAGAAGGAGCGCTCTTGATAGCCACCGGCTTGGTTGCATTAGAACAGCTGGGCATCGAAATCTCGTTCTTGAAGACCACCTTGTTGATCCTACTGGCCGCCACGGTGGGTGGAGCGGCCATCGCGTTTGGTCTGGGCGGGCGGCAGCTGGTCGCCAACGTGTTGTCGTCGCACTACGTCCAGAAGACCTATCAGGTGGGGCACACGATTCGTTTCCAGAATATCCAAGGTCGCATCGTCAGAATCACGGACATCGCGGTTGTCGTCGAGACACCCGACGGCGAGGTCGTGGTTCCGGCTAGCCAGCTTACGGCCGAATGCTCCACCTTGATTTTGAAAGCGGGCGCTCCATGAACGCCTACGACGAACTGTCGCGGCGCTTCGCCGAAGACCATCCCGATCGAGTCGCGGCACTAGTCGAAACCGCTGACAGCCGCGACTTTGCGGAATTCCTGGAAAGCCTCGACGCCGCCAGCGCAGCTCGGGTGGTCAACCATGCCTCGCCCGGCGCAGCCGCAAGGGCCCTCGCCGCGATGCAACCGGAGGCAGCCTCCAGGTGTCTCCGCGAGCTGAACCCCAGGAGCGCAGCGGCACTGCTGCGTCGCGTGCCCCCGTCGGAACGCACGGCGGCACTTGACGCGCTACCGGTGAAGTTGCGCCAACAGCTCGTCGAGCTCTTGCAATACGAACCGCACCAAGCGGGCAGTCGCATCGACACGAGGGTCCCCGCCGTGAACAAGGATTCTACGGTGTCGCACGTGTTGGAGCTGGTCAAACAGGCCCACGGAGGTGCCATGCATTACGTGTACGTGGTCGACGAAGCTCACAAGCTGGTAGGCGTAGTGACCATGCGCGAGCTTTTGTGCGCCGCCCCGGAGCAGCTGGTCAGCGAGATCATGCTCGAATCACCCATCCATTTGCTTGCCGACGATCCCGTCGACGCCGTGGTGGTGCATCCCGGCTGGCGCAAGGTGCACGCGCTTCCCGTCGTCGATCCCAGTGGTCGCTATTTGGGCGCCATCCGTTACTCCGAATTTCGCTTGCTCGAGGCGGAAGCGGGACGCTCGCTGGGCGGCCCCTCGAAGGGGCAGACATCCACGGCGCTTGCGGAGCTATTCTGGCTGGGAGCCTCGGCCATGGTGCACTTGGGCGAAGCCGCAGTTTTGGGTCGCACGCGCAGCGCGAAGGAATCAGGCGCGTGAATCACAAGCTTTCGCTGCTGCTGGGGCGCGCTTACCTGCTCGAGCACCCGGGCGATGCCGCGAGCGTGCTGGAGGCGTGTGAGCCTGGCAACGCCGCCTTGGCGCTTGCCGATCTACCGGCACCCGAGCGCCTGACTGTCATGCGGCGAATGCGCGCGGATGCTGCGGCGCGCACGCTCGCGGCCTTCACCGGTGAAGCCGCCACCGACACGGTGCTTGGCGAAGATCCGGCGCGGGTGGCGCGCTGGCTTGCGTTGCTGGACCAAGAGGTCGCCGAAGCACTGTTGAATCCATTGCCGGAGGCGGCAGCGAAACAAGTGCGCGAGGCACTCAGCTATCCGTCGGGCACGGCGGGTTCGCTGATGGATGCGGACGTGATTGCGTTCACGCCGAACACCAGCATCGAGGCCGTCACCGAGACCCTGCGTGGGATGAAGCAGCGCATCACCGACCTGATGATCTGCGACGAGGACGAGCTCTTGCTGGGCGTCGTGCCACTGCAAGAATTGTTGGGAGCCAGCCCGGGCAGCACCGTGGGCTCGCTGCCGCGCAGAGACTTGCCGGCGGTGCAGCCAATGACCAGCCGTGACGATGTCGTAGCCCTCATGGAGCAGCATCGCCTGGCGAGCCTGCCCGTGGTCGGCTTCGATCGGCGTCTGCTCGGCATCATTCGCTATGACGGATTGGTGCGCGCAGCCCAGCAGGCGCTGACCGATGATCTACAGCGAATGGTGGGAGCCGGCTCCGAGGAGCGCGCGCTTTCGTCACCCTGGCTCACCATGAAGAGTAGGCTGCCGTGGCTGTTGATCAACTTGCTCACCGCATTTGCCGCAGCAGCCGTCGTGGGCGTCTTCGATGGCATCATTGCCCAGTTCACCGCCCTGGCAGTCTTATTGCCCGTCGTGGCCGGGCAGTCCGGCAATACCGGTGCGCAAGCACTCGCCGTGACCAGCCGAGGCTTGGCGCTCAGGGAGATACGGCTCAGCCATTGGTGGAAAGTGGTGCGCAAAGAAGTCGCCGCCGCCGCCGCCAACGGTGTGGCCATCGCCAGCGTAACATCGGCGGGAGTCTGGATTTGGAGCAGCAATCTGGGTCTGTGCGTGGTCATCGGCAGCTCGATGATCTCGTCCATGGTGCTGGCCGCCATTGCGGGTGCCGTGATCCCCATCTTGCTGACGGCCTTCGGACGCGACCCGGCGACTGCTTCGGCCATAGTCCTGACTACGGTGACGGATATCACCGGTTTTTTCAGCTTTCTCGGCCTGGCCACGCTTTTGAGCGACACCCTGACCGCCGGCTGACACCGGCGCCCATCGCCTTTCACGGGCCGGCGGAAGTTTGCAGCGGCTAGGGCAGCGGCCTACCTAAACGAGAGCGAAAGGTTTTTGGGCGTTCGCGGATTTCGTCTGGAGTGGGCTCGTTTTCCGGTTAAAGTTAAGCTACACGTTGCAGGTTCAACAGGATGCGCAGTCGACCCCCCGGCAGCAAACCCACCATTGGAGAAGTCGCAGAACGAGCGCGCGTCGCGGCGAGCACTGTATCGCGCGTGGTCAACCGCGGGTCAGCCAGCGCGAAAGTCCGCGACCGAGTCGAGCGCGCCATTCGAGAGCTGGGTTACACCCCCTACGCGCCCGCGCGCAACCTGCGCATGGGCAGAACCGGCAACATCGGGGTGGTCGCCAAGACAAGCCAAGGAGCTTGGTTCAATCAGGTGCTCAACGGCATCGAAGAAGCGCTGATTGGCAAGCAAACCAGCGTGCTTCTGGCCAGCATCGCGCTCAAAGGGACCTACGACCTCAGCGCAGTGCAAACTTGGATCCGCGATCGCGGCGTCGATGCGCTCATCTTCGCCCACCCCGGCAAGCCGGAAATCCCCTTAATCGAGGCGGCCGCCGAAGCAGGCCTGCCGATGGCGTACGTAGCTCCCGACGAAGGGTACGCTACCGGGCACAGCTTCAACGGCGAGAATCG
This sequence comes from uncultured Myxococcales bacterium, assembly GCA_965651135.1. Classification (GTDB taxonomy): domain Bacteria; phylum Myxococcota_A; class Polyangia; order Polyangiales; family Polyangiaceae; genus JAICQQ01. The sequence continues at coordinate 30,108 of CBFGRJ010000002.1, forward strand.
CCAGGCCGGGCGCGCCGTTGCCGACCACCTGTGCGAACTCGGGCACACCCACTTCATGTTCGCGGGCGGGCCGGCTGTTTCCCAAGACACGCAGAACCGACTCGCAGGCGTCAAAGAGAGCCTGGAGCAACACGGGCTCTCTTTGCCGGACGAGTACATCAGCTTCGCGGCGACCTACCAGGCTGACGGAGGTACTCAGGCAGCGCACCGCTGGCTCGAGCTGCCTCGCCATGAAGCACCCACGGCGGTGGTATTGGGCAACGACTTGATGGGCATGGGTTTCATGCGCAGCCTCTTACAAGCGGGGCTGCGAATTCCGGACGACGTCTCGGTAGTGGGCTTCGACGGCTTGCCCGAGGCAGGCCTGTGCTGGCCCGGGCTCACCACCGCCACACAGCCAGCCACACAAATGGGCATCGACGCCGCCACCGCCGTGCTCACCCAGCTCGACAATTCCAAAGCCGACGCGAGCAGCAGCCGTCAATACCCCATGCAGCTTTTGATTCGCGAAAGCACCGGGCCCGCGCCCAAGCGCTGAGCCGAATCAGTAGTGGGGCGGCTTTTCTTGGGTGGTCTCTTCTTGACCCAGTAGGAGAGCTATCTGCTGCTCGAGTGCTGCGACGCGGCGCTCGAGCTTGTCCACCTGTCGGCTTTGAGCGACCACCACGTCGTTCAAATCGATGATGGTTTTTTCCTGGTAAGCGAGCTTCGTTTCCAATGTCACGAAGCGCTGCTCGAGTGCCTCGTCAAGCTCGTGCGGTGACGTCATCTCGTAGTCCTCGGTTGGTTAGCTGGTGCTCTGACCAGCCTGAATCAGGGCGCTCAGCGTGCGCTCCAGCGGCAGTCGCCAGTCGGGGAGCGTTCCCAACAGCTCCTCGGTCTTCGTGAGGCTGAGCACGCTGTATCGGGGTCTCGGCGCGGGCCGCGGGAATTCGCTGGAGGTACAAGGCGTCACCTGGCAGTCGAGCTTGGCGAAACGAGCGATGTGTTGGGTGAGCTCGAACCATGTGCATTGCCCGCCATCCGTCACGTGATACGCGCCCGTCGCACCGCGCTCGACCAACCTCAAAGCGCCTTCAGCCAAGCTCTCTACGCTCGTCGGTCGCCCCATTTGGTCGTCGACCACGCGAACCGAGGGGCGCGTACGCAACAGCCCCAGCATGGTCCGAACGAAGTTTTTTCCCCAGGCAGCGTAGAGCCAACTCGTGCGCAGCAGCAGATAGCGGGCGCTCGAGTCCTCGAGCAAGAGCTCACCGGCAAGCTTGGAACGGCCATAGGCATTGATGGGCGAACGCGGGTTATCGGTCTCGTAGGGGGCGTGGGCATCTCCCGAAAACACGTAGTCCGTGCTGAAGTGGACCAGCAGCGCGCCCACCTGATGCGCGCGCTCGGCGAGCAACCCGACCGCCGTGCCATTGACCGCATGGGCAAGCTGTTCGTGCTGTTCGGCACCGTCGACGTCGGTGTATGCCGTGCAGTTCAGCACCAGGCGCGTCGACGGCCCAATCGCAGCCCGAACCTGCTCTGGTCGCGTGACGTCGACGCTCGTTCGGTCGAAAGCGCTGAACGCGAGCCCTCGGCTCGAGAGCGCCGCCTCCATCGCACGCCCGAGCATGCCGCTTCGACCCAGCAGCACGACTTCGCTCATGGTCGCCTCCTAGCGTTTGGCATAGTTTTCGATCATCCAACGCTGGTACTCGCCGGTACGCACTTGCTCGATCCAGTCCTGGTGGTCGAGATACCAGCGCACGGTCTTCCTCAGGCCGCTCGCCAGGGTTTCTTTGGGTTGCCACTGGCACTCCCGTTTGACCTTTCCGGCATCAATCGCATAGCGTAGGTCGTGCCCGGGGCGGTCCTTGACGAACGTGATCAGACTCTGCAGCGCTTCGAGCGGGGCTTTGGTTTCGTCTGCGACGATCTCACACAGTCGGTTGACCAAGTCAATGTTCCGCGCCTCGTTATTGCCGCCAATATTGTAGGTTTCGCCCAAGCGCCCGCGCTCGATGACCGCCCAAATCGCTTCGCAGTGATCCTCGACGTACAGCCAATCGCGAACGTTGAGCCCCTGGCCGTAGACAGGTAGGGGTTTGCGCTCCAGAGCATTGAGCAGCATGACGGGAATCAACTTCTCCGGAAACTGATACGGTCCGTAGTTGTTCGAGCAATTGGTGATCTTCACGGGAAGCCCGTAGGTGCGGTGGTACGCTCGCACCAAATGGTCGCTCGCGGCTTTGGAGGCGGAGTAGGGGCTAGATGGATCGTAGCGGGTTTCTTCGCTGAAGAACCCGGTGTCGCCGAGCGAGCCATACACCTCGTCGGTGCTCACGTGATGAAAGAGCGGGGGCTCACCCGGCAAGTGCCTGGCACTTTCCAGCAGGTTGAAGGTTCCTTCGATGTTCGTCCGCACGAATTGGCGTGGCCCGCTGATGCTGCGGTCGACGTGGCTCTCGGCTGCAAAATGCACGACGAGCGTGGGCTTGAAGTCGCGCATGACACGGTCGATACCCTCCGCATCGGCGATGTCGAGCTTTTCGAACGCGTAGTTGCTCGCCTGACTCACCCCTTCGAGGCTCTTGAGATTCGCCGCGTACGTCAGGGCATCGACGTTGAGAAAGCTATAGTCGGAATAGCGAGGAACCGAGAGCCGCAGGAAATTCACTCCAATGAAACCAGCTCCACCTGTCACCAATACACGCATGGAGAGCTACGTAACCACCAAGCCACAACTTTGGCAAAGCCTGACAAGCCCGTTTGCGCGGCTCTGCGGCAACGGCCACAGTTCGCGCCACCATGACCACCCGCGCGCTCACCCCGAGCTTCGGAACTGGCCCTTTGGCCGTCTATCTCCGACTCAGCGCGCTGGTATTCTTGGATTCTGCGACCCTGGCCTGCGTCCTCCCGGTCCTGGCCATCTATCTGCAGCATGCGCAGGGCTTCAGCGCGAGGCAGATGAGTGTCGTGTTCGCCATGGGGCCGCTCGCGGCCCTGTTCTCACCGTTGATCGCGGCACAGCTGGCTGACCGCTTGTTCGCAGCGCAACGTGTGCTTGCCGTGATCAACCTGCTCAGGTGTGGCGCGCTGATCGCTGCCGGTATGGCGAGCAACTACACCGAGTTCTTACCGGCAATGACGCTGGTGTTTCTGCTGCAGGTGCCGGCGCACAGCCTGGGCTCCGCCGTGGCGTTTCACCATTTGAGAGATGCTCGCCAGTTCGGTGCGTTGCGTTTCTGGGGCTCGGTCAGCTGGATCGTGGTGGTTTGGGCGGTGAGCTTTTACCTCGACTCGTTCGCCCCCGACGCACAAGCCACACGCACGGGTGACTGCTTCTACTTCGCCGCCTCGATAGCTCTGATTCAAGGCTGCTACGCGCTCACGCTGCCCCCGACGCCTCCTTCGTCAGGCAAGCATCCGCTGGCCGTGGTCGATGCGCTGTACCTTTTGAAGCAGCGAGACTTCCTCGCGATCGCACTCGGTGGATTCGTGATGGCTGCTGCCATGCCCTTCTACATGGTGCTGCAGGGTCTGTTCATGATCGACGCCAAGCATGGGCTCGGCATCAGTGTGTCGGACGCAAGCCGAGCCTCGACGCTTGCCCAAAGCCTCGAGCTCGTCCTGTTTCCGATGCTCGCCCTCGTGCTGCGAAGGTGGGGAACACGCTGGGTCCTGCTCTGTGGCTTGCTCGCCTGGCCCCTCAGGTTCGGCACCTTCATGCTGGGCGGACCTGCCTGGCTGGTGATCGGCGCCCAAGCGCTGCACGGCTTCAACGTGGTGTTCTGGATGGCCACGGCCAGCATTGCCGTCGACTTGCTCGCCAAAGGCGATGTGCGAGCCAGCGCCCAAGCCTTGTACGCCTTCACCTACTCCGGCCTCGGTGCGCTGACGGGGCAGCTGATCGTCGGGGAGGTCTATGGCCTTTACGAGCTCCCAGGAGGCGGGCACGCATGGACCGCGATCTTCGCCATCCCGTTCGTGTTCACGCTCGTCGGCGCCCTCTGCTTCGTAGCGCTGTATAGAGAACCGAGAGCGACAGCCAACGCTGCCGTGTGAGCCATTGCCCACCGCTCGCTTTCGCGATTAGCTTAGCCATGGCGCAGAGAACATCGGGCTCGGCACAGACCGCTACCGCGATCGTGGCGCTGTTCGCCAATGGCTGTCTCGTGTCCGATCCCCCTGACTTGCAGGACCCGAAACGGACGCGTCCGGCCGTGCACCTATTGAACGTGAAACCGACATTGGCAGAACCGATTGACATTGCAGTGCCGGACGTCGGCCCTCCCGAACCGCTCACGGTCGAGTTTTCCATCCCGTTTCAATCCGAAGATCTAGGCGAAGACATCGGCGTGCAGCTGCACCTCTATAGCGCTAGCGACTATGTCGACAACGTACTGGGCACAGTGGTCGCGGGGGCGGATCTCGAGACGCCCCGAGTCGCCACGCTCGTTTGGCCGATTGTTCGGCGGCCCTTGGGTTGCTACCGCTTGGACGCCATCATCGCTCACGACAGCAGTTTCAACAGCAAGGTCACTGATGGCTTCGTGAAAGAGGGCCAAGAAGAGAATTCCGAAATGCTCAGCTGGCTCGTCAACTTCCACAGCAAGCAAGAAGACACGACCATGCTTCGAGACTGCCCGCGCGTGGGACTTTAACGCGTGTCGGTTGTCATCATTCCGGTGTGCCGCATTCGATCCATGCGTAGAGCTCTTGCTTTTCTTCGGCAGTGAGCGAAAAGCCCGAGCTGGGCGGCGGCATGCTGTTCGAAGAAACCTGCGTGAGGATACGACTGGCGTTCGCCTTCGCACCCTCGTAGCTGTCGAAGTTCACGTTCGTGGGCGCGCCGTTGCGAGCAGGGCCGGAGAGCTGACTCGAGTGGCAATTCGTGCACACCTCGAACGCCCGAACCTCGGAATAGATCGGGACTGACGTGGCGCCACACTCCACCTCGGGGGGCGGCGGCGGATCACTGTCGTCACTGCCGCAACCAAACACCATCGCACCGAGGACCAGGAGCACCTTGCAGGAGAAGGCTTGCATCCCTCTGGCAATAACGCGTTCACTGAGTTGGCACAAGCTGCCGTCGCCACCCAGCTATCCCGTTCGCCGGCGGGATCCGCCACAATCGGTTCCACTGGCCTGCTACCCCACCAGTGTGTGGAATTTTCTTCCCGATGGCCGCCTCACTTCCAGCGTTCACGCAAGCGGGGGAGGACCGTGACGGACATCTGTGCAAGGTGGGCAATATGGTCGCCCTTGCCTTCGCCGGTACAGCCATAAACGTGAAGGTCGTTGGCGTGTGCTTCGCTCACCACATTGAGCCAGTTGCGTTCGCCGGTCGGAAAGGCGCGCTTGGCCACGGGCAAGTCCACGGGTGGCGGCGAAGCAACGCCAGGCTCCACGGCCCTGCGTTCGAGCGCCAGGTGTTCCAAGAGGGCGTCTATCGTGCGGGTGGTGCTCGGGTAACCTTCGGTTTTGATCGCGGAGTGCGTGATGACCATGAGCTTCTGCCCTGCCATGGCGCGGCGGGCAAACGCCAGAAAGTGTTCGAGCGAAGGCGCGTACACTTCATGCTCCCCGCCTGGCGCGAACTTCGCGTGCGGCGCGTCCAACAAGAAGACGGCATCGACCCGGTCGAGTCGGCTGCGGCTACTCAAAATCTGACTGACTGACGCGAAACCGGCACTCCAGGCCGACAACGCAATGCGCCGGATTTGTGCGTTTTCGAGTTTGAGCTGCTTGGCAGCACGCCTTTCGATGGTCGTGAGCTCTCGATCGAAAACATAGGGATTTCGCAGGTATTTTGAGTATTTGTCCGCGCCGTCGCCGACGTTGATGATGGCGACCAAGGCGTTCAATCCGGCAGCAGCGACGCTCTCTTCCACGAGTTGGACGTTGCCGTGATAGTGAAGCACCAAGTCGAACTGCCCATCGGCGGATTCGAACTTCGGCGGCGCGTAGAGCACACCCTTGTTTAGACCGATGTGCACACCTCGCTTCATCTTGACATCGGTGCGATGCTTCGGTGTTGCCGCGGGCGGCCGAGGTTTGGCAACCGGCTGTGTGCGCGCGGCGGTGGCCACCTTCGTGACTTCCCAAATGCTGAAGCTAAGCGCCGCCGTGGCAGACACTGCGAGCACCACGATGCCACCCACCCACAACCACGGTGAACCAGGCAGCGAGCGCGCACCAAAACGCTGTGCCAGCTTGGACACGAGCCTCAGGGCACCGAATACGCCGAGGGCCGTGACACAAGTCCCCGCGAGGATTCCAAGCACCAGGCGCAGGGTTCCACCGGCAAAGACCAGCGCAACCATGAGCGCCAGCGCCAAGCCGGCAACGAACGAGATCACAAGTTGGCGAACCACATGCCTCGCATCGGCGAGGCCGAGGGCTACCAACGACAGACGCTGCGCGACCTTGCCCACCTCGAACACCGTCGTGCGACTTTGCCGCAAGGCATCGAGCATCGACGGTCGGCGTGGCGCTTCTGGCGAACCGGAATCCATCGGTGCCCATGATCTTTGGTCGCCTGCGGCCCCCGCCTTCGGTCGGCCTTCGAGTGAAGTCTCCTCCGGGAGCTGAGTCCGGCGTCGAGGCGGCCGACCTGCCGTTGGTTTCGATTCCGTCGGCTCCGAGCGTGCGCTCCGAGTACCAGGAGTCTCTGGTCTGGGGTTTCCCTCCGAATCGGGCATCGCTCGGCGAACATTGTACCCCCGAAGCGGTCCGGTTGGCACAGTAGCTTTTTAGCTGATTTGGCGTACTGTCACGGCTGATCGCGCATGGCGCCCGTTCCCGTCGACAAGAAGAAGATCAAGAGCTTCCGCACGCAAGCGGCATTCGAGAAATGGCTATCCGGGCATCACTCGAGAGAGACGGAGCTCTGGCTGCGCATCTATAAGAAGGGGGCGGGCGTGGCCAGTGTGACTCACGACGAAGCCGTCGACGCGGCCCTGTGTTGGGGGTGGATCGACGGACTGCGCAAGGCTCTGGACGAGGTTTCGTTTCTGCAGCGGTTCACCCCACGCAAGCCGCGCAGCGTGTGGAGTCAAATCAATCGAGACCGAGTCGCCCGACTCACCGCAGAGGGGCGCATCACGCCTCACGGGCAGCGACATATCGATGCAGCCAAAGCCGACGGCCGCTGGCAAGCAGCCTACGCGCCCATGCGCAGCGCCACCGCGGCGAATCTGCCCGCCGATCTGCGCGCTGCCATTGCCAAGAACGCCGAAGCCAAGCAAGCGCTCGTCGGACTCAAGCGCCAAGAGCTGTTCGCGTTGACGTACCACACCAACAAAATGAAAACGCCCGCCGGGCGCGCCAGGAAGATCTCGGAGCTTGTTGCGCTATTGGAGCGTGGAGCAACGATCACCCCACAGGTGTCAGCGGCTTCGAGAGCCCGGCGCCCACGTAAGGCTCCGGGCCGAAATTAGTACACCGGCCCGCAAGCGAGTGTCCAGAGCGCGTGAGCTGGCACGGGAGCCTTCTCACTTCAGAAGTGACGGAGTCTGCGGGTACTGCCGAGCATAGCGCTCGAGCGCAACACTTCGTTGCTCTGCCATGCCCAACGACCACGCCAAGGTGAAGCGCGCGTTGATGTCGCTCACGGCGTTCACACGCCCCTCACTCCAGGTGAATGCATCGACGCCAAAAGGTCCAAAGTAGCCGATCGCCCTGAGCGCCAAAGCCACGCTTTCGGCGGCTTGCAAGAGCTGGTTCGCGAGCGCTGGCGCTAGCGCTGCCGGTCGGAATCCCCCGGGTACTCCGAACCTATTGCTTTCGAACTGAACGGGCTGCCCCAGCAGCAGGACCTGGGCATCCACGAAGCCATGGGTCGAAAACTCCTGCTCGATGGCAAGCTCTGCCTCGCGCAGCAGGCCCCCGAGCCTCATCGAGTCGTGCACCCAGCGCACGTCATCCGCGCTAGGCGCCTTGGGCAGGCGTCGCTGCCAGCGACCGGCCATGCCAAAGCCGCGTTTGAGCCGCCATGTGCCGGTATGCGACGCTGAGCCGAACAGCAGCGACTGCCAGTCGTCGTCGCCAGTCAGGTAACGCCGCTCGAGCTCCGGCGCGGCGAAGAGCTCATTGAATCGACGATGATTCGCGCGTCTCAGCACGTCGAGCGCGGGACCTTCGACCGCGTTCAATTGGGCATCGCGAAGCTGGCGCAACGCGCTCGGGGTGGGACACCACGAGAACACCGAGTGGCGGGCATGCAGCGCTTGCCGACCGTAGATGGGTTCGTCTCGTGTGAGCAGGGTACAAGCGTCCAGCTGGTGTTGCATCGTACGCAGCAGGCGTTGCTTCGGTGCGTAGCTGCCGACACTGGCCAGCTCTTGCTCGGCGTCCAAGTTCAACAGCCACGCGGGTTCGAGCATCGATCAGCGGCCTCTGGGGTCGGGACGATAGGCAGCCAAGCGGTCGATGAAACCGGGGCTCATGCCCGCCTTCAGCCGCGCGGAGCGATTGATGGTCTTGCCGCGCATCAATAGGGGGCTCAAGGGCTTGGGCAAGGCGTCGATCCAGGCGTCGAAATCGTCCCCGCCGGTCCAGCGCTGGAACCAACGCGTCGCGAACCGTACGTGTCCGATCTCTTCACGACCGACCTGCTCTTGCAGGGCTGCACCCCGCTCGTCGCCGACGGCCCTGAACCATTGCGCGAAGCGGGGCGTATGCTCGAGATTGGCAGCCTCCAGGCCCATGCCGACCAGCGCTACGAACATGGTTTTCGTCTCACAGCTGGGAACACGCTGCCAAAACCAGTCGCGTACGGGAAAAGCGCCCAGCCGAAAGCCCAAGCCTTCGATATGCGAGGCATACAGGCGCATGTGCCGCACCTCGTCACGCCAAATGCCGAGCAGCCCGCGCCGGAACTCTGGCTCCGCTTTCGCGAACCTCAAAATGCCCCAGCACATTAGTTCAGCGGCTTGCAGCTCGTGGTACCAAAACGTGTGCAGCAACCGGGCTCGCGCCTGAGGCTCGACCAGGGCGGCTGGTTTCGGAGACGAGGGCGCCCTGGCGATCAACCGCAGTTCGCGCGGCCGTTGAAGCGGCCTGATATCCCGCACTTCGGGCGTCGGCTCCCAGAGGTTTGGGGGCGGAGCGGGTTCGCATTTTTCGGTAAGCGATGTGGTTCGAATATAACTTTGCGCCCACGCTTCGACCGTGCCTGCTGGTGCACTGGGTTCGTTCACGGCGCGGAGCCTTTCACGCTGTCGCGGTGAGTCAAGATCGGCGACGGGCGGTACATCGATTTCACTGTCGCTCGTGTTTGCTGGTGCTAGGTTTCGCCCATGGCTGGCACACAACTAGGGTGCCGAGCGGCAGTGGGGCTCGGCTGGGCAGTAGTCCCTATGACAGGGGTCCTCATGGCAGGCGTCTTCACGGCTTGCGGTAGTCCACCGCAACCCGAGACCGCCAGCAACTCGAGTCCACCCACCCCTCGAGCCGTGCCCGCCCCTGTCGCGACCCAAGCGGCAACCAGCGTGGCGGATGCCGAGCCCGTACCGGCTGCCGGTGATCTGCAAGCCGAATCAGGCAGCACCGAACCGGCTTTAGAAGTCTCCTCGCAGTCGGCAAAGGTAGCCAAAGAGTGCGCCGAGCTTTGTGAGAACGCCGCGCAAACCTGTTCCCGTAAAGGCGCGCGCGCCTGCCGCGCCAACTGCGGCAAGTATGAGTCGCTCGCGGACCGTTGCGAGGTTCAGGTGCTAGGGGCGATTCGCTGCCAGGCAGCCACACCCAAGCTCGTCTGCTCCAACGTGGCTGGCGAATGCGCGCAACAATTCCAAGCGCTCAGCGCCTGCGAGCAAGGTGGTGACGCCATGGCAGCGCCACAACCGGCTGCGTTCGAACCACCCGAGGGTTGGGAGCGTATCGAAGATCGAGAAGCCCAATTTTCGATTCACCTGCCTCACGGCGCGACCCTGGGCGAGCACGACGGTCATCGCGCATGGAGCGTCGTGGACGAACACGGAGTGAGATTCTTGGCGGTGGTGCTACCGCCCGTGGGCGGGGCCGCGACGGAAAAGCGGCTGATGCAGGCGACCATGCATTTTCTGGGGCACCGTTGTGCGCCAGCCGTCAGACTGCACGGGCGCTTCGAAACGGAGCGGGACGTCGCCGAGCGCTTCGACGCCCGCTGCAAAAACGGCGATCGTTGGTTGGGCATCTTGCGCGCATCTCCCGAGCGGCTGGTCCTGATCGCCGAGGTGGTGCCACCCGGCAAGCAGGGAGCCGGCGAGCCCTTCTACTACAGCTTCGAATACCTAGAGTAGGCGAGCTAGAGCAACCAAGCCGCCGTCAGGTAGCCAAAAGCAAAGGCACCGGCACCAAGCGCGACGCCCAGCAGGATCAACTTGTGCAACCACTGGGCGGGCCTTCGAGACTCGTGAAGCTGCGGGCAAACGAGCAAGGGTTCGGCGGGTAGGCCTGGATCGAGCGCATCCACCCAGTCGTCGCCACTGAGAGACGAGTGACTGCGCCGCAGCGCGCGTACCAGCTCGCCCTCTGCAGCATGGCCATGCTGTGAAGCTCCGCTTTCGCCCGTTGACCAATCAGACACTGAATTCATGACTGCCACCTCTAACCAACTGACGGATGCCGTGTATCGCGTCTTGTCCCCCAAGATAAGCGAACGATATGTCGTGCCAGTTTCGGGCGCGAGCCGAATGCGCTCTGTATTCGAAACAAAATTATGACGAACGCGACTACAGATCCAGATGTAATACACGCGACACGAATGTAAGCGATCCGTTATCGGTGGCGGTTTCCGCCAGGCGCTCACCCGCCCTGACGGAATCCGATGCCGGATTTCGGCAGATGACCATACGGCCCCATGGGCGAGGGCGAACCGTGGATCTAGGCCACGCGTCCGGGCGACTGCACGCGGGAGTTCGTCCGTTTCGTTCGAGCCGGTAGCCGAGCAGTCAGGCCCGCGTTATGGGCCAAGGTGTGGATCTCTCGGAACAAAGAGGGCCCTTGGCACAGCGACACCCGTGGGAGACCGCCCGCGCGGAGGTCGTCGTGGGCACACTCCGCCGAGTCGAGCTCCAGCGCCCCCGCATCCTGGACATCGGCTGCGGCGATGGCTTCTTGCTCGAGCAACTGTGCAGGCGCCTCGGGTGCGCCAGCGCTGTCGGGCAGGACATTCATCTTTCCGAGCAGCAGGCTGAACAATTGTCCCGCCCAGGGCTCCGATTCGTTCGACGGCTCGAAACAATCGAAGGCGAACGCTTCGATCTGATGCTCCTGTTGGATGTGCTCGAGCACGTGCAGGAGCCGCAGGAGCTGCTGGAGCGCGCCAGACGCCTCCATTTGGCCCCGGGCGGGCGCGTGTTGATCAGCGTGCCCGCCTTTCAGGGGCTGTTCAGCGACCACGACCGAGCGCTGCACCACTTTCGCCGCTACTCGCGCCAACAGATCAGCGATGTCGCGCTCGCTAGCGGCTTGAAGGTCCAAGCCTCGGGCTATTGGTTTTCGAGTCTGCTGCTGCCAAGGGCGCTCACAGTGGTCAAGGAGAAGCTTTTGCCCGTGCAACGCTCCAAAACACTCGGCGTAGGCGCCTGGCGGGCTCCCGCCTGGGCGACGCGTGCTCTGCACCACGCGCTGTGCTTCGATCAGCGAATTACCGAATGGGCCCAAGAGCGAGCAGGTCTGGTGATACCGGGGCTGAGCGCCTGGCTGCTATGCAGCGAATAATCATCGTCATCCCCTGCTACAACGAAGCAGCTCGCCTGCCGACCGATAGCCTTTTGAGTGCGGTTCACAGCTACCCCTGGCTATCGTTCGTGCTGGTTGACGACGGGTCCGAGGACGAAACCTTCGCGCTGTGCGAGTCTCTGAGAGCGCGCGAACCGAACCGCTTCCAGGTGATTCGGCTGCCGCGCAACCAAGGCAAGGCCGAAGCCGTACGCCAAGGCATGCTGGCAGCGTTCGACGCAGAGCCGGCTGCCGCTGGTTACTTCGATGCAGACTTGGCCACACCACTATCGCAGATCGAACACATGGCGGCGCTTCTCGAGCGGCACCAGGTGCACCTGGTGATGGGTTCCCGCGTGAAGCTCCTCGGCTATCGTATCGAGCGCTCGCCGATGCGACACTATTTGGGCCGCGTGTTCGCCAGCCTTGCTAGCTTGATCTTGAAACTCGACGTGTACGACACGCAGTGCGGCGCCAAACTGTTCAGAACCACGCCCGCGATACGAAGCCTGTTCGAGCAACCGTTCGTCGTGAACTGGAGCTTCGACGTCGAGCTATTGGCCCGTATGCTGGTGCTGTGCGAGCGAGGTGAGTTGCCGGTGCCCGAGCTCAGCATTGCCGAGTACCCGCTGCCCGAATGGCGGGACGTCTCCGGCTCGAAGCTCAGCCGGCGCGCCGCGCTCAAGAGCGGCGGAGAGCTGGCACGAATTTGGCTTCGCTACGGGCGCCGCCACTAGCGGGCAAGGCGACGGTTGCCGCCTCCCCCGAGGCGCCCCATAAGGTCGCCATGTCTTTCGCAATCGTCACAGGTGCCAATCGAGGCATTGGGCTCGCACTCACCCGCCAACTCAAAGCGCGCAACACTTCCGTGCTGGCCGCTTGTCGCGAAACGTCGCCCGAGCTCGACGAGCTCGGCGTCGAAGTAGTCGAAGGCGTGGATGTCGCCAGCGATGCCGGCATCCGCACGCTGGTTACAGCCGTCGGCGACCGCGACGTCGACCTCCTTATCAACAACGCGGGCATCCTGGTCTGGGGCGACAAGCTCGAAGCGCTGGACGTCGAAAGCATTCGCCGCCAGTTCGAAGTCAACGCTTTGGGACCGCTCAGGATAACCGCGGCATTGAGCTCGCGCCTCGCCAAGGGCGCCAAGGTGGCACTGATCACGAGCCGCATGGGTTCCATCGAAGACAATACGTCGGGTGGCTATTACGGCTACCGTATGAGCAAAGCAGCGCTCAACATGGCGGGCAAATCGTTGGCTCACGATCTGAAACCGCACGGTGTCGCCGTCGCGATCCTCCACCCCGGCATGGTGAAGACCCGAATGGTGGGCGATCATGGTCAGGTCGAACCGGATGTTGCCGCCAAGGGCCTTTTGGCTCGCATCGACGAGCTGACACTGGAAAGTTCCGGTGGCTTCTGGCACGCCAACGGCGAACGCCTGCCCTGGTGACAGGACCAGAACAAGATCCGATAACAAGATCCGATAACAAGATTCCCAAATACAAAACCGCTTCGAGCGACTGCGCTTGCGCTGCCACGTCGTCTCGCTATGGTGATCGGCCGCTGGCGACGACCGCGCCTAAAAACGGAGGATCGATCATGCCCCGCCATAGCTTTCTCGTGCACTCCACCGTTGCTCCTTGGTTTGCGCTGCCCCTAGTGGCGGCCGTTGCCTGTAGCTCGGACGATCCCCAACAGCCCGCGGCCACCATGACCACGGGCGGCGGTGTCACCGGCACCGTTACGAGCGCCGCCACGAGCTCGTCCGCCACGAGCTCGAGCAACACGGTTTCGAGCAGCAGCGCAGCCACCACCACCACGGGCGGAACAACGGGGGGCTCCTCAGGCTCCATGGGCGCGGGCGGAGCGAGCAGCTCCGGCAGCACGGGCATGGCGACCATGACCAACACCGCGTCGACCGGAGCCAGCGGAGCGACGAGCACGGGAACCGGCGACACCAGCACCGGGGTCGGCGGAACGAGCACTGGGGCGGGCGGTTCGGGCGGAGGCGGCACGATGGAGATGACGTTGACCAGCCCCGGCTTCACCGATGACGGCACCTGCTCGACCGAAACGCCTGACAGCTGCGACTACATTCCGCGCGCCAACTCGAGCTTTCACGACAACGAATCACCGGAGCTCAACTGGACACCAGGCCCCGAAGGCACGCAAAGCTACGCCTTGGTGTTCCACGATCTTTCCAACGGATTTGCGCATTGGGCCATCTGGAATCTGTCCGCCTCCACGCAGTCGCTGCCGCCCGCATTGCCCGGAGACGCCATGCTGACGAGCCCGGTGATGGCCCAGCAGACCAATGCCCAGTTCGCTCCCGAAAACGGCTACTACGGACCCGGCTCGTGCATGAATGTGTACGAGTTCAAGCTCTACGCCCTCAACGTCGCCACACACACGCCCAGCAATGCGATGAACCCCGACAACGTCCAAGACGAGCTCGAGGGCTCGGACATCGTGCTCGCGACTGCCACCTTGCGGGCGCGGGCCAACCCCGAAGACGGCAACAATTGCCAGTAGCCATGCATTGGTCTTGGTAGGCCCGGTTGCCTCCACGGTCTCAGCGGCGAGCAACACGGCCTGGGTAAGCTCTCTCTGGCGAACCAGTCGTGCGCGGCCATGTGTCGAAGAAGTTCCGTAGAACGGCAGATCGCCCGGCCATACCCACGTGCCATCCGTTCGGACATCAAGAGTCTCAACAAGCAGCTGGCTGGATCATCACGTTCCACGCTCGGCTCCTGTTGACTGCCGTCCGCCAAAGCCGCGCTGGCCTCAATCTCCTCGGCCTCGGCGCTCGCAGTAAAAGCGGGGGCAATGCGCGTCGTCTTACTGCTGCGCTCGACCATCCCGACCTCGGGCATGATGCGGGTGTCGAGCCAACTCGTCGATGTCCTTCGGATCGACCCCCTTCTGTACCGGATCGTCGTCCTGATACAGGAACTCGTTGGCTGAAACGATGGTCGTGGCAAACGCCTTCGCCTAACAACAACTGTACCGTGATGCGGGGAAGCCGGCGCGTGAGCTTTCGCGGTTCTCATCTCGCGCTCGTTCGCACCGTCCAACCGTGAGAGCTCATAGGGAACCGATTTCGGAAATTTCTGCCGAAACGATCATGGCGCTCCCGGTGGGGGTGGCAAACTGTGGCGCCAATGTGGGGCAAGCTCGGCACAAGACGAAACGTGAGCTGTTGCCGGGGGCTAGTGGCCCAAAAGGGCTGCCGAGGCTACGCTGGGCGGTTAAACTGGTGAAGACAATGCGCAGACTTACCTTGCTTTTGGTGGGATCACTGGTGCCAGTGGGTGCTGGCGCGGGTTTGGTCGCCTGCAGTGGCGGCGCTGAAACCGTCGAACGCGAGCCCGTCACCGGTGGTGGAGGGTCGAACGCGACTTCCAGCTCGAGCACCAACGTGGGGATCGTGACGACCGGGGAGATCATCAACATGAACACCGGTACCACCACGGGCGGTACGGACGAGCCTTGCCAGCAGCTAGAGGTCATGTTCACGCCGGACGTGCCCACGGTGTTCATCCTGGTCGATCGCTCGAGCAGCATGTGGGACAACATGTTCTGGGATCCGCTGCGGGACGGCGTGCTCGAGGTGGTGCAGCAGCTGCATCAGGACGTGCGCTTTGGGTTCGGGACATTCACCGGCGCTGGAGCCACCTGCCCGCTCGATCTGGAAACCGTGCCGGTGATCGACAAGAACAACTACGACGCCATCGCCGCCTTCTACCAGCAGATCGGTCGTCCGAATCAAGCCACTGAAACGCCCACTCCTGTGGCCCTGCAGAAAGCGCGGGAAATCTTGGAGATGGACAACGTGACGTTCCCAGGGCCCAAGTTCATCCTGCTGGTCACCGACGGCAATCCGGACTATTGCGACAATGGGCAAGTCGAATGCCGCACCGACACTACCGTGCGAGTGCTGCAGGATGCCTATGCTGCGGGCATCCATACGTTCGTCGTGGGCCTGCCGGACCCTGGCGTCAATCAAGCGTGGTTGACGGCGTTCGCCAATGCTGGCGCCGGGCAACCGGTGAGCGCTCCGCAAGACACCGTGTCTTGCATGTCTGTTGGGCTGCCCCCAGCGACAGCGGCTGAACTACCTGGAATAGCTCCCAACGTCTGGCCACAAGGCACGTATGGCACGGCCATGGGTCCGCTCACGCCTTACAACGTAGACCCAGCTCAAAAAGATCAGCTGGTGGCGGAGATTGCCGGGCTCATCGCGGGGGTCAAGAGCTGCACGTTCGACCTGACCAACGCCGCGGGCGAAGAGGTGATCTCGATTGCGGAAGGCAAGGAAGACCAGGGGCAGGTGTTCATCAAGACCGCCGCCAATCCGGACCCTGGCGAGCCCCAAGCCTACGACCCTACCGGGATGAACGGGTGGCGCGTGAACCGCATCGAGGGCGCCGCCGATCAGATCGAGTTGGTCGGCGCGAGCTGCGACCTGTTGCGGAACCCCGAGACCAAGGGCATCGAGTTCGGCTTCCCCTGCGAGATCATCATCGAAGTTCCGAAGTGAGCCGCGAGGAGTCAGCGCGTCATGCCGCCGGGTGTGCAAAAAAGGTAGCACCAACTCGACACAGCCGCGAACTGAGCTACGCTACTGGATAGAAGACAAAGATCACACCAGATCGTTAGTCTTCACGCCGCTCGTTCGGCACTGGTTGCTCAACTGACATTCCCCCCGCGCCGCGCATCGTCGGCGCGAACCCCTGTCGTACGCGGCGAACGCTACCCATCCATCCGGAGGTAACCCATGATCGGGATCCCCGTTGGGCTGTTGTACGCCAACGCCGTGGAGTGGGTCGTGCACCGCTACGTCCTGCACGGCCCAGGCAAAAACCCCAAAAGTTTCTGGCGCTTTCACTGGGCAGAGCACCACAAAAACTCGCGGCGGCACAACATGTACGACGCCGACTACGAAAAGAGCATCTTCGATTGGAACGCGCGGGGGAAAGAAGCGCTGGGCATCGCCTTCATGGGCGCGCTGCACCTGCCGCTGTTTCCCGTTGCCCCCTACTTCACCGGCACCGTCTTGTACTCGTGTGTCAACTATATCTACCGACACAAGAAGGCACATCTCGATCCCGAGTGGGCGCGCGTTCACATGACGAGCCACTACGACCACCATATGGGCCCAGACCAGGACTCCAACTGGTGCGTCACTCGACCCTGGTTCGACTGGATCATGGGGACTCGCAAGCGTTACGCATTCACGGCTGCCGAGACGCAGCGTCGCCTGAAAGCGCTGCGCAAGACGCTGAAGCAGGGGCTCAGCTGGAAACCCGCACGCCTGCCGAGTCTACCGCCATGCAACGAGAACGCGGCAAGCGGCGCCGCATAAATGGGGTCGAGTCGAGTCGAGTCGAGTCGACCTCAAGCGCGAATTCCGGGCAGCACCGCGCCGATCTGGGATAGATCGTAGTCCACGGCGAAGGCGTCGGCGCTTTTACCCAGTGTGCGAATCTCGCCGAAGCCTTGCCCAGGTTCGCGTTCGTAGTCCTCGGGCGAAAGGCCCATGGCCTGCAGCAGCGTAACCATGAGTCGATTGTAGGGCACGCCTTCGATGACCATGCCATTGTGCTGAGAGAACTTCACGTTGCGATCCCAGTCGATGTAGTCGATGTAGCGCCCCGTCGCCAGGTAGCCACCGGCGCTACCCGCCAGCAGCACGGGAACGCTATAGTTCAGGTGATTCATGCCGAGCTCGTTGCCCCAGAACACCACCGAGTTGTCCAAATAGGTCTGGCCGTTGGCTTCTTCTACGTCGAGGCGCTCGAGGACTCTCAGCATCACGTTTCGCGCGATCCATTCGTTGATGGTCACGACCTTTTCACGCTGGTCGAGTTGGTCCCAGTCATGGGCGGCGCGATGCCAGTCCGTGGGATTCGGATTTCCTTCGCAGCTGGCACAGCTGTGCTCGAAGCCCTGGTCGTTGCCGCCGGCCTTGCCAATGGCTTTGTAAACGTCGAGTGTCACAATCCGTGTCAAGTCGCACTGCATCGCGGCAACGCCCACGTCGATCATCAGCTCGAAGGCCAGCTGAATATCACCCACGTCGGTGCCGTTGGCGGAGACGGAGGGCGGAGCATCGGGGGGCGAACAGCTCGTCATCGAACCGCCCCCCTGCAGGCGATCTTGTAGCTCGGACAAGAAGCCGAGATGCCGCTCCATAGTCTGACGATCTTCGGCGCTCATCCGGCTGCTCTCGCGCGCAGCCAGGTAGTCTTCGTAGATTCGGTCGACGATCTTGAGGTTCGGGTCGACCTGGGGTTCTTCTCCTGGGGGTTGAAAGTTGCCGAATAGCCGATCGAACGCGGTCTTGGGATTCGTATCGGCAATGACTTGATCACCGTCGGCAGTAAACGAGAAAGTATTCGAACGCCCGGGCGACAGGTGCAGGCTCCTGGCTGCTGGGGTGGTCGGATAGAACTTGCTCGACTCGGCCAGCGCCTGGTCGATGGTGGGCCAGGTCTCGATATTGTCCGCTTGATCGGAGATGGAGCCGCCGCCGTAGTGCCCGAGCATGCCGCCATCGTTGTGGTTCGTGTCCGGCATGAAGTCGAGCCCTCGCAGCAGCAGCATTTTCGGGGCAAAGGGGTTCAGCTCGGGGCCCAGAATGCGCGAAATCCCATCGGAAAAATCGCTGAGCGGCGCGTAGTGACCGAAGTACTCTTGATTGTTGGAATGGCGCCCGCTGGATTCGCTGAGCCGTTCATTCAAGACCAAAGTGCCATCGTCTTTGCCGTTGGCGCCACCGTCGCCGCCGTAATCACGCACGCTGTAGCCTGACACCGGACTCGAGGGATACCAGTCGATGATGTTTTGCGCACTATACGACTTGATCGCGAAGAAGCGCTTCACCACGGCGCCGGTCTGAGCGACCGCTTCTTTGGGCAAGAGCGAAGGCATGAACGGCAGCGCCAACACGCTGCCCCCCAACCCTTGCAGAAACAGCCGGCGGCGAACTCGATCGTACTTCATAACGGGTTCCTCAACGCGGTCCGATGACTCGCTGGCGAAAGCTGGGAGAAAGCGCCACGTCACGCAGGGCTTGTTTCAGGCTACCTTCGGGCCCGACGTTGTCTCTAATGGCGGCAAGGGCGCACGAGTCCCCGGTCGCTTCGTCGCGCCGGTAGGTGTAGCGAAAGTATTGGCGGGCGAAACAGTCGTCCGCAATGCCGCTGGCCGCGAGCTGTTCGCTGAACTCCACGGGATTCGCCACGCTCGAGGTCTCGGTACCAAGAATGATTTCGGCGGCCACGTCGATGGGAACCGTGTTCTCGAGCTCTCCCGTGTCGGAGTAGATCTTTTCCTCCGTCCGATACCTTCCGAGAGCATCGTAGGCCTCGAGCACGAACCCGTACGGATTGAGCACCGCATGGCAGCCGGAGCAGGCGGCCGGCGAGGTTTTGAGCTCGAAGCGCTTTCGGGTGCTCAACTCGGCGTCGGCCTCGGGCAGCGCCAGAGCCTCTGCCGGCAGGTTCGACGGTGGATGCAGGTCCTCGCACAAGATGGAGCGCAGCACGAATGCGCCGCGTTTGATGGGGTTCGTGAGCTCGTTGCCGGCCACCAAGAGCGCCGCGCGCGTCAACAAGCCCGAGCGCTCGCTGCCCGTGAATTCGGGAAAGTTACTGGTCCCATCCCAGGGGTCCACTCCGTACAAGGCAGCCAAGGGCTCGGAGGGCGTGACGATCAAAGGAGAGCTCAGCACATCGCGGTAACTGCCGTCCGTCTCGAAGGTGTAGTAGTCGAGCAAGCGGTCGACCTCGTCCAGCATGTCGGCGTAAAGGTCCGCGTCGGCGGAGTCGCCTTCGAGGAACGCGTTGAACGCCGGTGTATCCACGAATCCGGCAAAGCCATCCAACTGGTACCACTCGCGCCAAAAGCGAGTGAGCGAGGCGCGCGTGCGATCGTCGGCAAATAGGCGCTCGACCTGCGCCTCGAAGCCGGCATCGGTCATCAGTGAGTCGTCTTTGGCTGCGGCGTAGAGCTCGGCGTCCGGCGGTGCCTGCCAGAAATGATACGCAAGACGCGACGCCAATTCATAGGCTGAGAGCTGCAGGTGGTCCTCGTTGCCATCCACTTCCTCGCCGTCGATTTCGAAGTGATACAAGAAGCGCGGCGACATCAAGAGCTGCAGCACGATGCCCCGAAACACTTCCGCACCCGGCACGCTCTCGTCGTAAAGCTCCAAGTAGCGCTCGATTTCACCCTCTTCGAGCGGACGCCGGAACACACGCTCCCCGAAATCGGCCACGAACGCCTGGACACACGCTTCGCCCGGCGGGTCGTCTCCCGCGCATTCCCCCGCCAGGCTCTCCAGGCTGTCTCGATCGCCCGTGACCGAGCTCGCGATGTTGTTTGCAATGCCGAAGTAAGCGTCGACGTGACGCTGCGTGACCCGGTGATCGTTGCCTGCGTAGACGCTATCGTTCTCGCCGTCGGGAGGCAGCTGGTCGAACGCGCTCTCGGCGCCCGCCACGGCTGACTCGAGGCCCAGCGGCTCGAACAACGCCCTCAGTGAGTTTTCATATTGCCCCCGCGTCAAGCGTGTGAGAGGCGTCACGCTGGGCGTGGCGTCCGGATCGCACTCGAAGGTGACGGAGGTGCGATCGCCGCCGCTACCCTCATTGCCACCCCCTGCGGTGGTACTGCTCGAGGTCGCCGAGCTCCCCGACACCGCTGCGTCGGCACCCGAGCCTCCCGAGCCCGTACCGGGGCCCCCACTGCCGTTCGACGGGCCCCCATTGCCGCTCGAGGCCGCATCGCCGCCGCCAGCACCGGTTGCCCCGGGCTCGATACTGCCCGAGCAGCCCGCCGCGGCGCCGGCGAGCACTGCAAGCGCAAAATAGCAATGATATCGGGCTTTCCGACGACGACCTAGTTGCGTCACTCTGGTATGAACCCCGACGCCAAGCGGACGGGTCAGCGGATTGCGTCAGTCGCCGGGCAGCCACACCTGGCTGAATTCGCTGCGGCGATCGCCGTCGCCGACACCTAGCTCGCCGAGCTCGTTCCTTCCGGTGCACCAGACCGTGTGATCCAGCTTTTGGGCGCATGTGTGGAAGCGACCCACGGACACCTGATCCCAGCCGCCGACCGGGACCTTGGTGGGCAACGCGCGGTCGATGGTGTCGCCCAAACCCAGCTGACCTTCGACGTTTCTGCCCCAACACCAGAGGTCGTCCGCCATGTCGATCGCGCACGTGTGGAAGGTATCCAGCGAGATCTGGCGGTACTGCCGAGTATCCACGCGCACTGGGCTCGTCTGTTTGGCGGGATCACCCGTGCCAAGATTCCCGTGTGTGTTTTCGCCCCAACACCAGAGCTCACTACCGGCTCGAAGTCCACAGCTATGGTTTTGGCCGGCGTCGACCTCGGTCCAATCGTCCAGCTCGCCCACCTGCTGGGGAAAGCGATATTGATCCAGCGCGTCATCGCCCAAGCCGAGTTGTTCGCCGGTATTGCGACCCCAGCACCACAAGGTCCCCGGCAGGCGCAGCGCACACGCGTGACCCTGCCCGGTGTCGACCTGCATCCAGTCCGTGAAGTCTGCCACTCTCACCGGGGTAAACTGGTTTTCTCCCGGGTAGTCGTCGTCTTGCGCCAACATGCCCTCGATGTTCTCTCCCCAACAGTACAGCGCGCGGCTATCGAGCAGCGCACAACTGAAGGCAGCCTCGGAGCTGATGCCGACGGCCGCTCCCGGCAAGGAGACCGCGAGAGGGCTGAGCACATCGTTCACGCCCGCCGTGCCGAGCTGGCCCACGTCGTTCGCACCAAAGCACCACACGCTACCGTCGTCCCGTAGGGCGCAGGTGTGGTCGGCGGCGGTCACCACCTGAACCCAGCTCGACAGCGAACCCACTCGTTCGGGTGACAAACGGTTCTGGCTATCGCCCAGGCCCAATGTGCCGCGTTGATTGCCGCCCCAACAATACAGCTCGCCGCCCCTGATGGCGCAGCTATGATCATTGCCCGCGTCGACGACGAACGTAGCAAGGCCGCCGCCACCCCCCGCTCCCCCGGAGCCTCCGGAACCGGTAGTCGTTCCCGACCCACCCGAGCCTATGGTCGTGCTCACACCCTCGTCCGCCGGCGCCAGCACCTCGGTAACCTCGCTGCATGCGAGAAGACCGGCTGCCCAGAGTCCGAGCCAACATCTACCTGGTCGAGGGTGGCCCGGCATCTAAAACTCCAAGGCGACTCCGCTCGTCGCGAACACTTCGACTCCGGACACCCCGGTGACGACCTCTCCGGCATCCGCCGCGGAAAACGAGCGAAAGGGGCCGCCAGCGCCCAGCGTGCTGATCGAACGCACCGAGCCGACGCGCCCTATCGAAAGCGCCAACCCAGCTCGTCCGTACAGGGCGTAGTCCACACCGCGCTGACTGATCGCCCCGACCGCCGGTTTGGCGCCATACCAGACGCGCAAACCACGCAGCGCCACCAGGGCATCCAAACGCACGGCCCCCAGGGATAGCAGCACCGGGTACAGCGCGAGCTCCGCGCCCGCTGCCGCAGCCGAAACGGTTCCGTGTGGGGCATCGACGGACAGGGCGCGCCGCGCACCCGCCCCGAGCCGAACGAAGAGGCTCTCGAATACGGGATGAAGCCAAAACAGATCGGCTCCGAAATGGGTCTGACCGCCACCGTAATGCTCGAAGCCAAAAGCAACCCCAAGGGCGTCGTAGCTTGGCTCGGAAGCGGGGGGCGGCGGTGGGAGCGGGCGCGGTGGAGGTGGCTTGCGAGGAGGTGGCTCGGGGGGCCGCGCTTGCGTGGATGCCTTGTCGCGGTCGAGCGCGAGCTCCGCCCAGCTGGCGCGGAGCAACTCTTCGGCGGCCACCGCGAGAGCAAAAGCGCGCCCATCGGCCGGGACATGAGCCAGATCGACATCGCGGCCGATGCGCTTTTGCGTCACGGAGTCCGATACATCGATACTCACCGTCAGCGGGTCTGCGGCGGAGGGCACGATCTTGACGGTCGCCAGCGGCTCTCTGCGGCGCACGGGCGCAGTCGGGCATGCGTCGACGCGACTTGGCCGGAGCCCGGCTCGCAGATCGCTGATAAGCCGCGCCGCGAAAGCCCGATCGAGGCCCGACACCTCCATCAAGACCCACGGCCGCCCGACACCGCAGGTGGCCTCATCCGGTTTCCCGATGGCATAGCGGGGACCGAGCAAGACCGAAGCGGCCACCAGCAAGGCGGCCCAGCGGCTCAGGGCGCGCCGCACTGATCGAGCACCGCTTGACGGTGGATTCCGCGCGGATAACTCGCGAGATATCGCTGCTTCGCCTGCTTGCATCCAGCTTGATTTCCCGAACGCGCATGAGCCGTCACCACGCGCGCCAGTGCATCTTCGCGAAACCCCGAGCCGGGGGCTAGTGCCATTGCCTTTTCGAAGGCCACGATAGCCCCTTTCATGTCGCCGAACCGATCCATGCGCAGCCGCCCGAGCTCGAAGGCGGCCAACCCCGCGCGGCTATCCGAGCCATACCGGGTCAGCAGAGCTTCGTAGCGCTTGGCAGCCTCGCGAGCTTTACCCGCCCGCCGCAGCGCATTGGCCTCTTCCAAGAGCTCCCGTGGGCCGCTCGCGGCGCGCTCGATGCCGTTGTCGGAGGGCGCTTGGGGCGCCACCGGCTCGGCGCTAACAGCCGGCACCGGCTTGGCGGCGACCTTTTCACTGGGACCAGTCTTCGTCACCTGGGACCACGACTGGCCGGCCTTCAACCGCACCACTTCTCCCGGCTCTGCCGAGCTTTTGACTTCAACGACGCCTTCGTGCACCTGAACTTCAACGCGTCGAGATTGGCTGTCGCGTTCGGTCGCCACGGCGAAGCGCGTCCCCACCACGCGCACCTCGACGCCGTCGGCGAGCACCACGAAATTGGGTTCTTTGCGCGGCTGCACACTGCATTCGATGCGGCCTCGTTTCAGGCGCAAACGCACGCCCGCCGGTCCACTGCTGGCCACTTCGACCCGCGACCGCTGCTCCAGTTTGAGCGACGACCCATCCACGAGACCCATGGTCAGAGAATCGCTCGCCGTTTCGAGCACGGCCCCAGCCAACAAGGACTGAGGCTCTGGACTATCGAAGCGGGGCACGATCACGACGAGCGCGGTAGCGGCGACAGCTGCCGCGCCCAACCCCAGAGCCCAGCCCCAGAGCCTCGACCTGCCGCGCCTCGGTAGGCGCGCGTCGACCCCCGCCCAGACGCGTTGAAGCCGGGCCTCGTTCACTTGAGGCTGAACGTAGCGCGCCGCGTCCGGCAGCACTCTATCGCTGTCGTACTCGCTCAAGGCGCGCCTCCGCAGCCGTCAGTCGGCGTTTCACTGTCGACACAGAAATGCCCATATGTTCGGCGATCTGTGCGATCTCCAAGCCTTCGACCCGCCTGAGCACCAAAGCCACACGTTGCTCCGTCGGCAGCCGCTCCAGCAATCGGTACACCACCTTGAGCTCGGTGGCAGTCTCCGCCGGCGCGACCGGCGAGATGACTTGGTCCGGATCACAGGGCTCGCTCGAACGGATCCCAAGGCGCTCCAAGAGCCGGCGGCGGCGCAACCGTTTGCTCACGGTGTTGACCACGATGGATGCGAGCCAAGCCGCAAATGCCTGGGGATTCTGCAGAGTTCCCAGTCTTTCGAAGGCAACGCTGAACACGTCTTGAACGATGTCGTCCACCTCCGAATCGCGTGGCAAGAGGCGATACGAAAGGCCAAAGACCAGGTTGGCATGGCGGCGAAATAACGCTTCGAAGGCCCACTCTTCGCCACCGCGAGCAGCAATGACGAGCGCTGCGTCCGTCGGTCCGGCACCGGACTTGGTAGACACCTGCTTTGCGCTGCTGACCATGGTTTGCCCGAGGACGCCTTGGTGCATGATGCCTCCGCACGGCTCGACCTGTCGACCCTTGGCGAACCCGAGGGGCCGAGAGCGACTGCTGCGAGCGACGGCTGGCATGAGGGGTAGGACGGTGGCGGACACAGGGGCTCTACTCGGTATGTACCCCGACCGGAGCCCGCCGGGTCAATAACCTTTACGCTGATTTTGTCCTTTAATTTCAATCGGTTCTAACTGCATTCGCCGGCAAGCGTGCTGCCGCGCACACCGGTCGCGATCGCCATGAGCACGCCCGTGCTCGCAGGGCGCAGCGCCACCGGGAGTGATAACTTTGTAGCTATGCTCTCCCACGAGCAGTGTCAGACCTTCTTCGACGATGGTTATCTCGTTCTCAGGAGCTTTTACAGCGCCAGCGAAGTCGTCGAAATGGCGGCGGCATTCAGCCGTCTCGAGCAACACGCGCACAGCCTCGATACCACGCAATACTTGGACGGTGCGCTATTCGTCATCCAGCGCACCGCCGATCAGCCGCTCAAGATCGAACGCATCGTGTGGTGCGGCGCCGCCGAGCCCACCTTGGCTGAATTCGGGCAAGCGCCCAAGCTGCTCGAGGTGGTGGCTGCACTGCTCGGCACACCCGTCGTCGATCAGTTGATCAATCAAGCGCACATCAAGCGCCCCGGAGACGGCGTGGAGTTCGGTTTTCACCAAGACAGCTATCACCGCCGCTACGGTACGCCCCTGTTTCGAGACGTGAATGGACGCGGTAGCTTCGTTCAAACACTCACCGCCGTCGATGCCATGGCACCGGCCAATGGCGGCCTCTGGGTGATTCCCAAGAGCCACTACTCGGGACACCTGACGACGTGCGATGGCAGCTTGCCGAAATCGGCGTACGACGCCAGCGCTGCGGTGCCGATGATCCTCGAAGCGGGCGACACACTCCTGCTCAGCCCATTCACCGTTCACGGCAGCGGACCCAACCTGAGTCAAAAGCCCCGGCGAGTGTTCATCAACGGATTTTGCTACCCCGGCGCAAACCGGCGTGAGTATCCCGGCGCGGGCACGGGAGTACGTCGCTGCGCCCTTCAGCGAAACAAGCGACACAGGCCTACGGAAATTCAGACGGAACGTGTACACTCGAGCCCCAATAAACCGCGGAGCGCGCACGAGGGCGAGTGCGAATGACACGGAGCCACCCTGAGCGCGACAGAAGCGTTCGTGTGTGTCACGTTGGCCATTGTTCGCCGCGCAAGACTCCGCGAACCAGGTAGGCACGGCAATTGCTGAAACCCGTGCATGAACGAAAACGACCGGCAGAAGCAGCGCAAAGCTGCCCAGCATTCGGCGCACCCCGAAACCAAAAAGCCAGGCTTGAAAGACGAACAGGGTAGCCTACCCACCAAGCAATCGCGGGGCGACGAAGCGGACGCTCGCACCCATCACGACCCGGACGCCAACGAAGAGCAGCAACGCACGCGCAGCCCTTGACGGCGGCCTAGGAAAGATCTTCCCGGCTATTTTTGACGATCGATTGACGCTCGGCTGACCGATTTTGCGACGCCTCGTCGGCAAGCTGCTCACGAACCAAGGAGGTTTGTGATGCAACAAGAATCAGTACAGCGTTTTGCCGACCAGGTGCTCTCCGATCTCGCAGCGGCCTACGGGGGTGTCATGACCAACATCGGGCATCGCCTGGGCTTGTACCGGGTGATGGCCGGGGCGGGGCCGCTCCTCGCGCAAGAAATCGCCGAGCGGAGCGGCACCCACTCGCGCTACGTCGAAGAATGGCTATTCAGCCAAATGGCGGGCGGCTACGTCACCTACGATCCCGAAAACGAGTGCTTCGAGCTGCCCGACGAGCACGCCGCAGTGCTCGCTGACGACCAAAGCCCCGTGTTCATGGCGCCTGCGTTTTCGACCGCCGCGTCGATGTACATCGACGAGGACAAAACGCTGGACATCTTCAAGAGCGGCCAGGGCATGCCCTGGGGTGAGCACGATCACCGGCTGTTTCATGCCGTCGAAGCCTTCTTCCGCAACGGCTATCGGGCCAACTTGACCACGGTCTGGATCCCTGCCTTGGAAAACGTCGCCGAGACATTGTCGAAGGGCGGGCGCATCGCCGACGTCGGGTGTGGCCACGGCGTTTCGAGCATCTTGATGGCTCAAGCCTACCCCAACGCTGAGATCTACGCCTTCGACGCACACCCCGAGTCCATCAGCATTGCTCGCCAGCGGGCAGAAGAGGCCGGCATCGCCAACCGGATCCATTTCGCGGTCGACGACGCGCGCAGCTTCGGCAACGGCCCCTACGATCTCATCTGTTTCATGGATTCGTATCACGACCTGGGTGACCCGCACTTGACGGCAGAAAACGCGCGCGCTCAGCTCGCGCCCGGCGGCTCGCTGATGCTGGTCGAGCCGTTCGCGGCAGCGCGCCCAGAGCGCAACGTCGGTCCAGTGGCGCGCATCTACTTCTCCGCCTCCACCACCCTGTGCACCCCCAACGCGCTGCATCAGGGGCGCGAGGCCCTGGGCGCCCAGGCAGGCCCGGAGCGGCTCAGCGCAACGCTGCTCCGCGCTGGCTTCCGCCGCGTGCGCACCGTCCACGAGGACGCCTTCAACACCGTGTTGGAAGCCAAGGATTGAAGGGGGTAGGAACCCCGGGGTCTGCGTCGCATAGACGAGACCCCGGGCTCTGACTGTTTCTATTTTCGTGCAACCTCCGGGTGCTCGAGCGGCGTGCCTCTATATTTTCTGGCAGCTAGCCACCGTTAGGCAGCGCTCTCCCTCCGCGGTGGTCACACGCCTGGCTAACGCCGCTTGATCTGTGCACGTCGTGCAGTATCCCCTTCGGGCCACTCATCGAATTGTGGCAGGTCGTCATCAATGGAGAACCACGGCGCCTTGTGCGCGACGAAGATATGCGCCTCGGGCACGACACCGGGATCTCGATCCAGGCCGCCGAGCGGGCAGGACTTCGCGCGATTGGGCGGCTATCAGCCAAGAGCCTGAGGGCCGGTTTTTCTGAGTTTGGGGCGCGACGACGCGCAACCGCGCGTTGAAGGGTCCGCCGCAGGCGCCCCAGCAGCGGCTCGATTGGGTTAGCCGTGTTCAGTACCCACCGCTGCGATCGGTACCCCGAGCTCATCGAAGCCGATAGACGCGGGCAGCGGTCGCGTCGAGCAGCGCCCATTGCGCCTCTGCTGAGTAGTGAGCAAGCAGCGCCCGGGCGCCCTCGACCCACTCGGCGAGCTCTGCGCGAAGGGTGCACACGGGCCAATCGCTGCCGAACATGGCCCGCTCGCTGCCAAACAGATCGATGCAAAACTCCAGCGTTGGGACAAGACGCGTGAGTGGTAAGGTTTTCGGTAAGCTCGCTGCGATGCCAGAAAGCTTGCAGACGGTATTGGGTAGCGCCGCCAAACGCCGCATGCCCTCGGCCCAAGCGACGACGTCCGCAGGTCCGGCTTGGGGCCCGCCGGCCTCGAGCCAGCGCTCGACACCCAAAGGGTCTGCGTTGCCGCAGTGCTCGACGATGAACAGGGTTTCTGGGCAAATCGAGGCCAACCGCGCCGCGTCCCCCAACTCGGTGCTGCGCATGCAAAGCTCGAAGCTCAGCTGGTGTTCGCCCAGGGTGCGCACGCCTTTCACGAATGCCGGCTCGAGGCAATGACCCGGCGGCGTTGCCAAGGTGTGCAAGACCCGACGCACGCCCCGCACGTGCCCGGCACTTGAGAGCCCCTGAACATGCCGGGGGAAGTCGGGGTGGGCCGGATCCCCAGCGGCGACCATCCCTTGGATCGGTGAATCAGGTCGGCGGCACAGTTCCGCTACGAGATCCACTTCCAGCGATCGCTGGGCCTCGGGAACATCGACTTCGACGTAAACGGCGCGCTCTATCCCCAACGCTTTTGCCTGGCGCTGATACTCGTCGATCGTGAAATCGCGTGAGAGCGGCGAGCGCGGGGAAAGCCAGCTCAAAGTCAGACGACTCAGCTCCCAAAGATGCACGTGGGTATCGGTCATGCTCTGCATGGAATCGAGTCCCGATCCGGAAGCTCAGCCTAACACGCGCTGGGCGTGACGAGAGCTGCAAAGCGCAAGCTCGCAACGTTTACCCGTACGTCATTCGTGCTGCTCACATCCCCGATCGACGGCGCCTTCGCGGCGGTCTAGCATGCCCAGCGTACCCAGGAGAAACACCATGAAGTTATGCAGGTTTGGTGAGAGGGGTTCGGAAAAGCCCGCTGTCATGGCAGGCGACCAGCGTCTCGATGTCAGCGCTTTTGGCGAGGACTTCGATGAACATTTCTTCGGCAGCCGGGGCCCAGAGCGCTTGCAGACCTGGCTCGACCAACACGCTAGCCAGTGCGCACACGTGCCAAGCGACGCGCGTCACGCCTCGGCCATCTGCCGGCCGAGCAAGATTGTCTGCATTGGGCGCAACTACAAGGAGCATGCGGAAGAAACCGGCGCCAAGCTCCCCAGCGAACCCATCCTGTTCCTCAAAGCCACCAGTGCGCTGAGCGGTCCCTACGACAACCTGGTTTTGCCGCGCGGTTCGAGAAAGACGGACTGGGAGGTCGAGCTAGCTGTGGTGATCGGCAAAGCGGCGCGCTACGTCGACGAGCCCAGCGCGCTGCAACACGTGGCTGGCTACCTGGTTCATAACGACTATTCCGAACGCGAGTTTCAATTGGAGCGTGGTGGGCAATGGGTCAAAGGCAAAAGCGCCGACGGCTTCGCTCCGCTGGGCCCATACCTCGCGACAGCTGACGAGGTACCCGATCCAGGAAACCTCGAGCTCTGGCTCGAGCTCAACGGCGAACGCCTGCAGCACGAAAACACCAGTAAACTGCTGTTCGGGGTGCCCCCCCTCATCAGCTACGTGAGCCAATTCATGACGCTGCTGCCCGGAGACGTGATCAGCACCGGGACGCCGAGCGGGGTCGGGCTCGGCTTCGATCCACCTCGCTTCCTGAAGCCGGGCGACGTGGTCGAATGCGGTATTCAGGGCCTCGGCGCCATGAGGCAGCGGGTCGTCGCGTCGCGTTGAGACGGCCCATGCCGTTCGCGGCCGCCACGCTGCGCAGCTGAGCCCGCGCCCCGAGCGCCCGCGCCCCGAGCGCCCGCGCCCCGTCGCGATCGTGGGAGCCGGTGGCATCGTACGAACGCCCATCTACCGCTACAAAAAGCTGGGGGCTCCTGTTCTAGAAATCCATGTGAACGTACACATGCGCTTGCTTGTGTTCGATAGGCGCGATCGCCGATCAAAAAAGCGCCATGCGCTCTGGTGTTTTTGCAAAGCTTTGCATCGGTTCGTCCCATCGGCGTAAGGATCGTTCACCCAACCCTGGGCGCGCGAGAGGTGATGCTGCGACAACTTGTGTCCACAGCACAAAGTCGCAGACGCACGACAAACACCCGGCAAAAGCGCTGGAATACGTGGCAAGACGAGGGCGCTCGCGATCAGACTCGCGCTAACGTGGGATTAGGGTACCAGCGTAGTTCCACCTTGGAGGCACCATGCTCCCCAGTTCCCGTATTTCGCATTGCTTTGGTTTTGTATTTCCCTTTTTTGCGATTTTGCAAATCGGCTGCTCGGATAACGCCACCTACACGAATGTCGAAGGCGGCACGACTGAGGGAACGACCGGTGGAACACCCACCGCCGCAGGGACTACGGGCAGTGGCACCATGGCGGCAGCTACCACCTCGGGCGCCACGACGGCCGTGACCAGCTCCGGCACGACAACCGACGGTGGTCCCACCATGGGGGCCACGACGGCCAGCACCACGACGCTCGGCGCCACCATCGGCAGTACCACGACGGACGGCACGACTGGCGGCGCTGGAGGGACGAGCGGGACCAGCGACACCAGCGGCACCACCGGCACTGGCACTACGGGCGGAAGCGCCGACTGCACCCTGCCCGAGCTACCCGACCCTGCCAACCTAACCTACGAAAACCAGAAGCTCCCCGATCCCTTTACCTTCTTTGACGGCACACCGGTCACGACCAAGGCGCAGTGGGAGTGCCGCCGCAAGGAAATCTTGGCGATGGCCGACAAGTACATCTACGGTCCAGTGCCTCCCGAGCCGGACGACGTAGACGGAACCGTGGAGGGCGGGTCCATTTCGTTTACCGCCACCGTAGGGTCGAAAACGGAAAGCTTTACGGCGAGCATCGGCAGCGGAGCCGGCCCCGCCATCGCCCTGCGGCTACAGGGTGGCATCTATCCAAGCAATGCCAAGACGCTTACTTTCGGAATGGGCTTTGAAGGCAAGATCCGTAACCTGTTCGGCTACTCCGAGCTCAACCCGAATGTCGCCAACGGATGGATGCTCGACCGGGTGATGGATGTATTGGAAGAAAACCCGGATAGCGGTCATGACGCGACGAAGATGATGGTGTCAGGGTGTTCCGGGTGTGGAAAGGGTGCGTTCCTGGCCGGCGTCTTCAGTCGTGTACCGCTGACCGTCATCGTAGAATCCGGAGGTGGGGGCGCCTCCAGCTTTCGGCAAGCCGAATGGTTCCGGCACGGCGACGGCGGTTCCATCTACCAGTGCTCGGATGCCCTACCTCAGAGCATCGACAACCTCGAAGACACCGGAATCTGCGGGCCCTGGGTGACCGAGGCGGCACGATGGCTTCGATCGGATCCCTCGAAAGTCTACAACTTGCCCATCGATCAGCACTTGCTTTTGGCGACGATCGCTCCGCGATATCTAGTGCATTTCACGAACAACCATGGCGTCAACTCATGGTGTCACCTCGGAGGAACCTGTGAAGCGCTCTCAGCGTGGGCAGCAGAACCGGTGTGGAATGCGCTCGGAGTTCCAGAACGGATGGGGTTCCAAATGTACAGCGCCGGGCACTGCAGTAATCCGTCGAGCGCAACCGCCCTCGCCAACGAATTCTTCAAGCTGGTGTTCGAAGGCGACACAAGCGCCAACACCGACGTCATGGAGATCATGGAGAACGGTGTTCAGCAACCGGTCAGCCAATGGCAAGACATGTGGGTTGACTGGAACATGGATACAGTTCTGCAGTAGCAGCGTCTCCCCGCTCTGGGAGTTTCGGCGCTGGCCGGCCGTGGAGAAATGCCGGAATCGCGGCCTGCTGGAGGCCAGCTGGCTTTCGAATAGTCGCCGAGAAGATCCGCGGCCATAGTTCCCGGGTCAGCGTGATCGATTCTGCCGCAACCCTCCCCGAACCTGTCCGGCGTTCGTCCATCTCTCGCTCGGGCGTGCGTACGCCGTCCTTCGACACGCAAACGCGCGAAGAGATGCGTGCCCTTCTACAGAAACGCCTCGGCGGTTTCGGGCTCATGTTCGCCGTAATCTTCGGCATCTTTTTCGTCTGGCGCATCGCAAGCGCGCTGTCCGCCGACGACAGTCCGAGCCAAGCGTTCCTACCTTGGCAGGCGCTCAGCGTGTTGACCTTTTTGGGACTGTGGTTCGTGTGTCGCGGTTCGCTTCGGTCGGAGACGTTCCTGCACACGATCGAGTTTGGTTCGCTGTGTGTGGCCGGTGGTGCAGCGACAATGATGTGCCTGACGGTGTCGTATGCGGCGCGGCCGGACACGATCTTGCTCTTGTGCATGACGTACGTGCTGATCGCGCGGGCGATCATGGTCCCGAGCAGCGCCCGCCGCACCTTCACCTATGGCCTGATATTCGCAGTACCGTTTCTCGTCAGCGTGTTCTACATCCACCTGCTCAATCACGATCCGACGGATTATGCGGCCTCGGCCGATCCCCGTCTGCGGCTGGATGCGGCGGCGCTTGCGCCGCGCTGGACGGTCATCGGAGGGCTGTGGTGGGTCGCAGCGCTCATCATCCAAACCGCGACTTCGAAGGTGATCTACGGGCTCCGTCAAGAGGTGCGCGACGCACGTCGCCTGGGCCAATACACCTTGACGGAAAAGCTCGGTCAGGGCGGCATGGGCTCGGTTTACCGCGCGCGGCACGCGCTCTTGCGCCGGCCCTGTGCCATCAAGCTGTTGCCTCCCGACAAGTTCGGCCCCGAGAGTGCGGCGCGCTTCGAACGCGAAGTACAGCTCACCGCCGAGCTCACGCACCCGAACACCATCCGCGTCTTCGACTATGGCCGCACGCCGGAGGGCGTCTTCTACTACGTCATGGAACATCTCGAGGGCGCGGCCCTCGACAGCGTCGTCGCCGTCGACGGCCCAATGCCCCCGGGTCGCGTGATCCACGTACTCGACCAGGTGGCAGGCGCGCTGATCGAAGCGCACGGCATCGGCCTGATTCACCGTGACATCAAGCCCGCGAACATTTTTCTCAGCTGGCAAGGTGGAGTACCCGACGTGGCCAAGGTGCTCGACTTTGGCCTGGTCAAGCAAGTGAACCAGGCCGACCTCGACGGCAGCGCGGAGCAGCCGCTCACGCAGGAAAACAGCGTGACTGGCACGCCCCAATACATGGCGCCCGAAGCGATCACGTCACCCGACAGCGTCGACGCGCGCACCGATCTCTACTCGCTGGGTGCCGTCGGCTACTACCTGTTGGTGGGTGAGCATGTCTTTACGGGCCGCTCGCTCATCGAAGTGCTGAGCCACCACCTGCATACACCACCGGTGCCACCGTCCAAGCGCTTGGGCAGGCCGGTGCCCGAGGACCTAGAGCGGCTCATCATGGCGTGCCTCGAAAAGCCCTTGGCGGCTCGCCCTGCAAGTGCTCGAGATCTGCAGATCGCACTCCGCTCGTGCGCAGACGCTCACACCTGGAAGGAACCCGATGCCCGCGCCTGGTTCGAGGCCCATGCCGAGGCGCTCCGCGGGCGCCAATCGCACACGAAGCTCGACGGTAGCCAAACCATCGCCGTCAACTTGGACGAGCGCGTCTCGTTCTTGCCTAGAGAGCGAGCGTGAAAGGTCAAGACCTGGCCATCGCGTGCTGTTGCACTGTATCGGCACTGGCGTTGTCGGCACTGGCGTTGCGCGTCAAAAATCCTTGACTCCACTCCCCTTGGCGGATGGGTTAAGCTCCGGCGATGAGTTTGGCTCGGCTTGGCTGGTCGCTCTCGCCGCAAACATGGCCCTAGTCGGCGAAGACGCGCTGGCCGAAGAACCCGCGGCAGCAACACAAGTGCCCAGCGCGGAAGACATAGCCAAGGCGCGGGCGGCGTTCTGGGAAGCCCACGAACAGTACACCGCCGGTAACTACCGTGAGGCCGTCGCTCTGTTCGAGCAGTCGTATTCGATCTATCCTCAGAACGAGGTTTTGTTCAACATCGCCCTGGCGCACGCCAAGGGCGGCGATTGCGATACGGCTCACCAAACTCTGCGGCAGTACTTACGGGGACGTGAACACGGTCACCGAGCTGGTCACCAACAACGACTGGAACTACTTCTAATGGCCAGGCAAAACATCAGAATCGACGTCAGCTCCTTGCGCGGCAGCGACAGCCACCTGACGGCGTACATCACCGGCGGGCGTGGCGCTCGCTTGACTCTCAGCTTTGCGAGGAAGCTCGAGGAGGTGCTGCCCGCGGTCTGGCTGAGTCCCAATGCGCGCGGCATCCGCCACGTGGTAGGCCAGCTCTGCGAAACCGAAATGCCAGACGTGATCAAGCGCCTCAGGGCACATTCGAGCTGGAGGTGGTCGACCAGGAGGAGGACGACTGCTACTTGCTCGGGGCGCGCGCGTCGGACCCCTCACAAACCAGCGAGTAGCGGCACCATAGGGCACGCGGCATGCTGCCGATGTGCGCCCGCGCTGCCGGCCAAGAGCCCGGGCTTTGCCGCGGATTACTGCCCCCCACGCTCGTTTTTCTGCTTCATCTGTTTTCAAGCTGCAGACGAGGCCGCCGTTTCATGAACGGTATTGCATACACAGAACGGTTCCACGCATGAAGCGCCCCACCGCTGTCTAGTTTTCTTGACACCGTTCGGGGCGGCGACCCCTCTGCTTTCCCGTCGGCCTTCGCTGTTCCAGCTGCACAGGGCGAAGATCGCACTGAAATTCTGTCCGCCAGGACCGGAGCGCTAAGCCGGCAGATAGCTGCATCGACTCGGTCGTGGCCACGCATCTCTCGGCGACGACTGCGAAACGGACCTGATGACCCAAGTCGTGCAGCGCAGACCGATGCTTCGATTGTGTATTTTCTGTGACGTTGACGTTCGCGCTGTTCGGATGATCGGATGCACTCCCTAGACCATTGCAATCAGTGATACCGGAAAATCGACGGTGCACCCGTAGCACGGGTGGGCGTCACTAGAGATTCCGAAGCGAGAGTTGCTCGGCTTCACGACACAGCGGT
>CBFGRJ010000003.1:0-63852 GCA_965651135.1 uncultured Myxococcales bacterium
AAAGGCTGGAGGGCTGTTCTGATTCCGGCGCGGAGGATTTCATAGAAGATGCCTACGGTTGATGGCGATAATCGAGAGATCCTGTTCCAGGTCGCAGTCATAGGCGGAGTCAGCGAGCGGTTCACCGACCAACTCGGGCTGAGGAACGGCGAGCTGCACTTGGGCGAAGTCCAGGGCTATCGCCCCCGCTTTGCCTTCGCAAAATTCTCCGCCGACCCCTGGTCCAACAACAAGGGTCAGGACCTCGAGCGCTTGGTCCCCTACCTGGATGCACTGGTCCTCAACGACGCGTTCAGTGAAGGGACGCACTACTCCAGCACGGCGCTCGAGCGGTTGACCCGAGTGTTGTCGCCCGGGAAAGTCACGATTCCGGTCGCTGTGTTTGGGGGTCCCGCGCTCGTACAAGAGTGGCAGTCGCTCACGGGCGTTGCGCCGGTGCTTGCGGTCGAACCGGCGCCTGACCAAGCGCTGCTCTGCATCAGAGCGCTCGCCAAAGCGCTGCTGCGCTCGCAGATGAAGAGCCAACCCCCTCCGCCTCGCGACTGAAACCAGCATCACGGCGCGCTGACGTGGACCCGATCACTCAAGGTGCGCTGGGCGCCGCAGCGACCCTCGCCCTTTTGCAGCGACGAGCGCCGTTCTCCTCCTG
This sequence comes from uncultured Myxococcales bacterium, assembly GCA_965651135.1. Taxonomy (GTDB): domain Bacteria; phylum Myxococcota_A; class Polyangia; order Polyangiales; family Polyangiaceae; genus JAICQQ01. Next base: position 650 of record CBFGRJ010000003.1, read on the forward strand.
GAGACTCACCGCTATGGGGTGGCTCGGAGGCATGGCCGCCGACCTCGACGTCCTCATCAGGAGCAGCACCGACCCACTGTTGGCCATCGAGTATCATCGTCACTTCACCCACTCGCTGGCGTTCGTGCCGGTGGGCGGGGCTTTCGCTGCGCTGCCGTGGCTGCTCGACAAAAGCGCCCGCCCTCGCTTTGCTTGGGTGGTGCTCGCGACCACCGTCGGCTACGCGACTCATGGATTGCTAGACGCATGCACGACCTACGGAACATTGCTGTTTTGGCCCTTCTCGATGACGCGCGTCAGCTTGCGCTGGATTTCGATCGTGGACCCCGCGTTCACTCTGCCGTTGCTCGCCGGTGTGGTGGCGTCGGTTCGCGCTCGCCGGGCGCTGTGGACCAGGCTGGGGCTGCTCTGGGCTGCGCTCTACATGAGCCTAGGTGCCTTTCAGCAATGGCGCGCCAGCACGCTCCAGCGCGAGTTGGCGCAGTCCCGTGGGCATAGGGTCGAGCGGGGCCAGGTGTTCCCTATGTTCATGAACAACATCGCCTGGCGTTCGGTGTACCAGAGCGGCGGTCGCTACTACGTCGACAAGCTCAGAGTGACGTGGACCGGCCGTGCATGTGCAACTCCAGGTACGAGCGTACCTGTGCTCGCCAATCATCAGGCGGCCGGTTCACTGCACCCTGCCAGTGAGCGTGCTCATCGCCTCATCCGCTGGTTCTCCGGAGACTGGGTGGCGCTAGATCCCGAAGACCCCAGCGTCATCAGCGATTTGAGGTACTCGTTTTCACCGACCGAAGTGTCACCCATTTGGGGCGTTCGGATCCAGGACGAGACCGGCGTCGTCGAATGGGTGAACAATCGCTCGCGGCGCCCTCTCGGCGTCGGCGACCTTGTCGCGCTCGTGACCGCGGACGGCACCGATCATCGCTGCTTCTGATTCAGCCGACGTCTTGAAACATTTTTTCGTAGTGGCTCATGATGGCTCGATTGTTGAGCCGACCCCAGAACGTCGTCACGGCAAGCCACATGGCCAACCCGTTCAGATCTTCGAACAAGTCCGGGATGAACTTGGGCGGGCGGACGATACCCTCGTGCGCTCGCTGCGCCAACACCGGAATGTCTTCGATCGCCACCTTACCGACGAACATCCAACGGATGAACTCCGGACGACCGATGGCGATGGCGCTCTGGAAAAAATTGAAATTGCTGACGATCCCCTTCATGTAGACGATGTCTTTGGTGAACGGCGCACCGCCGTCCAAGACGCCACCTCGGAATATGCGCTGCGTGTTCCAAAAACAGGTCTCCTCGTCGTAACCTTCGGTGCGAAACCATTCGAACACTTCGAGAAAGCTTGCGCCACTTTCGGCCTTTTCTACCGCCAGGACGCGATCGTTCAGGCGCCGAGCACGGCTCGGGTAGCTGGCGAGCGTCAGGATTTCCAGGAGCGCGGCCAAGCCTTCTTGAGTCGCGGCGACACGCGGCGGACCCTTGGACAACCAGCGCGCTACGGGTTGACGCTGACCGTTCAAGCTGGTCGCTACGTGAGCCCAGCCCTCGTGCACCTCCAAAATGCGCACGTCGCGACGACTGAAGCGCGCACCCTGTCGGATCTTGATGTAGTCGCTACCTGCCGCCGCATCGGCCACGATGCCGTCGTCGAGGACGACCCGGATCACACCATCGCCGAACAGCTCGTTGAGCCGCGCGTTGAGCATCGACACGGCTTCAGGTGCTTCGATGTCCCGAGGGGGCTGCGGCCCCAATAGCGAATCGTCGAGCTGCGTCAATATGTCGTACAGGTCGTGCGCGACATGCCGCACCTCCGTGGCGCCATCCGCAAACCGATCGCGAGCCGAGCCGTAGAGCCGCCGGCTCAACTCGTAGAATCGCGGCGTGCCACGGCTCTGCAACAGCTCGACCACCTGTCGGTATTCGCGCGCCGTCTCCGACAGGATGCAACCAATGGCATCTTTTTCGCCGAGCTCGCGATCAATGTCGCTTTCAATCTCCTTGAATTCGCGTTTCTTGGATTCAACGTCGAAGCCCAGATTCGTCGTCTGATAAAACGCTTCACCAATATCCGGCAGCTCGTGCCAACGAGAATCTCGAAATTGTTCGAAGACCTCGGCGGGCCACTTGATGTGATCCAGCACACGAATGGGTTGCTGTGCATCGACGATGCGTTGCGCCAAGCGCGCGATTTTTTCCTTGTACGAGCGCCAGGGAGCTCGAGTCGATGCTGCTGGAGCGAGGCTAGCCACGCCTAGAGCATAGCCCGAAGTATTGCGCGATACCTTATCGAACTTCCGGCCTGGCCCTCATTCCGCGCCGCGCTGGCGGCGGCCACCCCGGGACCCGAAACCTTCTTCCTCGACGAACTGACGGTAGCTGGCAATTTGAGCGTCGTTCAACACCTCCCGGAGCTTCTTTTCGGTGTCGGTGCGTATGCTCTCTACTCGTGTACGCCACTCGCCGCGGTTCGTCGGGCGCGGGTTTTCCGAGCCCTCAGGGTTGCGCAGGGCGCGGAAGCTTTCCATCTGCTCCGCCAGAATCTGCTGGACGCGCTCTCGCTGTGGTGCGCTGAGCTTCAATCGTTCGGCAAGCAATTCCGTCTGCCGCTCAGCGCGCGCCTCGCGGCGCCGAGCCTGCTCGACTCGCCGCTCTTCTTCGCGCTCCCAATCCACTCGATCCAGGACAGTGCGCACTGCCATCTCGAAGGTTGGATCTTCCGCATCCAGCACCGGCTCCATGGCGTCGCTTTGCTCAGCCGCTTCGTCACCTGCCCTGCTGTCGCTGTCCGTACGCCCCTCGTTCAACGCGCGCGCGTATTGTCGCAGCGCATCGGTCGATTGACTCCGGCGTTTCACCGCCCGGAGCTCGCCCTCCAGCGCATCCATGCGTTCTGCTAGATCGTCCAGTCTGCCTTCGGCGGCGACCTTGGCCTTCTTTGCCGAGCTTGGATCGGGACGCATGAGCGCCCAGCTAGCCAGAGCTCCTGCCATACCCCCCAACAGCGCAGCACCGATGACGAAGACGATCGTGCCCGTCTTGAGCTCTGCCATGCTCTGGAACTTTTGCAGCGCCAAGCTGCCCCGTCAAGCGGTAGGGTTTACCGGCTAGTCTCTTAGACCGAGCGCATCGGTTCGCTGAGCTCAGCGGTGGTATATGTGTGTCCACCGATGCGGAGGGCGATTTCGCCGCCATCCATCCTCACGCGTTGCAACTCCGTCAGCAAGATGCGCATGCGATCGTAGGTGTTGGCATCGAAGCAAGCTCGGCGCTCCCCGAGGCTCTTGGGACGGCGCGCCGAGAGCCGGCGAATGTCGTCCACTTGGGTGAGCTCATGAGCCGCGCTCGGGCTACCTTGGGCAATGACAAGCGCTCTGGCGCATTGCCCACGCTCACGAAACGCTACGATCGCTTCGCTGAGTAGACACAGCCAACGCGCGCGACGGATCAAAAGCCCACCTTGAACCAGGCTGCGTTCCAACCTGCGCTGAACGCGCGCAAGGTCCCAATCGGTAGGCTCCGAGTCTTCGGTTGGCGCTTCCGGCTCGGAGTATCGGCGCTCGCGCCACAAGGCAAGCGAGGCGCGCGCCAGGCGCCGCGCCGGCGAGAGCTCAGGACTAGCCGCTACGCCGGCAGAAAACGCTCGCCACCCCTCGCTGAACAAGGGCTCATCGGGTAGAAATGCCGACGGCACTACTAGAGCAGCGGCCATCCGCGCCGGCGATGCGTCGGCTCCTTCAGCCATGGCGATCAACGCAGCGAGCCCTGCGAGCGCGCGCTTGGAAGGCAGAGGCCCGATGGGGTGGTCGGCGTCCGCTTTCATGACGACCTCTGTGAGGTCGCGCCTCGCGAACCAGGCGTTTCGCTCGGCCGTGCGCAATTGCACGTTGTAGGGTGGGTCGAAGCGCTTGATGTCATCGGACTCCAGAAGCGCCGCTTCCAGCGCGCTTGGAGTCTGTGTGTGACTGATTTCGTGCACCTGGGTGAGCAGCTCCAGGCTGCGCTCAGTGGCCGGACCGCGCGTCTTGAAGTGGCTCGCCACTCGCTTCTTCAGACTTGCTGCCTTGCCCACGTACAGCACGTCGCCATTTTTGCGGATGAAGCGATAGACGCCGGGCTTATCGGGGAGATTGCGCCGTTGCTTGGGATCGAGGGGAAAACTCCGACGCTTGCTGCGCGGACTCGGCCTCGACTGTTCGAGCCAAAGCTTCAAGGCGCTCCAGGTCTCAATCCCCGTCTGACCCAAGATGGGCAGCAGCTGACTCCAGATGAATGCCGTCGCTTCCACATGCCCAGCAGAGCGTCGCGAGAGCGTTGGCGCGTGACCGAGGTAGCCTGCCAGCGCGCGCAAATTACGACGAGGCAGGTCCGGGAACAGTCTGACTGCGATGTCGTGCAGACAAACGACATCGAAAGGAAACTCCGTACCGCGGCCATGCCTACCGTGAAGCTCCCGCAAAAAGGGCAGCTCGAAGCGGGCGAAATGGATGACGGTCGGAGTCCCTGCGGGCACTCCGGGGCTCATCGTGAAGGCTTCGGACAGCTGCGTCCACGCGCGCCCTTCGTCGACCGCTTCTTCGATACACGATTCGGACCACCCGGTGAGCTCGCGCACCGCTCGGCGGATGGGGCGCCGCGTGCGAGGCACGATCCACTGGCTGTGCACCTCGCCGGAGATCCCGGCCTGGGAGCACACCGCCCAGCCGATCTCCAACAAGTCCCCATGGGCCGGCGTGGCGCCCGCCGCCTGACAATCCAGAGCCAGCACGGGGAGCTCGAAGAGATGATCGCTCACGGCCTAGCCAGCATAGCGCCGCTCAGCGCGCCGTCGCTAGTCAGCCGCTCAACGGCAGCGCCGTGCCAAATCTCGCGCCCGACGCCGCGTGCTGTCGAACTTTGCCTCGCGTTCGACGCGTGCCAAGAGCTTTAGCGCGCCTTCGCAGTCGCCACGCCCTACGGCGAGCTGCGCCAAGCCAAGGCTGGCATTCTCTCGAGTCCGATCGTCCGAAGCACCTGCCAACGACTCTAACGCTCGCTCGGCCCGCGCGTAGTCCTGAACGTTCATCGCGCTTTCCACCTCGCGCCAGTCACTCTTCGGCGGCTCCGGCACTTGGGATACTCGAGCTGCGTCGGCTCGTTCGATTTTCGGCGAGGCTGCGTTGCGCACGGGCACCCGGCGCACGGCAGCAGCTGGGGATTGGGCCACGCGCGGGGCGACGGGTGCGGCGCTCGCGGTTGGCGTGGCGCTCGGGGTGGTCCGGGTGTCGGCGGTAGCTGCCGTGTCCGCGATAGCCATAGCCGGCGCGGTGCTCGGGGTGGGAGGCTCGCTCGAGGCTGGCTCAGGAGCGCCGAGCCGACTCGCTGCATAAGCGAGACCGCCCACGAACAGCACTGCCAGCGCCGCCAGGTGCATGCGCCGAAAACGCGGCGTACGACGCTGATTCATGCGCGCCAGCACCCGTTGCGCCGCAAGGTGCACTTCGAAGTCCGAAGGTGCCGAATCGTGATGAACACGGCGCGCCACTTCGAGCCAGCCTGTCATGGTTCACCTTCTCCTTGAAACAGAGGATCATCCGCCAGCAAGCTGGCCAGCTTGGCGCGAGCGTCGTGCAGGCGAGAGCGCACCGTGTTCACATTGGCCCCGACGATCTCGGCCACCTCCCGCGCAGCCAAACCCTCCATATCGTGCAACACGACGACTGCCCGCTTCGGGGCCGATAGCTGGCTCAGAGCAGCATGAAGTCGCTGGGCACGCTGAGCCTCGACAAGCAGCGCTTCGGAGTCGCACCGGGTGCGCGGCTCTTGAGGCGCTTCGTCGTCGGAGGTCGAGAAGCGCCTCCGAAATCGTGCGTACCAGCGATCGTGATCGAGCAGCGTGCGGTAAGCGACACCATACGTCCAGGTAGATAGCGATGAGCGACCCTCGAAGCGAACCAGCGCCTTGAGCGCTCGCTCCGCGGCCATCTGAACGATGTCGTCCAGGTCCGGCCGAGGCCCCGCCAGACAACGCAGCTGGCGGTAGAGCAGCCTGAGCAGCTGCTCCGCATCGAGCGCCGCTCGAGTAGCAGCCTCTTCAGGAGGGCTCTCGTGCGCGGCAAGCTCCGCGAGAGAACTGCCACCCGCCGAAAGAGTCGCGGAGCTGTGCTGGGAGATCAAGGCGCGCATGAGCCTCTAGCCATGGAGTCTGTCGCCGCTGGCGGCGTCAACGATCGGTTGAAAAGGCGAGGCGGGCAAAATGGCACCCTGTGCGGATTCTGCTTGAGTTTACGAGCGTTTAGACCGAGCGTCGAGCCGTGGGCTGCTTTCGAAGCGTATGGACGCTTTGCTGCCTGGGGTTGATCACCGCGGGACCCGCCGGTGGGGCAGAGCCAGATCTAGAAATAGTCGTGTCGTGCGCCGAGCTCTCGCCCGAACGTGCCGATGAGCTCACCGCGCGCATCCGCTTGCTGGTTCACAGCGCGCCGGCACCTCGGCCCGATCGCTTGCACGTCGAGTGCCGCCAAGGGCAGGGGCAGGTGCTGGGGCGATGGTCGGGTCAGGTTCGAGCTCAGACATTCGAGGACGCGGCAAGCGACATCGAGCCGGTGCTGAACGCCGTCGACGAGTTGCTAGCAGGCGCTGCTCAGCCCGAGCCACCACCCGAGCCCGTGGCGGAGCTACCCGAAGCAAGCGCGCCAGAGCCGGAGCCAGAGCCCCTCGAACAAGAACCCGCTCCAGCAGCCGCTCCGGCGAAGACGCGAACCATAGGCGGCGTTGCCTTCGGCGGCGTCTTCGAACCCTGGCCGGGCCCAGCCGACAGCGGCGTCGGGCCGCGGCTCGATCTCGCCTGGGGTGCGGCTTCGTGGGCAGTCACCTCCATCGAGACGCTGCGCTTCGGGAGCACACCATCCCATCGCTTGCTGAGTTTCGACGCACTGATCGGCGTGAGCTGGGGCGCGCCCTTTGGTCCGGAGCCCATCGGCGCACACGTGGGCATCGGCGGCGAGTGGTTTTCCGCGTCCTCCCAACGACCCACGGGCGAGCGCACCGCCTCGACCGCCTTCGCCGACCTGGGTGTTCGGCTCGCAAGGCCCATAGGCCCGGTCGTGCTATGGGTCGGCCCCCACGGGCGCTACCGATTCAAGGAATTGGCGCTGGCGGAACCCATCGACGCTCGACTGCGCCGCTGGTCCGTGGCTCTATCCGTCGGGGTAGCTTTGCGCGTACCTTGAGGTTCTGGGTGGCGCGGCGGCAAAGGCATCGTAGATCGTACCCTCCAGTGGCTCGAAGCTCGATAGCGTGGTGCTGTGCCGGTTTGACTGTGCCGTTGTGCCTTGCGTGCGGCGAAACAGCAGACCTGGGCAACTACGTCATTTGGTCGGCGGACCACGAAACCGGGGACATCAGCCAATGGCAAACCGAAGACGAGAGCGGCGCCATCTTGAATGCCAGTGTTTCGGATGAGCAAGCTCGCTCCGGCGAATACTCGCTAAAAATTGTCAGCGCCGGGCCTACGCCGAACGTCGGTGCCGGCTTCGATTTCAATGCGCAGCGCGAAGCTTACTTCAGTGCTTGGTTCTATTTTCCTGGTGCGTTTTCCGAGATCGAAGAGTGGAGCCTGATGGGGTTTGCCTCTCGTGGTGAGGGCTGCCCGGGACCGGGTGACACTTGCCCAGGAGTCGACGTCAAGCTCCGGTCCTTGCCGAGCGGTGAAATGCTGCTCTACGTCTTCAATGATGAACGCGATGTGCTACAGCCACCGCTGGCGACCCCGCCCGTCCACGTACCTGTAAAACGCTGGTTTCATGTGGAAGCGCGCTTCAAGCGCGCCATCGACCACAGCGGGCATTTCACCCTCTGGGTAGATGGTGCGCCCGAATTCGGATTCGAGGGCTGGCGGACCTCCGAGTTCGACAATCTGTTCTGGAGTGTGGGAAGTCCACCAGAGACCACCGAAGCGCCCGTCCTCTACGTGGATGACGCAGCCATCACCCGGATCGCAGTGACTCCGAGCGGCAGCATCACACCCTAACCGTGCTACGGGCGCTTGGGAGCATCGGACACCACGCGCTCCGGCATCAAGTCGCGCACGCCGTCGCCCAAGGTGGCGTGATTGCCGCGACCGGACCGATCGTAAGCCACCAAGCTACCCGGAGCCTCGTCGAATCCAAAGCTGGCAATGAGCCTATCCTCGTCCGGTAGCTCGCCGGCCGTCGCTTCTCGCTCGATCTCCTCGTCGCCCAGCGGTCGAGCATAGAACCTAAGGTCATCGAGAAAGCCTGCATAAGGCATTTGGGTACTGTCGAAGGTGCCGATCCAGCCCGAGGTCGGCGTGCGGTTTTGTGGCGACAGCGTCCCCTGAGCAGCAAGCACACCGTCTAGATAAAGCCGCTGATCGTAGCTTCCCTCGGCTTCGTCCGTCAGGACCTGTACGTGCGCCACGTGGATCCAGCGGTCGGGCTCGATCACGTCACTCTGCGCGAACACGCGCATGCCCCACACGCTCCACACCGTGAGGCGCCCCCCGCTCAGGCCCAAAAGCGTGCCGCTCTCGATGCCTCGCCGCATCGTGAAAATCGCTTGCTCCGCGTCGCTGTCCCGTCGCTTCATCCACAAGGTGATGCTCTGGCTGGCATTGGCGATGGGGAAATGACTCGTCGCCGTGGTGGCGTATTGCCCCTGGCCATCGAAGCTCAATGCGAAATCCGTCTCCGTGGGCGGCGGAACTGAGGCGGGCGTAAACTCCGGCACACTGGCTCCGGTGGGATCCCCACAAGCGCTCGCGCCGAGAGTGCACACGAACAGAGTCGATTTCGAGAGGATACTCGTCATGCAGCCTCTCTTCTGTGTTGCCAATGGCACATTCTCGGAGCAAGGAAGGTGCCGCATGAACCTTCGCGCGATTTTACACCTGGTAGGGCATGTTGCACTGCCCGCGCTAGCAGCGCGCCTGATTTTCCCGCGCGCATTCCGCCGTGCCTGGCTTTTGATGCTGCTGGCCAATCTGGTCGACCTCGATCATCTGGTCCAAGCTCGAGTGTACGATCCTAACCGTTGCAGCATCGGTGCGCACCCACTGCACACGGCTCCCGCTATCGTCGGCTATGCGCTGCTACTGCTGCCGGCGCGCAGCCGCATGCTTGGCGCGGGCCTCCTGCTTCACATGGCTTGGGACCAAGTCGACTGCTGGTGGATGCAGAGCGAACAGCGCGCGGCCCTCTCGAAGGTCGGCCATGTGTTCGGCGAGTGTCGTGCGCTCGACCGCGAGTTGTCGGCGTCGATTGAACGAGGCTAACATCGGGCGCACTCCATGAAGCTCTGCAGCAAGGAATCATCCGCTCGCCCTTCGAAGTCGGTTCTCCTGTGCCTGCTCGCCGTCGTCGCCGGAGCATGCCGGGCGGGTGTATCGGCACCGTCTCAACGAGCTGGAACAGGAGAGTCCTGCGAAACGGGCCGACGGGAGCTCCTGAGCGTGCTCGAGCGCCTACCGGACCGCGCGCTCGCATCCTCGGTCGGAGTGGAATTGCCGCGCGCCGCCCTGGGAGGCAGCCTGGGGCCGGGACCCGTGTTGGAGATCTCGGAGCAGCGGGTGCGCCTCGACGGTGAAGCAATCCCGGGAGGCTCGGTCCCAGAGCGATTGAAAAATCTGGAGCCTCGCTTGGCCGGGCTTTCGACGATCGGCGCGGAGGCGCCTACGCTTTATGTTGCGGCTTCCAAAGAAACCGATGTGCGCACGCTGCGCCGGTACCTCGCCTTGGTGCCCAGGGCGTTTCGCCTGCGCCTGATCTTCGGAGCACCACCGCTGCCCGCCGACAGTGAAGGCGAGCAGAGCAGCCATGCGCTGGCTGCTTCGTTGTTGGCCGAGCGCGATCCGACGAAGCGGCGCGAGCTGGCACGAACGGGCTATCACCAGCTCGCAGAGTGTTCGTCGATCCGCGAAGCGGCGGCCAGCACAGACGGGCTGAGCGACTCCGCACGCTGGCCAGCGCTACGCAACGCCTTGCAAAGCGCAGTACAGGCGTGCCCCTGCGATTCATTCGACTCCGCCGGCTTGCAGCAACTGGTGGTGGCAGAACAGCGCGCCGGCTCCATGGCCTTCGGTGCGCTGCCTCTGACCTTTCTCAAAGACGAGCGCTGCGGCGCCAGCATGCCCTTGCGGTCACTGCAGAAGCTCTTGGATCAGATCGAACAATTCGACGCCGAGTTTTCGGGCGACTGGCAACGCGATGCCTTGGCGTTCGATCGTGTCATTACCGATGAACGCTTGCTCAACTATTTCTGCGACGCCCTGCCGGGAGAAACCCTGGCCGCCCTCGCCAAGGAACGCGCCACCCTCTACTGGCGTGCCAGCCAAGACGCCGCTTGCCAGGCCTGGACTTTCGAACCGCTCTCGCCCGGGGCTCCCATGGGAACGTGGAGGCGACGCGCGACATCCGATCGCGTACAGGAGCTCACGTTGCACTACTGGCAGGGCGCCGAGGAGATCCGAATGTACGGCCCAGGTCATGAGCAGAGCAAACCCACCGACGAGCACGGCTGGCCCTGCGAACAAACGTTACGCATGGTCAGTGTGGACGAAAGTTCGATTAGCCTGGAGTCTGGGCGCTGGTTCTTCTCCGAAAGCGCCTGCCTGAAGGCGCCAGCCGCCGGCGCGCTCGTACCAGGCTGCATCGGTCGCCTGGTGGCTGGCGATGCGCCATCCGAAAGCGGAGAGGGCGCTGCACCGCCTCCTCGATAAAAGGTGCGCCCGGCTACCACTCATTGGGAGTGCGCGCTGTAGTCTCCGAAGTCGATCGAGCGATACTCCGTGCGGACGACGCAACGGCGCGCTTTGCCGTCCTACATGATCCCTGCCTGTACCTGCCTGGCGTGGGCCAGTTCATCCCAATCAGAAAGGCAGCACCGTTGGTGCGGGCGCTTGCCGGCCCAACGGCCGCCACGGGAATAAACGACCCGCAGAGCATGTTTCCTTGAGATCGCCCTAGATCTCACGAAGCGCCCATGCGGCGGAGCTTGGCGGCCAAAGAAGTGGGTGATCTGGTAGCGGGGAGCGCGGCGCGTGCGTGACGTTAGAATGGCTACCAAACTCATTCGTGTTCATCCCCAACCAGTGGACAACTTGTGAGTCTGTTGCTCAGCCTTGGCTACCGGGTTAGGGGCTCCGGCGCCAGGCGCACCCAACGCTCACGGGGCAGCTCGCAACAAGCAGCTGGCATCACAGAGCTCGCACAATCCACACGCTGGTACGAGGCGCCACGAAAGCTGATTTCGTCCCGCGTGACGAAGCGCACCGTATCGCGTCGTGCCACAGCATTCACAGTAGTGGCGATGTGCAAGGCGGAACTGCTGCTTTGGACCACGCGGTAATCCGCTGCGGTGAGCTTGCTGTTCCCGAGCCAATCCTTGGTCACCAAGAGCAGAGCCCCCGCAGGCCGCGCGCTTGGCTGCCACAGCCCCACGAAGTCGGCGCGACGCTGCGGGACTGGCTCGGGCGCGGTCGTCTTGGCGTCTAGCTCGGCGTACCAGGCGGCACTGCCCGGTCGGGGGCAATGGGCCTGTTTGCCGGTCGGCTGTGGGGCGGGTGCGCTGGTGTCGTCAGAGTGCTCACTGAGCGCGAGGGGGATCGGTACGGCTGGCGCTGGCGGTGCGCTTCGGTGTGTCGGGGGCTCGGGGTGCGGATCGGGAGCAGCACCCGGTGAAACGACCGGCCCCGCACCGCGCACGTTGCGGTTGTACAGAAAGCCCTTGTGCACACAGGTGAGCTTTTGGTCGACTCGCGCGCAGACCTGTTCGTCGGAACAGCGCGGCACGCATTCCCCCTGGACGCACAGGCCGCTTTCGTGGTCGCACACGTAACCGGGCGTGCACGCCGCCCAACACTCGTTGGTCACCGCGCGGTTCACGGCCACCGCAGCGACCATGGTGGTCGCAGCCACGGCTGCCTTTCCCTCGTTCGATCCGCAACTCGGCAACACCACGATGCCCTGTGCAACGAGCCATAGCTTCAGCGCTGCCCTCTCCGTGGCTCGTCGAGCTCCGGTCACAGTCGACGAGTGTACCGGTCGGTAGCGGCGCCAGCAAAGGCAGGTGGCTTGACCCGCGGTCAGCAACCGGCGGCTATCGTGAAATTGGCGCTCCCGGGCGGGCAGAGAAAACGGACGGTCAGAACGAGGGAGGGATTGGTTTCTTGGCTCTACCTGCCCGGGAGCATCCGGTTGTGGGAGGGGCTTTGTGGATTGGGTTTTCGAAAATGCGTCGCGAAAGTCTTGAATCAGGGAAGAGCAGAGGATTGTGCTCTCACATCGTCATCCGTGCCGAACCGGCCGTCTTCGCCAGCCGAGTAAACGCGCAGCCCAGCCGAGTCGCACGACACGCGAAACCGCCCACCCCAGGCGTCGCTGATGGGCGCGTCTGGTTCGAGGTGCTCGTCCCGCCTCAATGAGGTGACCGTGGGACACCCTTCGTTCCGCTCTTCGAAGTGGCGCTCTGCGGCCTTGAGAATACGCGTCGCAGCTTGTTGCGATGCTCGTGCGCGATCGTCGGCTTCTGCGCGACCATAGGCAAACACGCCGCCGGTCAGCGAGAGAGCTAGGGCGCCCGCCACGAGCTTGGCTTCGAATACGGTGACTCCCCGTTTCCGAAACCTCCTGCTTTCGAACATGCCCCTACCAAGAGCAAGCGGTGTGCCACGGTCGTCCCTTGCTTCGCCCGCCGAATTACGGCTGAATCGCGCGATACATCGGGCCGGTCAGGGTTCTCTTGGCAGTCAGTTTGGCCAACCACCGGACAACTTGTGACACTTTGTCAGCGGCCGGCTATGGTGCGGTCTTCCCTTCGATGGCCAACCGTCCTCGTACACCGTCTTTTTCCTCGCGAACCTCTCGAACCTCTCTGCACTCGTTGCCCACCACGGAAGCCAACGGACCGCTGCGAGTGGCGCGCGGAGTCGTCAAGGCACTGGCGCTGGTGATCGGAGGCGCGCTGACGTTTTTGGCGTTGATGGCCACGACCGGCTTGGTCGTAGAAAGCGGATGGATCCGCAGCATCGTGGCGGCATTGGTCATGCTGGTCGTCCCCGCGGTGATCGTGGACAGGCTGCTTCCCGAAAGTGCGGACCTCAAGGCCAAGGGCTTGCCTACCGACGTATTCTCGCTGGTCTGGCTGGGTATCGCGTTAGTGTACACGGTACTACTGTACAGCTTGACCAAACCGGCGCTCACGACAGAAGCGGAGCGCTTGGACGCTGCGGGGTACGAATGGCTGGCAGAGGTCGCCTACTTCGTCGCTGGAACCAGCCCGGCAGCAAAAGACGCCAAACCGGCAGGCAAGCCCGACAAGGCACCCCCCAAGCAGAAGCCGCGCCCAACCAGCCAACGAGCGCTGCCACCGTTGCCGAGCAGCAGCGCCGCTCCCGTGGAGCCCAGCCCTTCGGCAAGTGCTGGTGCGCCTGACGTCGATGAGGAGCTGCCGACCAAAGATGCTGCCGCGCTGTTCGAAGAGCTGGCTCCAGCGGTAGTGACCGTGTCCGTCATTCGGAACGAAGGCGCGCAGACTGGGGGCACGGGGTTTCTCATCGACCGGCATGGCACGATCGCCACCAACTACCATGTCATCAAAGAAGCCGGCCAAGTGAGCGTCACGTTCATGGCCGGCGCCGTGTTCAAGCAACCTGAATTGCTCACCGAAGATGTCACGGTCGACCTCGCCTTGCTGAGGGTCGCGCTCGACCGCCCCGACGAAGGGAAACCAGTCGACGTCAAGCCTCTCAGGCTCGGCGATTCCGAAACGGTGATCGTGGGTGAGCGCGCCCTGTCCATCGGCAACCCACTAGGGCTCGATCACACCCTGACGGACGGGCTGATCTCGGCCCGGCGCACCTACGAGGGGCGTCAATGGATTCAAACTACGGTGCCCATTTCGCCCGGCAACAGCGGAGGACCGCTGTTCAACTTCAAGGGCGAAGTGATCGGGGTCACCACCGCCTCCGTGGGCGGTCTCTTCGGCCTCGCGCAAAACCTGAATTTGGCGGTTCCCGTCAATGTGCTCAAGCGGCTGGTCAAGAGCGATTACCCCGCGAAGCGCAAGTTCGGTGAAGCCAAACGTTCCACTCACTGGTGATGAACCCATGACGCGCTCCAATATCGTTTTCGGCGTGCTGCTACTGATGCTGGGTGGGCTTGTCTTCGGCTTCGCCGCACGGAGCTTCGCCAGCGACGAAGAAGCCGAAGAAGCCCCAGCTCAGCTGGCAGCCGAAAAGTCCCCCCCCAAGCCGCCGAAGCAAGTGGGCACGGTCACCGGCCACGCCTCCGCCAGCGCGGCACCTGCGGCACCGCCACCACCTGGCCCACGCTTCGAACGCCCACTATCCATCGCTGCGCTAGGCTGGCGCCTGGCGGCGCCGGGTGTGCTGCAAAACGACGGCCTGGGTGTCAATCCAAAGTCAGCCTTTGCCAAAGAACGCCTGCACGTGCGGCTCACGGTGAGCGAAAGCATGAACCAGGTACAAAATGCTCTGGCTCGCGGCGGGGCAGACGACAAAGGCGCCGACGTGGCCATCGTGCCGCTGCCCGAGTTCGTCGCTTCGTACGAGGCGCTCAAGGCACTCGATCCAGTCATGTTCTTGATCACGAGTTGGTCCAGCGGGCGCGACGTGATGTTGAGCCGGCACGGCAACGTTTCACAACTGCCGAGCGACGGTCCGATCGTGGTGAGAGGCAATCCGGGAAGCTCCGAGCTCTTCTTGACGGCATTCGTTCTGGCCGCCACGGGGGCGGACCTAAACCGGCTCTCCTTCGAGGCAGCCGACATCGAGACCCCCAACCCTGACGTGTGGGCCATACCGAGCGACCAGCTCGACAGCGTGCCGGATACGTACCGAGGTAACGTGCTTTTGTCGTCCGCCGAAGCGCTCAGGCTGATCCCGTACGTCGCCATTGCTCAACGGTCGTTGGTCGAAAAACACACGGACGCGCTGGCAGCCTTGGCACGGGTGTGGTTCGAAGGTCAGCGCGAGGTCACGGCCGATCCCACGACCGCGTCACGACGACTGGCCAAATTGGACGGCGGTCCAGAACCCTTGGGCCTTCTGGGCCAGCTAGGGCGCGTCGCGGCGAGCTCGATCAAGGACAATGCTCTCTCCGCCGGCGTGGCGGGTCGCGGCGCAGTGAACCTGAGCACGCTGTTCGATCATTGCTGGAGGTACTGGCGCACTCTCAAGGTGTTGACCACGCCCCCTCCGGAACGCGCGCCCGTGAGCGGCGAAGTCATCGCGCAATTGGTCCTTTCGGAAAAGGGAGCAGCGCTGGGACCCGCGGGCCCGGTATCGCCGCCTCGGAGCAGCATTTCCGCGGGCAGCGCCGACCCGCTGCTCGCGTTGGATTCGGGCAAGGCAAAGCGCGACAACGCCGAGCTGGTGCAAGAGGTGGGGTTCATCGCCGGCGTGTTCACCCGCTCGCGGCTGCGGCTTGCGGTCTACTCGAACTCCACATACGACAAGAAGGCGAGCCAACAGATTGCCGAACAGGTGAGCGAACGCTTCGGCCTGGATCAAGAGCGACTCGTAGCCCATCAGGTGCGGCCGACCTCGCTCAGCAGCTACTGGCTAGAAGTAATGCCGGTGCAATAGTCAGCGCACCGGCACCCCAAGACTCTTGAGCTGGTCGATGACCTCGGCTGCCTCGAGCTGGCGGCGCTCGAGCTCTGCGGGGGTGGCTTGCGGCCGTGCTCGATAGATGTCCAGCGCACGCTCGAGATGCTCGATCGCCTGTTTACGCCGGTACTGGCCAAGCAGGCTGGTGGCCAGCAGCACCAGGTCGTCGGCGATCACGAGCGAATCGCTCGGCAGGCTCTGGCTGTGCATGTCGAGCGCGAGTTTGGCGTGCAGCTCCGCCTCGGCATGGTCGCGCCGCTTCAACGACACGCGCGCCAGATCGGAATGCGCGTCGGCCACCGCTGGATCACCTTTGGGTAGCGTGGCCTCGCGCAGAGAAAGCACGCGCTGGTAGTAGGCCTGGGCTGACTCCAGCCTGCCTTGTGCCTCGTCGATCCGAGCCAAGCCGACGAGCGCCAACGCGATGTTCGGGTGCGCCGGACCGAAGCGCTTTTCCAGGTCGGCACGCAAGCCTTCCAACACCGGCTTCGCCTCGTCGTAGCGCTCGAGCAACAGCAGCGCGTCGGCCAGGCGCTGCTGGAGCGAGAGCACACGCGGGTGATCTTCGCCGAGCGCCGCCTTCGACACGCTCAACGCTGCTTCGAACTGCGTGAGGGCCTGCGCCGGCTGCCCGGCAACCAGTAGCGTATCGCCGAGCTGCTCCAAGCTTTCGCCGACCAGTCGGTGCTGCTCACCGAGCGCGCTCTTGCGTATGCTCAAGCATCGCTCGAGGGCAGCCAAGGCTTCGGTATACTGACCCAGCCGTTCGTGAAGCTCCGCGATCAAGTGCAGCGTCAGGGCAACCTCGGGGTGCTGCGGGCCGAATGCCTTTTCGCGCAGCGCGAGCGCCCGCGCGGCTTCGGGCAACGCCTGTTGCAGCTGACCCGAATCCGCCAGGGTGCGTGCGATGTCGTGGCGTATGCTCGACACTTCCGGATGGTCTTCGCCAAGCCGCGCCTCGGCCGCAGCCAGGGCGCTCTTTAGCTCTTCCAAAGCCGCGTCGAAATCTCCCTGCGCTGCCCACTCGGCGCTCACCTGGGTCTTGGCATGAAGCAAGAAAGGGTGTCCCGGCTGCAGATTCTCCGCCCACACCTGCGCTGCTGTCCGAAAATGTTCGAGAGCCTCTTTGTGGCGCGCCTGGTGATTCATCACCTGACCCAACCCAAACCAAGCGAAGCCCACTTCTACGTGCGCTGGACCCATGACTGAGCGCCGAAGCGCAAGCGCCTCCGCCTGACGACGTTCGGCCAACTGGTACTTGCCCGCACCCGTGTGCACTCGGGCAAGCGCCGCCAGCGCGTCGGCAGCCCCGCTTGGGCTGCGCATCTCGAAAAACATGTCGAGCGCCAGCTCCAAACGGGCACCCGCCTCTCGGTAGCGAGCTCGCGCTTCGAGCGCTCGACCTTGTTCCAACAACGCCTGGGCGAGCGCGCGCTTGACCCCGGCTCGTTCGGCTTCCGCAGCAGCCTGTAGCGCTGCCTCGCCTGCCCGCGCGTTCTTGCCGGTAACCAACAGCGCGCGAGCCTCCGCCAGCTTGTGTTTGGCGCGACCAAGGGCGGCCGCATCCTCTGCGTTCAAATCCTCCGAGAAATCATTGTAAACGAGGGGATTCGCGCAGGCATCCAGCGCGCGCTCGAGCTCGTAGAGGGCATCGTGCGTGTGACTCACCGTTTCTGCATCGGGCTCGTCGAAGCGCTCGATCACGACGGCTGTCTGAGTCAGCGCGGCATCGTAGCAAGCGCTGAGTGCGGCGTAGGCCGCTTTGGAAAGACTTTTCTGCACGACCGTCGCCTGGCAGGCATCGCGGCTTTCACCGACCCAGCGGTCCGTGAAGGTGTCCAACGCCGACACCAACTGCACGGCCGCTCGCTTGCTGAATTCACTGGGGTGCTGCCCCAACCTGGTGCGAACGTGGCTTTTGACTTCGGGATTCCAGACGCGCGCGGCATCGATGGCGAAATCGTCACACGGACCAACGCTGTAGGCGAATACCTCCGGGGGGATCGCGGGAGCGCAAGCCGTGCTGAACCAGCCCAAGCATAGGGCGGTGATAACGGCGAACCCGAACCGGCGCACCCAAAGCATTCGACCACCCGTAGCACAGCCGAACAGCGGGCAAAAATCTGTCTTTCTTGGCCTTTGGGGCCGAGCCGGCTCGGCGGGCGCCTCCGGCGTGGCCAAGGGACAGCGAGGCTGCTACTGTAATTGCCGTGGCTCACTCGGGCGAAACGCCGCGCGTCGTGATTGGGCACCTTGCCGACCCTGACCCTCAGCGCCGGGGTGGCCGCCTGCTCGTACTCTTGGCCGTGCTGTTCTTGGCGCTCGGCGCAACCCATTGCGCCCGCACCGATCTCGATCCGGCCGACTTGGAGTTCGGCGAATCGCGCGAGCCAAACGTGGTGGTCGACGCTGGCCCCGACACGGATGTGGAGGACGCGGACGTCGAAGATGCACAAATAGAAGATGCAGAAGTCGACGTGCCCGAAATCCCCGACGCGTGCGAACCCAGCGAAGAGGTGTGCAACGGTATCGACGACGACTGCGACGGACAGGTCGACGAAGTGCCGCCGGTTCCGTGTCCCGATGGGGGGTTCAGCCACTGCATCGCTGGCGTGATGAGCGAATGCCCCACGCAATGCGAGACTTGCATGCCCGGAAGCGAGACCATTTGTTTCGTTTCGTACTGCTACTTCTGGGGCGTCCAGACCTGCCACGGAGACGGCAAGAGTTTGAGCGGCTGCGTCGAAGAGCCGCCTCCTAGTGCCTGCCGCGAGATCGCGCAAAAACACCAGAAGTCGCGCCAGCTGGAGCAGTGCTGCATCGACGAAGGTTATTGCTGCAAAGACGATTTCGATCTCGACAACGACGGCAGCACCCGAGATTACGTGGGCAACTGCAGCAAAGTTCTATGTGGCGACGAGTAGAGCGGCTCGGCTGTGCCGGAGCAGCTCTGTTGGCTCTCGTCACCTTGGATCACGACGCTCGCGCCGCCTGTCAGGGAGCGGACGTGATCGACACGATTCCACCTGACGGCGCCGTCTCGATACCCACCAACACGCCGCTGTTGGCCACCTACGAGCTGGGCGCCTTCCACAACGGCGAACAGGTAATCGTGACTCGGTTCGGGGGGCAACCCGAGCGCTTGGCCGCCACGTTCAGCAGCGCCGTTCGCACCCTCAGCGCTCGACTCCCGAGCGGCGCCTTCGAAGCCAATGCGCAATACAGCGTCGAGTGGCCCGCGCTCAGCACGGCCGACGACGAACCGCGCGTTGGGAAAGGCGCCTTCGTTACCTTTACGGTAGGGGCCGGGCCGGATATGTCGGCTCCCAGCTTCGAGGGCTTGACGGCCGTGCGCTGGGACTTCGAGCGAGAATACGACAGCTGCAGCGATACGGAATCCGAACGCTACGTGTTCGATCTTCGTCTCTCGAAACCCGACTTCTCGGGCGGCGTCGAATTGCTCACCGTGCTCGCCTTTCAGACCGAGGGGCCTACCCTGAAGCGCTCGGAAACAGGACTACCGGTCCCGGAACCCATATTCACGGGTCGCTACACCGGCAAAGACTGGCTCCGAGTCAAGCGCCCCATCGCCGACGGTGCTGGTCGAGTCTGTTTCTCGGCAATCGTTCAAGCGCCAAGTGGCTTTGTCTCGGGTGGCGCCGAACGCGAAGTCTGCACGGAGACGGCGCGCCCTCCCTTTTTCGATGGCTGTCAACTTGGCCGTAGTAGAAGCACACGCGGCAACAGCTATGCTTTGCTCTTGCTGCTCGGCGCTGGCCTGGTCGGCCGCGCGCGACGAGGCGGGCCAAGCCGCGAGGCGTAGGCTGTCACCACGGGTTAGTCGTGAGCGAGATCAGGGTTCGCCCTCGACACCTCGTGGCCTGGTCGGCTCTGCTGCTCTCGACGAGCTGCCAGTCCAAGCCGGACGAGCAGCTCGAAGTCAAACGGGCGCTCGAAGTACCGGCGCCTGACGTATCGGCCGACTGTTACGACATCGGCGGTGCTCACGACGGCGCGCGCATCTGCTGGAGCGACGCTTGCAGCCACGGGCTCTGCGTGGTGAAGCAAACGACTCCCAAGGTTCACGCCTCGACCCCGATGGGGTTTCGCTGCGTGGGCGCTTTGAACGAGCGACACTGCTTCGACCGTAGGGACGGGGTGGGCGCCTTTGCCTGCGAGGGTGAACGTTGCGTGCAGCCGTATCCACGGGTTCCCAATGCGGACGAATGGTGGTGCGCCGATGCGACCGGCGCACAACTATGCCTCCGCCGTCACGCGGCTTCCGGGATCGCGCCCCATCGACCACAAGCCGGCTTTCGCTGCGGCGAGCGCGAAGTGCAGGGCAAGCGCACCGGGGCATGGTTGTGCATCGACTACGCGCCGGATTTTCCAGACGGCCACTCGAGCCGCTGGAGCTGTCACTATCGGAGCGAACCGAAGCTGGAGCGCATTTGTGAGCGCAAAGCCACTCGAGCTCTTGCAGCAGAGTGCGATGACCAGGTTCCGTGTAGCGCCGGTACCCGCTGTATTTCCGGCCGCTGCATCCCTTACGTGGACAAACCCCATTGCTGGCTCGACACCGACTGCAAGAGCCGGCGCTGTCGGTTGGGGGCATGCCTACCGTGATCCGCTCGCTCTGCCTGCGCTCGTTGGGTTTGTTGCTGGGCTTCGCGTGCGCTTGCCAACCTGAGCCACGCCCGCGCCCGGCATTCGTGGTCGTCGAGTTTCCGCATCCAGTGAACGCCGAGCAGATCGAGCTCGCTCCCGAATCGCTCACTCGGACAGCGCAGCTAGTCGACCGCCGTTTGACCCTGACCGTACCGGTTGACGACACGCCCGACGCGATCGAGATCGCGGGCGCGGGCGCTTGCCCGGTGGTTCTCGACACGCGGGAGCTTCGCCCGGGGCAAACGCTGCGGCGACAAGCGCGGCCCTTTATAAGCCTGGGGCCCCCGCGTCCCGAGCTCGGGTTCGATGTGCCCTTTCGCATCGATGTCGAACCGGGTTGCGAGCAGGCAGAACGCGGGAGCGTCGCTTGGCGCCAAATCGAAGGCCAGCCCCTGCGGGATCTCGCTACAGAGCAACGCGGCTTCACCTTGCGCGCCCGGTCACCGAGCTTCGAAGAGGTCTTCCCCAATCCGGTCACGGCGGGTGTGCTCGCTGTCGCCCCGCACCAAGGGCGCGCCGTTTTGGAGGCCACCTGGACCGGAGAGGGCCAACGGCAGGTCGCGCGCTTGGAAGTCCGCGCTGTGAGTCGCTCGCGCGGATTGCCGAATATCGCCACCGACGCCACCGTGCTCATCGGCGGCAATGGCTGGCGCATGTCCAATGCACCCCCTGGAGCGCATGCCGAGCTTTTCCACGCTGATGGCTACACCTCGCTACGACCGGACAGCGACGGCCGCTGGCTGCTCGAGAATGACAACGGCCAGCAACTTTCGCTGTACAGCGCGGCCTACTCCAGCATGCCGCTCGATTGCGCGCGCGTCGGCTGCCACACCCACTTGGAAGGGCAGCTCCAAGGTGGGATGAGCGACATCTTGATCCGTGGCATGCGCGGCGATTTGGGTGCCGGCTACCGTATCGAGTGCGCCATGGCCTGCCACACGGTGGGTGAGCCCGGCCTGAAAGACGGCGGCTTTCATCACGTCGCTGAGGAGCTGGGTCATGGACTGTCCCAAGCTCGGCAGTATCGCGATCTCCCTCCAGCCTTGCAGCGATTGGCCAATGTCGGTTGCCTCGCTTGCCATGGGCCTGGCGCCATCCCAGAACCCGCTGCGCGCTGGAGCATCTTGCGCGCGGAGGTATGCGGCTACTGCCATGATGCTCCGCCGCGCTATGGACACAGCGCCGCCTGGCGCGAGACGAGAATGAGTCGTTCCGAGCGAAACCTGGCCAATCCCCACGATCGCGCGTGCAGCGGCTGTCACACGACGTGGGGATTCTTGGAAGCGACCTCCACGCAGGCAAACAGAGCGCGCAAGCCACCCGCCCAGCACACGCTGGGCATCACCTGCGTCGCGTGCCACGCCGTGCACCAAGACCCCACTGAGCCAGCGCTGCTGCGCGAGGTGCCACAACCCGAAGTCGCTCGACATCTGGACGTATCCCTAATGGCTTCCAGTCGCATATGTCTTGGTTGCCACTCACCACATGGCCATGGTCCAGACGAGGAGCGCACCTGGCCGATGGCGAGCGCTTCTGCCCTGTGGCTCGGCCGAGGTGGCTTCGCCAGCGACGGTCGACCGCTGAAGGGCAGCGCCGTCCACGCTATGTCCGTCGACGGTTGTCTGGCCTGTCACCAGAGCTCAACGGGTGGCTACGAGCGCGGCCAAAGCCACGGGTTCCAAGCAGACTTCCGAGCGTGCCAGCGGTGTCATGACCGCGTGCCGACCAGGAGCAACGCTCTCGCCCGAGCGCGCACATTGCTCGAAGACGTGGTGGAGCGATCACAATCGGAGTGGGCCGCCTTGCTGCGCGCCAGGTTGCACACAGGCGCGAGCCGCGCTGAACCGGCGCATGCGTCCCCCGGCCGGCTAGACCTCGACGATCCACTCGGGCGAGCGGCCTACAACCTACTTTTGCTCTTGGAAGATCCTGCGGCGGACGTACACAATCCCGACTACACCGAGCTTCTGCTAGGTCACACTGAACAAATGCTCGATCTCCACGACGGCAACGCACGCAGAGTGGGCGCACCATGACCAGGGCGTTCGGCTTTTTTGCGCGCCGGCGTCAGCTCCGCTTGTTGATGGCCTGCGCCGCTGTACCGTTCGTGGCGTCGCAGGCTCGCGCTCAACAACCATCCCCGGCCGCTCCGACTTCACCCTTCACCGGCGAGGCTCCCGCGCCCAACGCACCCTCACCGTTCACGGGTGAGGGTCCGACGCCTGCGCAGGGTGCACCCGCTCCAACGCCTAGCGAGCCACCGGCGGCAAGCACCCAGCCCGAGCCGCCCCCGCCGATCTATACTCCACCCGTACAATCCGTCGCTCCCAGTCAGCCTGCTCCAGCACCAGCTCAACCGTACGCTCAGCAGGGCTACGCTCAGGGTTACCCTCCGCCGGGTTACCCTCCGCCGGGTTATCCGCCCCCAGGCTATCCGCCCCCGTATGTGGAACCGCCACCCCCCGAAGCGCCCTGGCCGACCCTACCCGAGCCGGACTACTTGCGTCACCGAATCAGCCTGCAAACCGAAGCCGTCTTCAGCGCAGACGAAGGGCCCTTCTACAATCACCTGCTCGGGGCCCGCTACGATATTCACGCTTCCCGTTCGGTAACGCTGGGCGGCTATGTCGGTTACGCCAACCTCAAGGGCACCGTGGGGCGCGTGCATTCGACGCTGCTCATGACCCAATTCGCCTATCGCATCACCTTCGGCAGCAAGCAAAGGCTCATCGTTCCGCTGCGTGCCGGGCTCGGCTACCTCGTCAAAAACGGCGTCGCCGTGCGCTTTGCCACAGGCGTATATTATGCGCTCGATGAAAATCTCGAGGTCGGCTTCGACCTCATCGCACCGACGTTCTGGACGGCCCACAACGACACGGTAATCTCCATGAGCCTGGCGGCAGAGGTGGGGTTCGCCTTCTAACACCCTCTCATCGCTGAAAAAGCTCGAATTAGTAGCGTGACCAGTGCAGTGCGCGCGGACAAGGAGTAGGCTCTCCCCAGGAGTGCCGTGACAGAGAAGCCCGAGAAGGTGAGCCGGGTCTTGCTCATCGTCGATGATCGAGACGAAGTGCGCCTGGCGCTCGCCCGCTACTTCGCGCTGCACTTCACCGAAATCGTGAGCGCGAGCAAAGCAGACGAAGCGGAAGAGCTGCTCCGCTCACGTAGTCCGGAGCTCTTGCTGTGTGATTACTACTTGGGCCCTGAAGAGCCGACGGCGATCATGCTCATTCCGCGCTGGCGCGCCGAGTACAAGTGCCTCAAGCGAGTAGCCATCATGACCGGCAGCAGGTCGTCGTCCATCGCGCCATGCCCAGAAGCCGACGCCATATTCGAGAAGCCCTTGAACATGGCCATGGTCACTCAATTCTTCATGGCCGATCTGCAGAGCTGAACGCGGAGAGCGCCGCAAGGCCACCGGCCTTGGCGAGCCCAGGCCAAGTCGCGGGGCGCTTCCAGAAGGCGTCGTCGCGGCCGCCGTAGTAGGCGTGCAACACCTTGTCCATGACTAGCGAGGTCCTGAGCGCGCTTTCGGCACGAGAAGGACAGCGCGAGCCTTTGCCGCTGAGCTCGTCCACGATGCTGGCGATCAGCGGCGCTTGAACGTGGACTGGATGCTCCACGGCGATCGACTCGCTACCTTCGTCATTGCAGAGCTCGAGTGGTTCGGTTCCGAACAAGGAGCAGGTGACCTGGCCGCGGTCTCCCACGACTTCGAGGCGGTCTTCGTACACACTGGCCGCAAACTGATAGCTGGCGGTCCCCACCACCCCCGACTCGAACGTGAATGCGGCAACCACCGTGTCTTCTACGGCCGCGCGGCGAGCGTGATTGGCCGCATGACCAACGATGTGTTGGATAGGCCCCAGCAAGAAGTCGAACAGATCGAAGGCATGGCTGGCCAGGTCCAGGAACAGACCCCCACCGGACTGAGCCGCGTCGAGCCGCCAGGGCAAGGCTGCGCTCTCACCGAGCGCGCCCGCCGGCCGCTTGAGGCAGTGGCTCACGCTCGCTACACGGCCAAGCTCACCCGAATCGATCAGCGCCTTGAGCTTCAAGAAACGCGGCAGCGCGCGACGGTAGTACGCCACGAACAGCGGCTGACCCGCTGCCTCGAAAGCGGCAGCCATGCGCCGGCACTCAGTGGCCGACCGGGCCATGGGTTTTTCGACGTAGCAGGGCTTGCCTGCTGCTGCGACTCTCAGCGCATACTCCAGGTGGGCTCCGGGCGGCGTCGCCACGTAAACGGCATCGACATCGGAGGCTTCAATCACCCTGGCGGCGTCGTCGGTGAAACTGCGCACCCCATGTCGCCGCGCGTAGTCCTCGGCTTTGGCAAGGTCCCGACGCATGACGATGGACAGTTCGCTTGCGGCATTTTTGTACAAGGCCGGACCGCTTTTCAGCTCGCAGACTTGTCCACAACCGATGATTCCCCAACGTATTGTCACACCCGCCAGCGTAGCCGACGCGGCGCGTGAAGGGCAGCGTTTTAGAACAGCTTCAAGCGTTCATTTGAGCTAGCGTAAAGGGCATGCACGCCGCACGCCGACCCTGGTTGATCGTGCCCGGCTCGGAGCCGTATTTTCCGGATCCCGAGCAGGCCGACAGCGACGGACTCTTGGCGGTAGGAGGCGATCTCAGTCCCAAGCGACTCATTGCTGCCTACGACCGCGGCGTATTCCCCTGGTACGACAAGGGCCTGCCGCCGCTGTGGTGGAGCCCCGATCCCAGAGCCGTCATCGAAGCCGGTGCACTTCGGATCTCGCGTAGCATGCGGCGAGAAATCCGAAAGACCCCCGTCACCCTCACCTTCGATCGCGCCTTTCGCGAAGTCATGTACCAGTGTGGGCAAAAGCGCGAGAACGGTACATGGATCCTCAACACGATGTTGGATGCGTACACGCGTTTGTTCGAGCTGGGCCACGCACACAGCATCGAGGCCTGGTATGCGGGCAACCTCGTAGGTGGTCTTTACGGCGTCCATCGCGGCGGCTTGTTCGCCGCCGAAAGTATGTTTCATCGGCGCACCAATGCGTCCAAGTTGGTACTGCTCGCCTGTGTCACGGTGCTCACGGAGCTCGGCATCGAGCTGTTCGACGTACAGTTCTTGACCGAACACCTGGCGTCGCTGGGGGCTGCCGAAATCACGCGTAGCGAGTACCTCGAACGGCTTCGCCACGCTCGCCAGCGGCAGGTGGATCTATCGATGCTCTCGAGCTCCGACCCTCTCGCCTGGCTCCGGCGCCGTATTGGCGACTGACCCGCTGGGTCGTTGCGCCGATCAGCTCGAGAGACGCTGACGATCGTGGGCCAGGCTCGGCGCCCCCTGTAGCTCCTCCATCAAAAGCTCGGCGGGCACCCTGGCGACGATCTGCTCGACGATGGCGCGCGTATCGCAGCCCGGCAGCTGACTGCCGACCCAACGCAGACCTTCCATCGCGTTGACGAACGCCTTCTCCTGGTAATGCTTTTTCACCAACCAATCGAGAGCCGTCAACGTGAGCTGGATCACACGCGAACGGGTGATGAAGCAGTGATGCGTGACTTTCTTGGCTGCCTCTCGCTGCGTCAAGTCGGCCAACGCCTTGCGCTGCGCCGCACTGGGTGGCGAAAGCCCTTGTACGAACGTGATCAGCACGACCGGGCCGTGCGCGTTGGCGAGACAATGCTCCAGGTCGGCGAGGTAAGCTTTCCAGCTCGCGTCGGTATGGGCGCCCGAGTGGTAGCTCCAGTACCCACCTGGAAAGGTACCCGTCCAATGCGCCATTGCGGCTCAAACGGCCGTCACCCGGCGCCGTTAACTCCCGATGCGGCAAAAGCGGCGAAGAGGCCAAAGAATCGACTAATTCGAGCTTCGCCTCACTGTACCCCAACCGTTTGCTGGTTACACTGCGGCATGTCTGCGCAGGACCCCCGACCCAGACTACCTTTCGGATGGATCGCAAAAATTAGGAGCCGAAACATGAAAGTCGAATTCCCTTCTCATGGCCAAACGGTGGTTGGAGATCTGCATCTGCCCGAAGGAAAGCCTCCGCTCGGGTCGATCGTGCTTTTGGGGCCGCTGACCTCGGTGAAGGAACAAGCCACGGGCAACTACGCTGCCGCTCTGGCCAAACGGGGATGGGCCGCGCTGTCCTTCGATCCGCGCTACTTCGGTGAAAGTGGCGGACAGCCCCGCCAATACGAAAACCCTACCGCCAAGATCGAAGACGTCGTTGCAGCGGTCGACTACCTGCAAACCCGAGCGGATCTCGCATCGAAACCGCAGCTGGCGGTCGGCGTGTGCGCCGGTGCCGGCTACATGGCGGGTGCCGTGGCGCGCGAACCGCGCCTGCGAGCCTTCGGAGCGGTCGCCGGCTTCTTCCACGATGCCGAACAGCAGCGCCAGTGGTCGGGCGCCGGCTTCGAGCAGACCCTCGAACGTGCACGGGCGGCACGCCATCGCTGGGAAACGACGGGTGACGCCGAGACGATTCCCGCCGTCGGCAAAGAGGGTGACGTCGCCATGCCACTGGCCGAGGCGTTCGAGTACTACGGCACGTCGCGCGGCGGCAGCCTCGGCGGGTACGTCAACGCTTTCGCCGTCATGTCCCGTGAACACACGCTGGTCTACGATTCCCAAAGTGCCGCTCGCGAGATCCGCGTGCCCGTGACGCTGGTGCATTCCGAGAATGCGCTTTCGCCGAGCCTGGCGCGCGCGTTCTTCGAAAAGCTCGGCGGCGACAAGCACCTCGAATGGCTCTCATCCACAGGACAGATCGACTTCTACGACGACCCGAACCTGATCGAAGCGGCCGTCGCTGTGCTGGATGCGAGCTTTCGGAAGCAAGTGTCGTGACCCTCGAATCATGGCGTTGCGCCTAGACGTTGGACGCGATACCGTTCCGCCGGTGGCTTGGATGATGAAACGGCGTACTTGGGTGCTGACTGCGCTGGGGCTCTTGCCTTGTACGCTGGCGGGCATCCTCTCCTGCGGCGGTGACTCGAAGTCCAATGCCGGCGACGGGAAGGGTGGAGCGACTGCGACTGTCGATGCAGGTGGATCGAATGGGGTTGGCGGCTCGGGTGGCTCCGACTCCGGAAGCAGCGCGAATGGCTCGGGTGGAAACAACACGCAAACCGATTCGACCGCCACGACCGGAACCGGCGGCGGCGTTGTGACCGACCTGAGCGGCACGTGGGACGTCATCGTTTCGAATCCGAACGGCCGCGCCGGTACTGCTACCGTGACACTGTCGCCGACTCAATTGTTGGTTACAGGGGAGCTCGAGGTCGCCGCGCTCATCGCGAACGACATCATCGACATTGCGTACGAGGGCGAGGCGGCAAAGGCCACCCGGCAGCGCGAATCAGACATGAACCTCGGTGTCATGCCGTTGCCGCTCGCGGGCGCGCTGCGCTTCACCGGGGTACCCGACGAGGGCGACGGCTGCGACTACAACCTCGATGCCGAAGAGTTGACGATCGAGTGTACGGACAGCATTGTGACACCCGGCAATCTTCCGGAGTTGAACAGTGCCGACCTCGATGCCGTGCGCACATCGGAGCTGGAGTCCATTTTCGGCGAGCTGGGCGGACGCTGGACAGTGACCGCCGAAGACGTGGATTGCTCGGTGGTGTTCGAAGGCAACGCAATCGACGTCAGCTGTGAACGCGCGGGTGCGACTTCGGGTGACCTGACCGTCACGGTCGAAGACGGCCGCATCAGCGGATCGACGAGTGCGGGTATCGAGTTCACGGCGCAGCGTCGTTAGAGGCATCGGCCTTGGCGCCGCAGCGGCCACCTGCGCCGCCCTCGGTGTGCTCCATTGGAGGCGTCCAAGCGGCACGCCTGCCGCACTCCCGTGTTTCACGATTGCACGCGGCGCCGAAGCGGTGTGCCCAACGCCAACGGCCGAGGCACGCGAGCGCGAGCTCCGGCTCGCCGCTTGGCTGACTTTTGGAACTCTGGCCTCGAGCGGGCGAGAACGCCTGCTGGCGGCTCTCGAGAGCTTGCTCGATTCGATCGAAGCTCGCCTGCATCCGCTAGGGATCGACCTCTTGGACGAATCGCCGGAACAGGTGGCGCGACGCGAAGCTCCTTGGCTTCTACCGGTTTGGACAGCGGCCCGCGCCATCGCGCGGCGGTGCTTCGTGGCCGGCGACCGGTCCCTGGCGGTGCTGGTGCATAACCCTGGCACACCGCTGCCTTCGACGCTGACGAGTTTCGACCCATTCGGCGCGACCGACGCCGGTGCAGAGCTGCGTTTGGCTCGGTTTCTGTGCGGGCCCATCAGCAACGCAGTCAAAATCGAGCTCTCGCCCCTGGCCGAAACCAAGCTCCGAGAACGCTGCGCCACACCCAAGTCCACTATAGCGCTCGTCATCGACAGTGCGCTGCAATCGGTGACTCTCAGCCGCGTCGCCGACGGACATCGACAGCGCATGCAGGCGCTACGCAAGCGGTTGTCACGCCGGCCGCGACCGAAATGCAACGCTTGCGAATCGTTCGCCGACGTGATCGATGCGCTCTCGTCCAGGCTGCCCAGCGCCCCCGCGCTCGACTGGCTCGAGCTCGGCGACACGCAGGCACTGATTGTGCCGCGCCTGAGCGCGGTTGCTCAGCGCCACACCTATCTGACAGAGCTGAACGATCTCGAAATACCCGTCGTGGCGCATAACGAGTGACCAGAGGACTCAGCGTTGCTCCCGGCCCGTGCTCGAACGCAGCATGAAACGCGTGACGAGCTGCGCCACCTGCACCGGCTGCTCTTCGACGGCAAAGTGTCCCGCGTCGATCAAGTGTAGCTCAGCGTCCGGAAGATCGCGCAGGTAGGCCTGCGCTCCGGCGGAAATGAACGCGGGATCGTGCTTGCCCCACACGATCAGGGTGGGCGGCTCGTACTTCCTCAAGAAGGCCTGCCAGACCGGGTAGGCGTCTATATTCGTTTGATAGTCCTGAAAGAGCTGCACTTGCGCTTCCCGATCGCTTGGGGCCTTCAGTAGGGCGATGTCGTGTGTCCAGGCATCGGGGCTCATGCGCTGCCGTTTGTCGCCGGGAACGTCGCGCAGGTACTGCTTTGCTCGGATGGCATCGTCGCCGACGAACTGACGGAGAGCCGCAATCTGGACAGGACTACCGTCTTCGTGGGCGCGGCGGAAGAACGCTCGACGAGGCGGGGTCAGCCCATCGAGGTACGCATTGGCGTTTTGCACGACAAGGCCATCCAGGCGGTCCGGCATCCGCAGCGCCACCCGGAACCCAACGGGTGCCCCGAAGTCTTGCATGTACAATACGAAGCTTTGAAGCCGCAGCTTCTCGATCAGTCCGGCTACGTACTTGGCCAGAATGTCGAAGGTGTAGGGACCTTCGCCGGGCTCGAGGCGCGCACTAAACCCGGAGCCCACATGGTCGGGCGCGATCACGTGAAAGCGCCCCGACAAGAGCGGGATCAGCTCTCGATAGGTGTGAGACGACGAAGGAAACCCGTGCAACAAGACAATGGTCCGTGCGTGCTCTGCGCCCGACTCCCGATAGAAAATGGCCTTGCCGTCCACTTCGGCATGGCGATAGTAGACCTTCTCGGGCCACGCGGCCCGGGGTGCGGCGGCCGATACACCGCTGGTTTCCGGCGCTGAGGCGCAACCGAGGGCGAGCAGCGATAACCACGCAGCGGTTCGAAATGCACGCATATCGAGCTGGTAACAGCAACTTCGAGTGCCGAATAGCCGCACAGGTGGCATGACTCTGTTGCAAGATCTGAAACAATCTCATGGATCGCCTCGAAGCTATGCGAATCTTCGCGGTTGCAGCGAAGTCGAAGTCATTTTCTGCAGCAGCTCGCACGCTCGGGCTCAGCGGCCCCTCGGTGACGCGAGCGGTGCAAGGTCTAGAGCGACACTCGGGAGCCGAGTTGTTTGCCCGCACCACGCGCGTGGCAAAGCTGACGGAGCTCGGACAGCGCTATCTCCTCGACGTAGAACGCGTGCTCAGCGCACTGGCTGAGGCCGAGTCGGCGGTGCAGGGGGCATTATCGACCCCCTCCGGAGAACTGCGCGTCACCGCGCCCGTGCGATTCGGTACCCAGTTCGTTGCGCCAAGCCTGTTTTCGTTCTTGGAAGAGCACTCGGGGGTTTCGGCGCGCCTCATTCTCAACGATCGCACGATGGACCTCGTGGAGGAGGGTTTCGACGTGGCAGTCCGGATCGGTCACCTGCGCGACTCGTCTCTGATGGCGGTCAAGGTGGGCTACGTGAGACGGCTGGTTTGTGCCGCGCCCCGATACCTCGCAAAGCGGGGCCGTCCCCGCTCACCACTAGGTTTGCGCAACCACGACGCCATCCTGCTGCCTCCCGACATGGCACTACACGAGTGGGCCTTCGCGCACCCACGGCAGCGCAGGGCCAAGCCGCGGCAACTGACCACGCCATGCGCTCGCGTCATGGTGAGCTCCGTCGAAGCCGCGGTGGCGGCCAGCGTTGCTGGGTTGGGCGTGCTGCGCGCTCTGTCGTATCAGGTCCAAGACGAGCTAGACGCCGGCAATCTGGAGGTGCTGCTCGAGAAGTTCGAGCCCCCGAAGTTACCGGTTCACGTGGTCTTTTCGCACGCTCGCCGCTCGCCGCTCAAGGTACGCCTCTTCGTCGACCACGTCGTGTCGGAACTGCGCGCTGCCTTGAGTTGGCACCCCAAGCCCTAGAAACCGCAATACGAAACGG
Source organism: uncultured Myxococcales bacterium (assembly GCA_965651135.1). Lineage (GTDB taxonomy): Bacteria > Myxococcota_A > Polyangia > Polyangiales > Polyangiaceae > JAICQQ01. The sequence goes on from CBFGRJ010000003.1 coordinate 31,656, forward strand.
CAAGGTTATGCTTTTTGGGCGCTTTTGCGGTTCATTGGAGGCGAGGATCCGATACCATGGCGCACATGCGAGTGATCGGAGTGGGCGCCGCATGCGCCCTCGTGGCGGTAGCCTGCGGCAAGACGCAGCGAGGGGAGACCCCTTCGAACGAACCAGCGAGCGCGACGGTCGGCAGCGGCGGAACGACCACGGTGGGAACCTCGAGCGGAGAGGTTGCGACTGGAAGTGGAGGTTCGGGCTTCGGAGGAACGGCGGGAGCCGAGTCTGTCTTTCCCTGCGAAGGGGGAGCGACACGCGTCGGCGACGTCCGACTGGAGACGCAGGACGATGTCGTCGATCTGGCGGGAGTGAGCGAAGTCGATGGCGCGCTGCACATCTCGGGGCAAGCCTCGGATCTTCGACCGCTCCACTGCCTGCGCCGAGTGACGGGCGGATTGTTCATCTACGAAACCCAAGGGCTGAAGCACCTCGCCGGCCTCGAGGGGCTGTCCACGGCCGAAGCAGGGCTGTACGTCGGCGTGAACTGCGATGAAGGTCAACTGGGCTGCACGGGCAACCGCGACCTCCAGAGCGTCGTGCTTCCACAGCTCGAACACGCCTCGCGGGTCGAAATTGGGACTAGCTGTGGCGGAGAGGGAGGCCCGTATTGTGGTCCGAACGCTGCCCTCGGTCTGGTTGAGCTGAACCGCCTGGTCGACGTCGATGACATCTCCCTTTCATCGAACCCTGTCTTGGTCGATGCGCATTTCGATGCCGTGGATGACCTGAGCTCGCTGTCGGTGTCCAGCAATGACCAGATGCGCACGCTGACGATGCGCGGACTTCGCAGCGTGGCCATGCTGACGTTCTCGAGCCCTGGGCCGTTCGAAACGTTCGAAGTGGACGACCTCCGCGAAGCGGAAAGTGTTCATCTCAAGTACACGCAGTTGAAGGATCTTTCTTGGCTCACCGTGCAATCCCTCGTGTCGCTCTGGCTTACCTCGAATGCACGTCTGAGCTCGCTGCACGGCCTCGAAGGAGTGGAAGAGGTAGAGGACATGCGGTTCAGCGACAATCCGGGTATTTCCAATTTCGAAGGCTTGGAGAACCTGCGTAGCGTGCGTTCCCTTTACGTCGTCAGGATGTCGTCCCTCGATTCCCTTGCCGGTCTGGACAATCTCGAGCAGGCAGAGCTGCTGTCGCTCCAAGGGAACGAGAAGCTCCTCGACCTCGAGGGCTTGGGCTCGCTGATGGAGCTCGTAGATCTCCAGATCCATTTGAACGCGAACCTCGTTTCCCTCGACGGGTTAGAAGCTCTAGACGTCTTGGATTCGCTCTCGCTGCGCACCAATCCTGCACTCGAAAGCGTCGAGGCCCTGTCCCAGGTCGAGCTACGCGACTCTCTCGACCTCTTCGAAAACAACGAGCTGACTTCCCTGGACGGAATCAACGTGGGGACCGAGCTGAACTATGTCCAGATTCAGGGCAGCGATCGGCTCGAAAACCTCGACGTGCTGAGTGGTCTCACGCGGGTGGACAGCCTATCGATTCTCGGAATGTCTGCACTGACATCCCTCGATGGTTTGGAAGAGCTCAGCGCTGCGGGAGACATCACGCTCGCCTCCAACGAGGCGCTGGCCGATCTGAGTGCGCTCGCTGCCCTCGAGTCCGTGGACAGGACGCTTTCTATCAGAAACAATCCTGTGTTGCTCAATCTCGAAGGGCTGGGCTCCGTCACGCGTGTCGGTAACCTGTCCATCGAGGGCAATGCCCAGTTGGCTAGCGTCGATGAGCTCAGCTCCCTGGTCGCAGTCGAGCACGGCTTCCGCATCGAAAACAACCCAGCACTGCCGACCTGTGAGGCAGAACAGCTGGTGGCTCAAACGCAGCACCAAAGCATGCTCGTGAGCATTCTGGGGAACGACGAGGCGGGTGAGTGCACGCCGTAGGCGTTGACGGCGGAGTTCACCGGTGACCTGAAGCAGCGACCGGAGTCGGCATCGCGGGCTCGAATCGGTCGGCCATGGCTCGACGCTCTCCACTGGCGAGAAACTCGCGCGGTGAGACGCCCAGCACGAGGCTGAAATCGCGTTGGCACTGCGAGTAGCTGCCGAAGCCGGCGGCGTACGCGGCGCGCATGAGATTCTTGGGGTGAGCATCGACTTCTTCCAGGAATCGCAACACGCGCACGCGCCGACGAAACTCTCGCAGCGTGATGCCGGTGTCACGCCTAAACCTGCGGCTGATGTCCCCGGTGTTGCTGGCGAGTGCCTTGGCGATCTGGTAGCGGCGTATCGAGCGATCGGAGAGCACCAGTGACGCCGCACGCGGCGCGAGCCGTGACTGGCTATCGAGCGGTTCGCGCTCGAGCACGGCATGCTCGTAGGGTTCACGCAGGAGGAGTTCGACCGCCGAGCGATCCGGCGTTTCGCCGAGGCTACTGCAAATGCTCGTGAGTCGTTCTGTGACCGGCTCGGAGACTTGCTTGCAGGCGACTTGGAACCCGAACGACGTGTCGCGGGCCTCTGCGTAGGCGTTGGCGAGCTCCGGATGAAACCCTATGGCGAAAAACTCGAGATCGGGGCTGGCCTGGACCAGCGCATGATCGATGCCAGGCGGAAGAATGATGAGCCCACCGCGTTCCACCCAAAAGCTACGGCCGCCGACAACGAAGCGGGCTCGCCCCTGCCAAACGAAGTTGAGCTCGGGCTCCGCGTGGAAGTGCAGCGGACGCCGGTACTTGGGTTGATAGCGCCATGCCTGAGCACGGCAGCCCTTGGGAAAGGGAAACGGCTGCAGAAGGGGTCGCACCGGTATGCTCCAAATCGCGTGCCTCTGCGATACCACGAGCAGCTGCCACGAGCTTCCGCCCAAAACGCGAACTCCCCGGCCATTCGCAAGGTCGGCACAAACGCACAACTTGCATAGTTCCTCTCGAGGTCTGCGCTTCTACTGCCCCATGAAGTTCACGACGCTATCCTCCTTTTTGGGTGTCATGGGGTGTCTCGGTGTGGTGGGTTGCTCGAGCAGCAGCGCGCCGACTGCGCCTACCGCCGCGGAACCTGCGGTGATCACCGATCACAGCTTCACACTCGCATGGGAAGACCAGTTCGACACCCTCGACCTGTCGCGCTGGTCACTGATGACGCATTCGTGGGACGGTAACTTGGCGCAGTTCTCGACCACCAACGCCGAGGTGGCTGACGGCATCTTGAAGCTTCACCTCACACCGGCTGCCGAAGGCGCCGCCAAACCGTACCTTGGGGTGGAGTATCGCTCCAAAGACACTCTGCAATATGGGAAGGTCGAAGCGCGCGTCCGTTTCGCGAAAGGCTCGGCCGTCGTTTCCTCGTTGGTGCTCATCTATACCCCCTGGCCGCCGGACGACTGGAACGAGCTCGACATCGAGTTCTTGGGAAAGAACACCGATCGCATTCAGTTCAACCACATGATCAACATTCCGCCTGCCGATCCGATCAGCGGTCACCGGCAGTATCCCAAGCTAGCTGCCCTGTCCTTCGATCCGGGCGCGGACTTTCACGACTACAGCATCGAATGGGTACCGGGATTTGCCCGTTTCACGGTGGATGGTCAGGTGCTCCACGAGACCACCGAAGAAATGAGCCGCATGGTGCTGCCTCAGAACATTCTGCTCACGATCTGGGCTTCGGGTTCCGCCGGTTGGGCGGGACCCGTGGACGAAACCACCGCGCCTACCAGCGCCGAATACGACTGGATTCGCGTGTACGACTACACCGGCAAGTAGGTCAGTCGTTCAGCTCGAGGTTGAACGACTTCACCTTGATCGAGCCGCCGAGAGCCATGGTCGCATAGTTCAGAATCATGAAACGATAGGCGATGAAGAATTGCCAATCGCTGTCCATGGTGTGCGCGTCACCGAGCGGCTGGAACGTGGTGCCATCGGTGCTGTAGGCAAACGTCGCCTGACGGCCGGCGCCGGGGCGAATATTGGCCGAGACTCGCAGCCAGATCGTGCCTCCCGAAATGTCCTCCGAAGCCACCTCGGTGCCTTTGCTCTTGGTGGTCCAGTCCGGCACGTTCAAGGTAATGTCGTTGACCATCACCAGCCGCGTCGAGCCCGCCGACTTCTTGATGCCGATGAACGCCGAGGTATGGCGCGTGATACCGAGGCCGGCCACGTCGCCGTCCTGCATCCCCGAGTAGTCGAGCTCGATCGTGGCCGTGGACGCGGGGCCGATGATGCGGCGTACGAGCGTATTTCGAGCCTGATACAAGTCGTCGGTCACCGAAGCGGTCTCCAGCGTCAATCCGTCGCCGGTAGACCACTTGGTGTCGTCGGGGTTGTGATTCCATTCCCAAGCGTGGTTCAGCGTCGGCTCCGTGAACGTGTCGGTTCCGGTATGCGGCGCCATCAGGCGCGGCGGACGCGGGACGTTGGGGAACGGGTACTCGGCTCCCCATCCGCCGTCGACGGTGGTCACGACGGGCCAGTCGTCTTGCCAGGTCACGGGGGCAAGCACGGGCATGCGAGCGCCGGGATAGGCATCGACGAAGGCCATGTAGTACCAGTCGCCGTTTTGCGTCTCGACGAGACCGCCCTGATGCGGCGTTCCCGCGCCCTGAACCGGGGCGGGCATTCTGTCGACGACCGCTTTCATCTCGTAGGGACCGAACGGGTCGGTGGACCGCAGCACGAACTGACCGTCGGCGGGGCGCGTCGCCCAGATGTAGTAGTAGCCGTTCCGCTTGTACATGCGGGACCCTTCGAGAGTGAACCCCGCATTGAACACCAGGTTGTCCGACTCTTCTTCGCCGAAGCCGTCGGGAGTCAAACGGGCCACGCCAATGTCTCCGTGTCCGTAAGCGACATAGATCGTGTCGTCGTCGTCGATCAACATGCCCGCGTCGTAGTAGCAATGATTGATCGGACCGTGTCGCTCCCAAGGCCCTTCGACCTGGTCAGCCGTCCACACGTAGGTCTGGCCGAAATCGATGCAGGCCAGAAAGTAGAACTTCTGATCGCTCTCACGAAACCGCAGCGTCGAGGCCCAATCGCCGTCGATGTACGCGCGCTGATTGCCGACCAGATCGTACTTTTGGCCAAAGTCGAGCTTGGGAATCGCGTGACCGGCGAACTCCCAATTGACCAAGTCGTACGAGCGCAAGATGGGTGCCCCGGGCGATAGGTGCATGTTGGAACCCGTGTAGTAAAATACGTCGCCTACCCGAATCACTTCGGGGTCAGCGATGTCTTGCCAGAGAATCGGGTTCGAGAAGGTCTCGGCAGGAGGCCAGGGCCCTTCCCAGCTGCCGCCCGTAGTGGCGCCGCCCGTACCGGTGACGGACGAGCTGGTCATGGAGCTCGCGCCGCCCGAGCCTGTCGTCCCACCCACGCTGCTCGTCGAGGTGGTGCCGACCCCACCGCTACTCGTTGCACTCGAGGTGGTCGAAACAGAAGTGCCCTGAGAAGTGGCGGAGCTCGAGCCAGTGAGACTCGCGCTACTCGTGCTGCCCCCTGTTGACCCGGTGGTCGCTCCACTGCTTGCCATGGCGGTACCCGAGGTCGAGGCAGCCGTATTGGCTTCGCTCGGATCAGTGCCACAGCCAAACGCCGCGAAGGTGCACAGCGCCAACACGCTGTAGCAACCTAGGGACCGCCGGGGTGGGCTCGGCAGGAACGATGGGTCGAATCGCATCGAAACTCCTAAGGGGAGGCAAAGATCGGAATCGATTCCCATCTTCCCCTGCCGCGGCCGCGTGAGCCAGGTGAGCCATTTCTCCCCCGCTCGGAGAAAACTAGCTCCGCTGGCGGAAAACCGCACCGGGTGACGCGGCTACGCGCAGGCGTACCCCCTGCGGGTGGATAGTCGATCAGGAACCTGATTTGGCGTCATATGAACGCCAATCAGAAATCGGATTTAGCGCGAAGGGTGTCGGAGCCACCGCCCACGCCACGAAGGTTACTCAGCTGGCTCGAGCAGCGTGCCCGTCTTCAGCGGTGGCTGACTGGTCAACGTAGTCGTGGTGCACAACTCGGGCAGGTGCTCGAGCCACCAGCGTTCACGCATCGCTACTGTCCATTGCTCGGCAAGCCCTGTTTCCCGAAGACGCCTCGCCAGCTCCTCGGCGGACGCTGGGCGATCGCTGGGTTGCTTCTCGAGGCACTGCATCACGATGGTATCGAGTGCTTCGGGGATGTCGGGGGTGTGCACGCTCGGCGGCTCGGGCTTTTCGGTCGCGTGGGCCACGGCCATTCTAATGGGGCTGATGGCGCTGAACACGAGCTGACCGGTGAGCAGGTAGTAGGCAACACAACCGAGTGCATACAGGTCGGTGCGACCGTCGATTTGACCGCCCACCGTGAGCTCGGGCGCAAGGTAAGCGGGGGTACCGATGACTTTGCCCTCGGTGGAGGCCCGCACGTCACGACTGACGGCTTCGTCGGCGCCGGTCAGTTTGACCAACCCGAAGTCGAGCACCTTGACGACGTCGACCTGCACACCGCTCTTGACCACGAAGATATTGGCGGGTTTGACGTCGCGATGCACCATCTGTGCGCTGTGAGCTTCACCCAACGAATCGCAGACCTGCAGCAAAATATGCACGACCCTGCTGGCTGGGAGCGGGCCATGGCGTTTGATCAGGGTTTCTAGATCGACGCCCTTGAGCAACTCCATCACGTAGTAGAAGACGCCTTCGCGCGTGACTCCGAAGTCGTAAAGGCGCACCGTGTGAGGAGACTCGAGGTTGGCCGTGGCCTGAGCTTCGCGCTTGAAGCGGGTGATCAGGCGGCCGGCGTCTTTGACGTCCGGACGGATCAGTTTGACGGCGGCTGGCCTTGCCAAGAGCTTGTGGCGCGCTCGCCAGACCTCTCCCATGCCGCCCGCACCGAGTTTTTCTACCAGCTCGTAGCTGCCCATGCGGCGGGCCCGCTGCACGTCGGCGCCCAAGCGCTGGATCACGCTGGACGGCACCCAGGTGACCAGCGCGCAAATGTAGGTGGGCAACCAATACGAAAGGAGCACTCCGAAGTCGTCGAGCGGGAATGCCCCCAGCCGCTGGGAAACCAGGTATGCGGCCGGCCCCATGCTCGCAGCGAGCAATGCGCCGCTCAAGGTGGTGCGCGGGTTGGCGGGAAGCAGCATCGGGAAGAACAAGATGACCGCCGCGCTCCACGACACTCCCGAGGCCAGATCAGCATTTTTGATGGACGAGAATCTCGACAGCTCGAGCCCCGCGCACACCAGCGCCTGATAGCCGATGCCGACCAAGGCAATGTAACGATGCGGGCAGCTCCTGATGCCGAGCGCGATGGCAAGTGACAGTGCGATGACCACCATGCCGATCACCCGGGTCGCTGCCGAGGCTTCGGTGTCCCACACCGTGAAGAACAGCACCTCGTAGATCGAGTAGATGAACGCCACCAAAGCTGCCGTGAACGACAGCCGGTGCGACGCCTCTTTCACCAGGTAGCCTGGGCTCGATACCGAGTGTGCTCCCTGCACGGCGTCCGAGTATCGTTGAAGTCTCGCGGGAACGCTAGCTTAGCTATAGCTAGATCTCGACCAAGCCCGCTTTCAGCAGACTTAGTAAGGGTAACCGGGTACGGCGGTCTGGACGGCGTACACGCCGGTGCCTGCGGTGATGTACAGGGTCTTGCGCTCCGGTCCTCCGAACGCGGCGTTGGTGGTCTTGGGCGCGACGTCGATGGTCGCTAGCTTCTTGCCGCTCGGCGCGAACACCTCGAGTTTGCCGGGGCCGTGGCTGGTGACGTAGAGATTGCCGGCGCAATCCACGGCCATGCCATCGGGACCGTCGACCTCGGCAAATTTTCGCCGATTCTTGGGCTTATCGGTGTCGATGCCGTACGCCCAGACGCTGCCGTCGGCCGAAGCCACGTACAGCGTTCGCTCGTCCGGAGACAGCGAGATACCGTTGGGCTTGTCGAGCTTGTCGTCGACCACAGTCACACTGCCATCGGGCTTCACCCAATAAACGCCCGTAACGCCGGTTTCTTTCGGGCGCCGGCCAAGCTGGTAGTCGGGGTCGGTGAAGTAGATGTGGCCAGTGCTGCTGACAGTCAGGTCGTTGGGCGAGTTGAATTTTTTTCCGCCTACCGCTTCGGCCACCAGACTGCGCGCTTTCGTCGTCAGGTCGAAGCGCGACACCGCCTGCTTGTCGTGCGTGGCCGCGAGCAGACCGCCCTCGTCGATCGCCAGTCCATTGCTGCCGCTCTGCTCGAGGTAGGTGAACAATTGGCGATCGAGCGTGAGCAAGTGAACCTTGGAAGGAGGACCGTTGCTGCCGTCGGCGTTGAAGTCCATTTCCGAAAACAAGAGCGCGTTCAGCTGATCGGACCATACCGGCCCTTCAACGAACACGAAGCCATCGTGTAATAGCTCGGCGCGAGTCTGCGTGACTGGAGAACTCGGATAGGGGCCCGAGGCTTTGCAGATGTCGCGCCTGGGCGTTTGCACTCCGGTGGGCATGGGAGGCTCGGGAACGCTTGCCGAGGGCGGCGCCTCGGCGACGGGTGCCGCGGTTTCGACGGGAGCGGGGGTGGCCGGCATGGGCTGGGCGGGTGGCGGTCCCGCGGGGCTTGAACCGGCGCACGCGCCCAGCGGCAACAAACAGGTGGAGAATGCGAAAGCCTTCAGCGTCTTCATCACAGCGAGTAGCGCGAGGGTAACAGGCCTTTCTGCACGAGCAGCTCGAAAATGCGATCCGCCGCGCCGTCGGCGTCCGTTTCGGCGAGAGATACCGACAGCTGTGCGGTGAGCGGCTTTTCGTAGCTGGGATCGGGGCGGCTGGGATCGTACGCGCCGCGAGTGTCGCGCGATTTACACACCTCGAGCGGCGTGTTGACGTAGACTTCGAGGAATCTTTCGCTGCCAACGGCATCGCGCAGGGCCGCGCGGTCGGCTCTCAGCGGCGACGCATAGGAAAAAATCGTGATGATGCCGGCTTCGGCCGCACGCCGAGCAAACTCCGGCATTTGCTCGGGGCTTCCGCCGTCGGCGCGCGCATTGCGCGACAGTCCGTCATCCGGATCGATGACCATGGCGAAGCGCCGCTCATCGAACAGCCGGCGCTCGAGCGCGAAAGCAATTTCTGTCTTGCCCGAGCAGGGCAAGCCCGTGAGCCACACGGCCACGCCGCGTTGGCCCAGGCGCTCGGAGCGCTCGTCCGGGCTGATCCTGCTGCGTGGCTTTTGGGGTGAGTGCGGCAAGCGGCGCACGCCGTCGGGATCCGGATCACGCGCCGGCCCCTGAATCATTCCCGCCGCCACGGTATTGTTGCTGATGGGATCGATCAAAATGAACGAGCCCGTCGCGCGGTTTTGCTGATAGGGATCGTAAAACAGACTCTTTTGGCAAGCGATCGTGACGCCCGCGATGTCGTTCAGCTCGAGTCGACTTGCCGGCTTGTGCTCCAGCGTTTCGAGGTCGACGATGAAGTCGATGCGCTCGACACGGGCGCGCACCAGTTGGGTAGTGTGCTTGATGAAGTAGGTCTGACTGCGATCCAGCGCGGTTTCGTTCATCCAGACCATCCGCGCCGAAAAGCGAGGCAAGCTCTCGGGCAGGTTGTGGGGCTGCACCAGCACGTCACCACGGCTGATGTCGATCTCGTCCGCCAGGCGCAGGGTAACGCTCATAGGCGGGTGAGCTTGGGGGATCTCGCCTCCAAAGGTGTCGATGGCGGCCACGCGGGATTGTTTGCCGCTGGGTAGGACCACCACCGTATCGCCCTTCTTGATGATACCCGAGGCCACAGAACCGGCAAAGCCTCGGTAGCCAAGGTTGGGGCGCAGCACGTATTGGACCGGAAAGCGGAAGTCGCGAGAATTGTAGTGGCTGGAGACGGGTACGCTTTCCAAGTACTCGAGCAGCGTGCCGCCCTCGTGCCACGGCATGCGCCGGCTCGGGTGCACGCAATTGTCACCTTCGAGCGCGCTGATCGGAACGAACTTCACGTCCTGGAACCCGAGGCGCTGTGCGAATCGGTCGAACGTAGTCTTGATCTCGTCGAAGGTGGCTTGCCGAAAACCGACCAGGTCCATCTTGTTCACGCACACCGCTAGGTTCGGAATACCCAAAAGCGAAGCAATGTAGGCGTGCCGTCGCGATTGATCGAGAACACCCAGCCGAGCATCGATCAAGATGATGCACACGTTAGCGGTAGATGCGCCGGTGGCCATGTTGCGCGTGTACTGCACGTGCCCGGGCGTATCGGCGATGATGAACTTGCGCTTTTCGGTCGAGAAGTAGCGGTAGGCCACGTCAATGGTAATGCCCTGCTCCCGCTCTGCCTTGAGGCCGTCGGTGAACAGCGACAGGTCGATCTCCGTTCCCTCTTGTCGAGTGGCGCGCTTGACCGCCGAGAGCTGGTCCTCGTAAATGCCATGCGTGTCGTGCAGCAGGCGACCAATCAAGGTGGACTTGCCGTCATCGACCGAGCCCACCGCGACGAAGCGGCACAGCTCTTTCTGCTGGTGCAAAACCAAGTATTCGTCGATGTCGCGTTCGATGAGTTCTTGCTCGTTCATCCTAGAAGTACCCTTCGCGCTTCTTGGTTTCCATGCTCCCCTCTTCGTCGAAATCGATCAGTCGGCCCTGTCGCTCGGAGTACTTGGTCAACAACATCTCGCGAATGATTTGCGGCAAGTCGTCGGCTGAGGAACGCAGCGCCCCCGTCAACGGGTAGCAACCCAAAGTGCGGAAACGGACCAGCTCCATGCGCGGCTCTTCGCCCTCTCGGAGCGGCAACCGGTCGTCGTCGACCATGATCAAGGTGCCGTCGCGCTCTACGACCGGCCGCTCTTTGGCGTAGTAAAGCGGCACGATGGGGATGTTCTCCAAATAGATGTACAGCCAAATGTCGAGCTCGGTCCAGTTGGACAGGGGAAACGCTCGGATGCTCTCACCTTTGGTGAGCTTGCCGTTGTAGAGATTCCACAGCTCGGGTCGCTGATTCTTCGGATCCCACTGCCCGTAGCGATCACGAAACGAGTAGATGCGCTCCTTCGCGCGGGACTTCTCTTCGTCACGCCGGGCTCCTCCGAACGCGGCGTCGTAGCCCCCTTCGTTCAACGCCTGCAGCAGGGCCTGCGTCTTCATGACGGCCGTGTACTTGTTACTGCCGTGATCGAACGGATTGATGTTCTCGTCGATGCCTCGTTGATTTGTATGCACGATGAGATCGAGCTGGTGCTCGCGACAGAACCAATCGCGAAACTCGATCATTTCGCGAAACTTCCAGGTCGTATCGATATGCAGCAGCGGAAACGGCAGCTTGCCTGGCCAAAACGCTTTGCGTGCCAGATGCACCATTACGCTGCTGTCTTTGCCAATGGAGTAGAGCATCACCGGGTTGTCGAACTCAGCCGCGACTTCACGAATGATGTGGATGCTTTCAGCCTCGAGCTGCGCCAGGTGCGAGAGCTTGGCGGGCGCGAGGCTGGGCTCGGCAGGGGCGTGGGCCGTCATCATGATGGAGGGCGTTCTAGCAGTTTTCACATGGGAAATGTGTGAAATAGGTCAAGTTATTGATATTGCTGCATAATCTTAGAGATGAACTCACGAGATGTTGAGAGTGACAGCTATCGCTTTCAGAACAGCGAACAGAAGCTACGGCGGCGTGGCTCGGGCAGCGCCAAGGCGCAGCGCCAAGGCAGCCGCTACAACGAAAACTCGAACAGCCCTCTCAACTGCTTTCGCCAGGGCGAATCATACCCGTGGCTGACGCTACCCGCCGAGTCCGAGCGGTTTTCGACGACCATTTCAAGCATTGGGCAGCACCCAGCAGCGTACCCGGCTCCAGTCGATGTGCTCGCGGATATGAGCTGCGAAGGTGTCGAGCTCTCGCTCGATCCATTCGCTTCGATCTGGGCCGATGTCGCGTTCCGAAAAGCTCGGCTCGATCCAACGCAAGAATGCCTGGCGCGCTGGCGCTTGGTCGAACACGCCATGCAAGTAGGTCCCCCAGATGCGGCGCGATGCATCCAGCACGCCCTCGACGACCTGCTCACCGTCAACATCGACCACGAGCAGCGGTGAGTGCTCTGCGTATCGGGTTCTTCCGAGATGGATTTCGTAACCGGTCACGGGAATTTTCGATGCGAGGAATCTGCCCCGAGTGCGCCGCACCAGCTTCGGCTGCTTCAGCTCGGTCACGGCATCGATGACACCGAAGCCGTCGACCTCGCGCTCACCGCTCTCGATCCGCTCCAGATCGACGATGCGACGGCCCAGCATCTGCAAGCCCCCGCAAATCCCCACCAGCTTACCCCCGGCGCGGTGGTACTCGAGCACGTTTTCATAGAGGCCGTTCTGACGCAGCCAGCCGAGGTCGCCCGCGACGTTCTTGGAACCGGGTAGAATCACGGCGGCATAGTCACCGAGCGGACGGGCGCGGTAGATGTAGTGCACGGCGACCGATGGCACGCGCGCCAGCGCATCGAAGTCCGTGAAGTTGGAGATGTGCGGCAGCCTGAGCACGGCGATTTTGAGCTTGTCGGCATCCGCGCCAGCGGGCGGATCGAGCGCCAAGCTCAGCGGCACCGCGTCTTCTGAGTCGAGCTCGAAGCCGTATTTGTAGGGCACCACGCCGAGAATCGGCAGCCCAGTGCGCTGCTCCAAGTAGCTAACACCGTCGTCGAACAACGAGCGGTCCCCGCGGAACTTGTTGACGATGACCCCCGACACCCGCCTGCGATCTTCGTCCGGCATGACCGCGAGGCTGCCGACGACCTGAGCGAAGACGCCCCCGCGATCGATGTCCGCCACCAGCACCACGCGTGCTCGCGCCTGGTGCGCCGCGGGGAAGTTGACGAACTCGCGAGCGCGCAAGTTCACCTCTGCGCACGAACCTGCTCCCTCGAGCACCACGACGTCGTGCTCTCGTTGAAGTCGAGCCAAGCTCTCGAAAGCCAGACGACGCAGAGGCTCGGTATTGGCGAAGTAGGCGCGCGCTTGCGTGCGGCCGATGGCCTGCCCGCGGACGATGACCTGACTGAAGTCATCCTCAGAGGGTTTGAGCAGCACCGGGTTGTGATGCACCGACGGCTCGATACGTGCGGCCATTGCCTGCAGGTACTGAGCCCGCCCGATCTCACCCCCGTCCAGCGCCACGTAAGAGTTGTTCGACATGTTCTGCGCCTTGAAGGGCGCTACGCGATGGCCGTCGTCGCGTAACAAGCGACAGAAGGCTGCCGTGATCAGGCTTTTGCCGACGCTGGACGCCGTACCGAACACTGCCAATGCAGAGCTGAACTCGAGTGACAAGGAGGCTCGCGTACCACGGATACGCCGGAGGAGCGTAGGCCTTTTTCGGCGAAGGTTCGACAAGGCCGATAGTGGCAAGGCGCGCCCTCCCCCCTGGTCTGAGCTTAGCCGCGCTACACACGGAGCACTAGTTAACGAATCGTTAATGCTAAGGACACATGCCGCGCGCGTTAACACGAGCGCGCAGACAGAGCATGTACGCCGGCATTTCCATTTCTTACAAAGTGAATTTACCGGACCTCAGATTGACAAGTATGAGCCCTTTATGGGATTCATTCGAGTGAGACGATTGGGTCTACAGAAACAATCTACAGCAAAGAGGTCGAACGACATGAAGTCCAGGGATAGGGTTAGAGTTGGCGCGGTGGGGTATTGCGTGCTCGGTGCCATGCTCGGCATGGCGTGCTCCGGCGGTCATGAAGGAGACTATGCCGAGGGCGAACATGGTGAGTACACGGACACCATTGTCGACGAATTCGGAGGAGAGAAGCCGGGAGAAACGGCGCTGCCGGAGGGGACGCGCAAGCTCGCGGACGTGCTCGACGAAGCGATGGCGGATACCGCCGAGGTGCAGAGCGCAGCCGTAGACAACACCTACGCTGTGGGCGTCATCCCAATCGACGGCTCCACGTGTCCGTCGGGCTCGTCCTTGATCAAAATCTACATGGATGACGAGGACGACGAGAATCGTTCTTTCGCAACGGGTTGGCATCTACCCCAGACGCTCAAAGACGTACCGAGACGTACCAACTGGAGTGGAACCAATCTCAGGTTCTGCAAGGTGAACGGTTCGTCATTCCGGCCACTGACCACTGATGTCAGCAAGAAGGCGTACTTCTACGCAACGCTCAAGCTCGGCCAGTACTGCCCCAATGGTTCTGTGGAGATCACCCGCCATATCGACAATGAGGACGACAAGAACAGAAACAGCTACAGCGGGCCTCTCAGCCCCAACGCTGTGGGTATCAATACGCGCCTGCATTTCTGCTTCTTCAGGACTGGGTCGCCGACCATGAGCAGCTTTCCCAATCTAGGCGTCGACTACGCAGTCTTCCACGATTACGATGCGGATCAACCTTCACTTTTCAAACGCAAGGCCTGGATATTCAGCGACGACGAGGATGACGACAACGCCAACTCGCAGCCTACGTCGAGCAGTGCTCAGATCGATTTTTCCAAGCTGGTGGGCGGCGGAAAGAACACCATGTTCGATCTGGGTCGCGTCCGGTAGTTAGCCGGTAACAGAAAGGGAGAGGCCGATGCGTCAGGCGTGCCGGGGCCACGTTCAGAGACGCCTCGGCTTCGCCATCGGGTCGGGCGCGGCTGCGCTAGCGCTGTTGGTGCATCAGCCGCTGGCCCATGCCTATTGTCGCACCCGTGTCTGCGACGCCGTCCAACCGGAGACGTGCCGCCGAGACGCGGATGGCTGCGCCCTCGAAACCCCTGCGCTCTACTGGCCAAGTAGCTGCGTTTCTTACGCCGTCAGTGAGCAAGGCTGCCCCTCGCAAGCTCTGGATTTCGAGGCGTTGGCGTCGAGCATCGAGCGCGCCTTCCTAGCCTATACGCAGGTTGACTGCGCAGAGGGTGCTCCGAGCCTAACAGTCGTCAACTACGGGCCCAGCGCGTGCGCAACGCACGAATACAACCCGACCGCGCCCAACGCCAACACGTTCGGCTGTCGGGACGACGGCTGGCCCTACTCGGCGACAGACGACGTGCTGGCGTTGACGACGCTCACGTTCGAGGTGGACAGTGGCGCGATCTTGGATGCCGATACCGAGCTGAATACGAGCTATGCTTCGTTTTCGCAGGGAGCGACTCGGCCGGCGAGTTTCGACATCGACGCCGTCATCACGCACGAGGTCGGGCATTTTCTGGGATTTGGTCACACCAGGGACAGTGAGAGCGTCATGTTCCCGGGACACGACCCCGAGCAGCCGGGGCGAGCTCGACTGAGTCACGACGATGCCCTTGGCGTTTGCGCTGCCTTTGCGCCGGACCGTCCAGTGAGCTCTGACTCGTGCGAACCACCGAACGGCTTCAGCCCCGAATGCCAAGGCAGCGAGGCTGGCTCTCAGGGCAGCACTCAGGACGAATGGACAGAGCCAAAACAAGCCGAGTCGCCTCACGGCCGTACGCCCGAGGGGTGTGCCATCGCTCGCCCGTTACGAGCCAGCGGACTCGCAGGAGGCGCGACACTGCTGCTACCTCTGTTATTGGCGCTCGCCATCGTTCGACGACTCGGTACATGACGCGCGTCCAAGGTGTGGGACGGGCAAGCACGAGCATGAAGAACCCGGTCGCATCGAAGCTGGCGCCGAGCTCAATCCGTCCGGATTGGCGACTGGGAAGCGCCTCTGCTCAGCGACTGGCCTACTCTCTTGCGATCATGGCCACCTCGAGGCGATTGCCACCCGGATCACGCAGATAAAACCTCTCGAAGCCCTGCATGGGTTGTTTGTCTTCGATGATTGCGACACCCAGTTGCTCGAGACGTCGGCGATAGGCGCCCAGGTCATCGACCATGAAGCACACGTGCCGCTTGCTAGCCGCATTCGCGCCGGCGTCCAAACGTTCTCCCGAGATATGCAGCTGAGTGCCGCCGACTTGATACCACGCTCCGGGGTTGTGCTTGAGTTCTTCGGGCTTTTCAAGCGCCGAAAGCCCCAAGAGCTCGCCATAGAAACGCAACGCCTCCGGGACTTGCTCTACCGAAACCGTAAGCTGAACATGATCGATGCAGGTTATTCCGGCCATTGGCCCCACCTTCTGGTTGATTACGAAGCGTAGTCGCAGTCTTGAAACCTGCCAACACCTTCAACCCGCGAGACCACGTTGCTGAACGATCTCCGCATTGCGAGCTTCGGCTCGTTTCAGTGCGGGCCTGGTCGACAGACGCTCGGCGTAAGCGGTGAAGATCGGATCGGCCTCGAGCATCTTCACCATGAGCATGTAGCGAATGGTTCCGCCGAAGATGATGTCGGCCATGGAGAACTCGTCGCCCAACACAAAGTCGCCGCGCAGCGCGTTCTTCATGGCCACGAGCATCGAATCGTAGGAGCCCCAGCCGGCTGAGCTCTCGCGGTAGCTCCAGCCGTCGCGCTTGGCCATCAACCCCGGCTCGATCACGGAAGGCGAAAACAACGACCAGCGCAAGTAAGCGGCGCGCCGCGGATCGTCGAAGGCGGGCGCGAGCTTTCCGGGTGCATACCGATCGGCCAGATACAGACCGATCGCCGCCGACTCGGTGACCACCACGTCGCCGTCCGTGAGCGTGGGGAGCTTGCCCATGGGGTTCAAGCCGATCATGGCGGGCTGCTTCTGTTCACCAGCCAAGATATCGACAAATTTCAGCTCATACGGCTGGCCCACTTCTTCGAGCATCCAGAGAGTGCCAGCCGCGCGTGAGAAAGGGTGATGGTAGAGGGTAATGGTCATGAATGGACTCCTTGGAAAATGCAATGAAAGGCGTCGCAACGACCGGTTGTCGCGACACGAGAGAAGATACGCGGAGTTGCGGACAGATTTAGTCCTCAATAGGCTCACGGAGGAGGCTTCGGGGGGGAGTACCATCGACGACACGCGCCAATAGTCGACGACGCGCCCTATCAGGCGCCGATTCACTACGTCGCTCAGTCACCGGTTCCCGAGCACTGGGTCCCCTTCATCCCAGTACGCGTTCCCGGCACCATACGCGAGGTTCGCCTGCAACGAGGCCGCATGCTGCGCTTCAGCGGCACGCCAAGCTCGGAGCCCACCACCATCTCGCCACGGCTGACGCTGCTCCGCGAAGGACTCGACCTGAATTCGAAGCGCCCCTATTTCATCGCCGAGAGCGAAATCCCTCGGGAAGGTGTTCGCCTCACTCAGGCTTTCCAGCGCGCGCGCTGGACCAGCGGCAAGACTACGTCTGGCTGGGCGCACGCAAACAGGTCGGCCGCGGCGAACACAGCAGCGGTCTAGCCTTCGACGAGATCGCCAATGCGCCGCCCGACCAAGACGGACGCGATTAGATCTGGCGACCATGCCGCGGCTGAGCCAGTTCGTGCCATCGGCCGGAGCGTCACCAGCATGCAAAACCCTCACGAAACCCGCCACATGTTCGGGTCAGCGTGAGGCATGAGTCTTGCGAAGCCACCGAGCCGTGCATTGCGTCCGCCCGATCGCCTCCGTATCCCGCGCGTCAACGCTCTCGCTTGCCTTTGTCCTGAGCTTGGGCTGCGGGCTCACTTCGCAGCAGGAAGCTAGCGGTGGCAACCCGGCACGATCGACCTCGGGAAGCAACACGAGCGGCGGTGGGCAGGCCTCAAGCACCGTTGACAGTGCAACCGTGGGTGGCACCACCACGAGCACGACTGTGGGAGGCAGCGCAGGCAGCTCGACGGCTGGTGGTGGCGGCGGGGGAAGTGCCGGAGCCGGTACCGATGGTGCCGTCGACGACTGCCCTGAATGGCTCCCGCAGAGGGAATGCCCTGTAACCACGCTGGGGCGGAGTGCGACTACGCGAGTAGTGACCCGACGTGCACCCCCAAGACAGCCACTTGCGTGGACGAAGTTTGGCAAGTCGCCGGTGGGGATTGTTCGACTGTGATGTGCGGCGGGACCGTTTGTGATTCGAACGCATGTTGCACCGTCGATGACGAATGTGGCATCCCCGCTGGCTTTCGGGGATGCGCCGTACTGACGACGGGTGTGTACGAGGCGTGCCCGCCCTTGAACCTGGGCGAGATCGTTTGGCCTGGTTGCTGTTTGGACAGCGGAGTTTGCGGGTACACACTAGGCGCGGGCCAGTGCGCGGGTCTCCCCGAAGACACGCCCGTGCCGTGCGGACAGTAGCCAAGCCTGAAGCGCTAGCTCTTGTCGTCGCGGGGGGATGCGGGGGGCTCGGTGCCGGGCTCTACCACCAGCTCTGCGCTGATGCTGACCGTGCTCTCCACATTGCGGGGCGGTGGCACGGCGTTCGGAGGTGGGCGACGCGGTGGGGGGGTCGCCGGCATGAGATCATCCTCGTGGAGGTCCAGCGTTTTTTCCACGGCTCTCGTGTGCGCAGGACCTTCGCCGCTCGACGGTTCGCGTCTCAACGCCGTTTGCGCGAGCGCTTCGCGGGTGAACGATGGCCGGTCAGCGTTCGCCCATGGCGGGGGCTCGGCTGGAGCAGGCTCGACCGGTGCGGGTGGATTGCTTCCACCAAACCACTTCACCGCACTTTTGGCTTTCGACCAAAACGCTGCGATCGCTCTCTGATTGGGAGGCCTGACGCGAAAGCTGGTGAAAAAGGCGTTCCAAAGCGCGGTGACGCTGCCAAAGCGCTGCTCGCGATCGAGAGCCAACGCGCTCGCCGCCCAATCGTCCGCCAATCGCGGCAAGTCCGGTCGCAGCTGACGCAGACTCTTGGGCTTGCCGGTCATCACGCCCATGAGCTTTTCTTGCAGGGTCTTGCCGGTGAACGGTAGCTCCCCGGTGAGCGTCAGAAACAGCACTACGCCCAGCGAAAACACGTCGGCGCGAGCGTCAAGAAAGTCCGACATGCCTTTCCAAGCTTCCGGCGCCATGAAGCTCGGTGAGCCCATGACCATCCCCGCCGCGGTCAGCGGCGCCGCGCTCTTCAAGCGCGCCATGCCAAAATCCAGCAACCTGACGCCGCCAGCGTCGAGCAAAAAGATGTTCGCGGGCTTGAGATCACGATGCAAGATGCCCGCTCGATGCGCGGTGTCGAGTGTTTGCACGATCGGGTCGAAGATCTCGACGACGCGCTCGAGCCGCATGCGCTCGCCACGTCGCCGAAGCCTGTCCAGATGATCGTCGAGATCCATGCCCGTGAGCAGCTCCATCACCAGGCACAGCTCGCCATCGTTCCCACGGCAGACGTCCAACATATCGACGGCCGCCGTGCCTTTGAGAACACTCACCGCTTGCAGCTCGCGCATCACGCGTTCGAATGTCTGCGGTTCACGCGCCGCCTTGGCACCCAGCACCTTGACCGCCACCGGGCGATCCAGCCAGCGATCGTGGGCCTTGTAGACAGTGCCCTGTCCTCCTCGCCCCACGATTTCGACGAGAGCGTAGCGTTGGGCGACGACCTGTCCGATCCTGTTGGGCGACTTGGCCACGTCTCAACCCTGCCACGAGCCAGTCCGCCTAGCCACACCGAAGCTGATGAACGGTGAACTGCTCGACCCGTCGCTCAGAATTCCCAGCGGTGGCCCCGGTACGAGTAGGCGAAGCTGCCTGCCGGTATCACGCTCATGTCGAGTGTCGCATCGAACACGACCGCGCCGAAGCTCACGGTGCCATCGTCGCCAATCTGGGTCGCGACCTCTTTGACGACACTGATGCTTCTACCCGTGTCGAAGTGTGCGCTACCAGGTTGAATGAAAAGGTTGCCCGTCGCCGGGAGCAGATGGGTATTGGAGACGAAGCACGACGATTCGGCCCCATCGAGGACGAATTGCCCCATCTGGCGGATCGTCATGGCCGCCTCGTCGATGCGATAGATGACCGCGCGCGAGAACCCGCCACAGATTCTTCCCCAATGGCGACTCGAGCCATTGTCGAAGAGGAGCAGGTCACCGTTCGGCAGTAGTACGGGCGAATGCTGCCCAAAGGCCCAATCGAATTCCGGAGCCGCCGGATCGCCGGCAGCCTCGTTTCCGAGCTGCACGGCGTCTTCGTACGGCGTCAGGGTCGCGTCCACGGCGGTCAGCAGCTTCTCTGACTGCGGTTCTTGCCACCCCTCGTGAGGCGCTAGGAGCCAGACCAGGGTCCCGTCACGACGAATCTTGGCAACCCCTTGATGGCGACCCGACACGATGATGGATTCGTCCGTGTTGGAGTAAGCGAGCCCGTTGGCGTGCAGCCAGTCACCCACGCCCGGAGACCATAGCTCCGGATCGACGTAAGTGGTCCTGGTGCGATCGAACACGGTCGCGAGATCCCAAGCCGTGAGCAGTGCGCCGGTTTCGTAGTCGAACTCGAGGATGTGGTCTTGGATAGTGGACGCGCCGTTCTTGGACGCCAAGACCAGAAGATTGCCGAGGTGTTCACTGCTCGGCCCCGGCGACGCATGCACGGGGTCGTCGCTACCGATTTGTAGAATCTCGTGATGGAGCGAGTAGTCCGCCACCTCGAAGGCGCCCACGGTGCGACCGAGCTTGTTGATTTCGACGATCGTGTCGAAAGAACCGGTTAGAAAATTGCCGGTGAGCGAACGAGTCACGGTGAACGTTTCGCCCAGCGGCAGCTCGGGGCGCAGCGCCCAGCGAATGAAGCCGCGCTCGTCGAAAGCCAGCGTCCGCGTCCAGTCGACGAACACGATGGGAGGCGCGGGGTCTGGTTCGATGCTGAGCTCGGTGACCGTCCATCCCGGTTCCATCAGGTCCACCATCGCCGTTTGCACCTGCAGCGTGGGAACCCAGGCGGGCTCGTCCTGCCTCGAGAGCTCAGTCTGGATGCTGAGCGTCCGTTCGACGCGCTCCCCTTCGGCGAGCTCGACCGAAATCTGAACCGAGTTGTCTTTGTCGGCGTACAAGCCGAGCACGGGCACGTGAATGCCAGCCTCCGCAAAGGTCAGATCGGAACTGTCCAACTGGGCGACGAAGTCGGGATCCGTCGGCGAATACTCACGAACCAAGTCCGGAGCTCCGTCGAGCCCCGCCACGACGACTCGAAGCCCTTGGACTTGACTCGGGTCGATGTCATGAAGGTTGACCACGGCGACCAAAGGACAGATGCCGTAGGGGTCGACCTGGACTTCATACCCATCGTGCACCCCTCCCGTGCCGGCGTCCGTCCCTGCGCCGGCAGCTCCTCCGGCGGACACGCCGACTGACGAGCTGCCACCACTATTCACAGTGCCAACCGCGCCTGATGACCCGCCGGAACCCACGGCACCTGTGGTGGCGCTACCCATCGTCGAGGTATTGGACGACACGGCGCCACCGGCGGTCGTCATACCGTTCCCAGCAGGCGCACCGTTGGACTCGGAGCCCGAACCGCACCCGAGCGGCATCAGTGCGGCAAACAAGAACGCTGCCCACGCATGACTCTGCACCTCACCGCCCACGTGAGTCGCCCCGACATTTGGATTCTTCATGAACACGGTCCTCCACGACCCCTACGACTCGCTTCGTATCATGGATTGTCGGAGCAGGCCCGCATAGAGCTGGTCATCACCTGCTGGTTGGGCGTCGGGCCAGACACTCCGAGAGGTGGCAGTCCTACGCCGTCGTCACTCGCGACTCCCAGTCCACGTGATAGGCGTACGAGCGAGTCTGTGCGGCCGCCCCGAAGCGCAGCAGCATCGGGAGCAAGCGATCACGAAACCACGAGGCGACCGGGCCCGGCGCCTTACGGTTCGATTGCCGGCGCGCCTCGCGGAAGATAGCGTCGACGCGAGGGCGGCGCAGCCGCTCGAAAGTGCGGAGCGCCTCGACGACGTCCGGCACGTCGCGCAGACACTGCGCGAGCACCATCGCGTCTTCCATCGCCAGCGACGCCCCCTGCCCCGCGCTGGGCGACATCGCGTGGGCGGCGTCGCCGAGTAGTCCGACGCGCTCGCGCGACCACACCGGCACCCGCTCCAGCTCGTGAATGGGCCAAGGACCCAGCACCTCCGGGGTCGCAGCGATGAGCTCGCCGATCCACTCCGGATCGTCGCGGTGCAGGTCCAGCAGTCGCTCGCGCTGCGAGCCTTCTCCCTCTGGACCATTGTGGAACCACCAGGTCTCCCCATCGGGGGTGGTGAACGCGCCGAAGAACGCCCGCCTTCCGAACACCATGTGGTTCTCCCCAGGAGGAAATGGGAGGCCCTGGACGCGCGCGAAGCCGCCCACATCGAGCAAACCAGTAAAGTGGGGCGGTGGGCACTCGGGGAAGCACAAGGCGCGGGTCTTCGAGCGCAGGCCGTCGCAGCCAATCAACAGATCAGCCTCGATTCGGGCGCCGTTCTCGAAGTGCGCCTCGACGCGTGCACCCTGGCGGATTCCGACCAGCTTGTGTCCGAATGCGATGCGCGTGCCGCGCTCCTCGAGCATTTCGGCAAGGACGGCATGCAGATCGCTCCTGCGAATCATGGTCAAAGGCCAGCCGAACACGCGGGGATCCGCACTGCGATCGATGCATCCAATCCGGCGCCCCGCACCGTTCGAGAACGTGAACTCCCGACAAGGATGTCCCCTCTCCGCAACGTCAGCGGCCATACCGAGCGCCTCCAAGACGCGCATCCCATTCGGGGCAACTCCGAGGAAAGCGCCAGCTCCCAGCGCGACGGACGCCCGCGCCTCCGCGACGACGACGTCCCAGCCGATTCTCTGCAACCAAGCGGCAAGCACCGGCCCGCCGATCCCTGCGCCTACGATCAATGCCTTCATGCTCCTTATCATTCAACCTACAAATACTCATCACCAGTAAATCCTCGTGATGTTACTCTTCACGATTGTGAATCTTTCGACCATCGACCTGAACCTGCTGGTCGTGCTGCGCGCCGTCCTGAACGAAGGCAGCGTCGCGCGTGCGGCATCGCGCCTGCACGTCACGCCACCCGCTGTTAGCAACGCACTCGCGCGGCTGCGCACTGTGTTCGGCGACCCGCTCTTCGTGCGAAGCGGCCGAGGCATCGCTCCGACACCGCGCGCGCTCGAGCTCCAGCCGCTGCTGGAGCGCACGCTCGGTTTGCTCGAGGCCTCACTAGAATCCGATTTCGACGCAACGAGCTGCACGCGCGAGCTCAGTATCGCGCTCTCGGATGCCGATCTGATCGCGCGCCTTTCCGCCATCTCGCGCGTCTTCGCACGCCGCCTGCCGCGGGCGGCGCTGCGTGCCGTCACACTCGACACCCTCGTCTCTTCGGGTGGGCTCGCGAGCGGCAGCGTCGATCTCGCGATCGGCCCTCGCTCAGAAGAGCCGGGAATCCACTCGCAACCCCTCTACGAAGAGGCCGGTGTCCTCATCGCGCGCCGCGCCCACCCTCGTGTGCGGGGCGTCGTCTCCAAAGAGGCGTTCAACCGCGAAGGCCACGTCGACATACACGTCTTGCTCGGCCGAGCCGGAACCGGCAATCGCGCCATCGAAAAAGTGATGCGCCGGGCAGGGCTGGTGCGGCGCATCGCCGCCACCGTACCCACCTTCGCAGCAGCGGCAAGCGTGGTCGCCAGCACCGACCTGCTCTCCGGCATGCCGCTGCGCGCCGCGCGTATCTTCGCGCGCGCCCTCCCGCTGCAAATCCTCGAAGGCCCAGTGCCCCCCTTCGTCTTCCCCATGCACCTACTCTGGCACGAGCGCACACACCACGATCCCGCAGTCTCCGCCTTCCGCAACGTGGTGACGGAAGCGCTGCGCCCGCGGTGAACCGGCACCATCGATCCAAATCTCCATGCCGGTTGACGTCGCTCGACGGGGCCAATAGGGTGGGCGCCGGTGAGCGCTTGTGCTCATCTGAGTGCTTTTACTCATCACAGGGTCAAGCGCGATCGGGGCTTCGATCGCTCTTTGTTCATTTTGGAGGCATGCAGATGTTCGTTCGTAGATTGTTCAGTGTCGTTCCCGCCCTCGCCCTCGCCGTCGCCTGCGGCGGCGAAACACCTCCAGCCGAGTCGCCCGAGGGCGCCGAGGAAGAACCCGCGGCCGCGGAAAGCGACATGGCCGAGGAAGGGATGGGGGATGAGATGGGGGCCGATGAAGGCATGGGCGAAGAGGAAGGAATGGGCGACGAAGGCGGGGGCGACGAGGGAGCCGCCGACGAGGGCGGCGACGAAGCCATGGAGTAGATACCTGGCGGCGCCGTCGATCCTGAACAGTTCGGCGGCGCCGCGTTCTTCCGCTTGGTCTTGGCGGGCCTTTTAGCGTCTCGAACCGGTCACCCAGGTAACCGCCGACGGGGTGACCCCCATGGCAGCCCCATGTCAGTAGTGATCCATGGAGTCGTCGAAGAGAATAGGAATTAAAGGGTTCAGAGAAATCTCCCGCATTGCGATGTTTGCTTTGCTGGTCTCGCCGACGATGGTCGGATGCTCGGACGATGAAGGGAGCGCCAGCAGTGGAGGCTCGAGCGGCTCGGGCGGCTCGACCAACTCGGGCGGCTCGACCAGCTCGGATGGCTCTGGAGGTTCGGGCGGCTCGACCAACTCGGGCGGCTCGACCAGCTCGGGCGGCTCTGGAGGTTCGGGCGGCTCGACCAGCTCGGATGGCTCTGGAGGTTCGGGCGGCTCGACCAGCTCGGGCGGCTCGAGCGGCGCGGCGGGTAGCACTGGCGCATGCGCCGCAGACCAGGAGGAATGCGCGGGCGAGTGCGTCACGCTGAGTAGCGATCCGGACCACTGCGGCAGCTGCGACAACGCCTGCGAGGCAGATGAGGTGTGCTCCGCTGGCGAGTGCCGGCTCGCCTGCGTGGGGGGCACGACCGAGTGCGATCGCTCGTGCGTCGATACGACTGTCGACCCTGGAAACTGTGGCGAGTGCGGGAAGGAATGCGATGCCGGCTTCGTGTGCAGCAACGGCGTGTGCGCGCTGTCTTGCCATGCGGGCTTGGT
The DNA here is from genome assembly GCA_965651135.1 of uncultured Myxococcales bacterium. Lineage (GTDB taxonomy): Bacteria > Myxococcota_A > Polyangia > Polyangiales > Polyangiaceae > JAICQQ01. Next base: position 56,428 of record CBFGRJ010000003.1, read on the forward strand.
CGAGTGCGGCGGCACCTGTGTGAACCCGAACACCGACCGGAACTATTGCGGTGCGACGGAAGGCTGCGGGGATGGCGCGGGAGACGCTGGCGAGATCTGCGACGCGGGTGAGATCTGCGTGGGCGGTACGTGCAATTTGTCGTGTCCCGCTTCGCTCGTCGCGTGCGGTGGCAATTGTATCGATCCCAACTCGAACCCCGACTATTGCGGGGCCAGCGGCGACTGCTCTGGCGCGAATGCGGGGGTAGCCTGCGGAGCGGGACAAGCCTGCGTCGCCGGCCAGTGTGAGGATCTGGTGACGATCTTCGCTAACTGCCGCGAGTACGGCGGAGCGATCTGGTGCGCCTACGACAATCTGGCAGACAACCGCTCGTGCACCGAGATCTGTGACCGCGCGGGCTTGAGCCTCTCGTCAGACACCAACGTAGTGCAGGGCATCGATACGAGTGCTGAATGCACCGGTCTGTTCGCTGCATTCGGCATCGTGGCGCCGAATCCGCTCGTTTACAGCTTCACCGAGATGTGTGCCGCAATCGCTAAGGGCTCGTACTATTGTTCGACCGATCCCGATTGCATCGTCGAGATGCCCGCTCAACCCGGGGAAGTCGACGTCCAGATGATCTGCCCCTGCGAATGAGGCGCTTGCCTAGAATGCGAACCACCGAGAACTGGCCTCAGTACGTCAGCCCGTGCCCGTACGGGAAGAGCGGATCGTAGCCCGGGTCGTCCTTGTTGACGGTGACCTGATCTTCGCTGCGCGGCCAGCTGTGGCTGAGGGTACCGGTGAAGTTGTAACCGCCGAATAGGACTTCGGCGATACCGCCTCCCTCGGTGCCGGGAAGCCACGCGGCGATCCAGGCGTCTGCGTTCGCGAGTTGATCGGTGATGAGCACAGGGCGTCCGCTCACGATGATGGCCACCACGGGCTTGCCGGCGTTTCTAGCTTCACTGAGCAGCGCGAAGTCGCTTTCGGGCAGCGTATTGATCGAGGACACATCCCCACGCCATTCGGCGTAGGGGGCCTCACTGAGAACCACGATGGCCACGTCGGCTTCGGCGACGCTGGGCACCACATTGGCTACCGCCGAGATCCCCTGGAGAATCGTGGTGCCGCCTTGCGTCATCTCGCCGCCGTTTTGCCAACTGATGGTCCAGCCTCCGGTTTGACGCCCCAGATCATTGGCGCCGGTACCAGCCACCCAAACATTGCTACCCTTGGCGAGAGGGAGCACGCCTGCCTGATGCTGGAGGAGCACCAGCGACTCACGCACCGCCTGGCGCCCGACGCTGCGGTGAGCTTCGGAGCCTACTTGGTCCAACTGCGCCGGGTCTCGCGTCCAACCGAACAACCCAGCTTCGCACTTGGCCGTGAGCACGCGTCTGACAGCGTCGTCGATGCGCTCTTGGCTAATGGCGTTGCCAGCTGCTGCCACGATCTCCGCGCGTTGTGAGGCCCAACCCGTCGCCGCCATGAGCATGTCCACGCCGGCGTTGATCGCCGCCACGACTCCCGGCCCTTGCTGACTCGGCGTCGCCGCGTCCCAGTCCGTGCTGACGAACCCCGCGAAGCCGAGCTCTCCCTTGAGAATGGTGGTGAGCAACTGCTCATGACCCGTCATGTTCACGCCGTTCCAGGTTGTGTCAGCCACCATGACCGATCCGAGCCCGGCCTTGATCGAGGGAATGTAGGGAGCGATGCCATAGGTACGCATCTTCGTCTCGTCGATCTGCACGTCTCCGCGATCGACCAGGCCACCCGGATCCCCGGCACCAGCAGGCTTTCGCGACGTGCCGTAGCTGGCTTGGCCGTCTCCCGCAAAGTGTTTGGCGCAAGCGATCACACCCGGTGTGCCGGTACCGAGCCCACCTCGCCCCTGGAGGCCTACCACCTGCGCTGCTCCAAGCAGCCCCACGTCGTTCGGGTCTTCGCTGTAGCTTTCGTACATTCGCCCCCAGCGGTCGTCGTGGGCAACGCTCAGGACGGGGGCGAAGGTCCAGGTAGCACCCGTTGCCGCCATTTCGAGCGCGGTGATCGCACCGATTTGTTCCAAGAGCTCGGGGTTGCGCGTACAACCGAGGCCGATGTTGTGGGGGAAAATCACGGCTCCGGTGGCCTTGCTATTCCCGTGGACCGCATCGATGCCGAACAGAATCGGCAGGCCGTTGGGGGTGCTCTGGCTGGCGCTGATGAAGCCGTCAATCAAGCTCGCCCACTCACCGGCAGAACCCGAGCCCGGAATTGCCGAGCCGGACGCAAACACCGTACCCACCGCCTCGCCGGACACATCGGCACTCGTCACGTCTTGGTATTGGCCCATCACCATTTGGGCCGCCTTCTGCTCCAGTGACATCTGTCCAAGCAAGGTGTTGACCTGGTTGACGCAAGCCTCGCTCGGCCACTGTACGACGGGCGGCTCGTAACCCCCCGTCGTACCGCTAGTGCCTCCAGCGCTGGTGCTGGTCGAAGTATTGCCACCCATGCCGCCACCGCCGGCGCCATTCGTGGCTACGCCGCTGGTATTGCTACCGCTGCCATTGGTGCCATTGGTCGCATTGCCTCCGCCGACTCCGTTGGTGACAGCTGCATTGCCGTTCGTCCCATTGGTGACGTTGCCGGTCGTACCAACATTGCCGGCACCGGTAGTGCTACCTGTTGGAGCCGCGGGATCAGAACCTCCTGAACAACCCGCCAGGGCCGTACAGACACCATAGACACCTAGGATCGGAACCCACCGCACCGCTGAGCGGGGCACCTGAGATGCCGATCGTCGAGAGAGGAGAGATAAGGAGGAAGAAGGTAAGCTTCGAGCGTCGTTCACCATGGGACTATCGCACCCAATCGTGGATGCTTTTCCGGAGAAACGCCAACCAGAACCCAAAGATCGTTCGATCTTTGACGCACTCGAATGAAGATTTGAAAAATTGCACCTCTCGAATTGGGATGCCTCAGCCGCGCCACGAGGTGAGCGCGCGATCGGTGTCTGCTTTGATTTGTTGGACGACACGCAGGTGTTCGAAGGCCTTGCGCTGCAGGTCTTTGGCTGACTCGTCGTCGCCGTCGAGGTCCTCCAGGCGCCGCAGGGCTTCTTGGCTCTGGTGCTCGTATTCCGTTGCTTCGGCTCTTGCCAAGCCGGCTTTGCGGTCGTTCTCGCCCTTCCCCAGCATGCCCATACCCTCTGCGGCCTTTCCACTCCCGTTCATTATTCCTGCAGCATTGGGGGAATCAAAATAGGTTGTGACGCTTGCCCCAACGGTGAAGAAGCCGGACGCGATCATTGCATTGCCTTGCGCATTCGCAGCGGCTTGAATCATGTCTGCTTCGGTGCGCAGGGCCTCGATGTGCTCTCGCTGAACCAGGCGCAAGTGAGCCTCCTCCCCACGCCTGAGCTCTTGGTTCTGCTCGCGCGACTGCTTCGCGTGGTCGATCATCATAGCGGCAATCTGAGTCGCGTAGTCGCCCATGAGCGCGTTCTTGGCATCTTGATAGTAAGAAACCGTGGCCGATGTATGGTTCGAATCGATGAACATGACAGTACTCTCCTATCCCTGAAATACAAGCGCAGCTTGAGTGTCGCTCTGGGTCTGGACCAACCTGACGGCGGCCTCGATGGTTTGAGTTTGATGTTCGCCCTTCTCTTCGTAGAGCTCGATCAAGGCCTCGATGAGTCGTTGCACCTCCTGCATGTGATAGAGCGTTTCCTGAACGTCGGTTTGACGATTGAGCTCCTCTGCTTGGCGGCTTCCTTCCTCCCTGAGACGGTAGCCGTGATAGGCTGTACCGACCCCGTTCGTCACGCCCACGGCCATTTGAGCCAAGCTCAGCGCACTCGTCAGGTCTCCGCACGCTGCCACTGAGCAGGCGGTGGCCGCCACGGATATGCCCAGCCGCACCCACGGTGCTGCTTTCTCGCCGACTGCGCTCTCGATGAACCCATAGCGATTGTCGGCCTCGAGCAGCACGATCAAGGCCACAGCCACGACACCCAGGGTTCCTCCGCTGATGATGGCTGCAGCCACCGCAAGCCCCTGCGCCAGCCGTTGGGTGACTGCCCAGAAGCCCGGGTTTTCCATGATGTTCGTCTTGAAGCTCTCCCAGAGCGCCACTCCGCGCTCCTTGACCGCGTCGGCCAACGGCTCGCCCTTCACGGCGTTTTCGGCGAGCGCGGCCAACAGCGCAACGTCGAAAGCCATCAGATCCGTCACGAACTTGGTGGTGCCGGAAACGAAGCCAGCCACGGCCTTCTCGGTGTCGGAGCTTTTGCTGAGCTCCCCCAGGTCGCGCCGCAGACTCTCCATCAAGGCCTCACGGTTTCCAAGATTCTTGGCGAACGAAACAGTCATGTCGGCCGGCAGCACCACGATGTCTTTGACCACCTCGACGTGCTTGGCGAACACCTTGGCCACCTCGTCGACCACCTTGCCGAAGGTGCGACGGAGCCAGCCGCCCTTGTTCCTTTTCTGGGCCTTCCGTGCCGCGTCGAGTGCACGCTTCAGCTGTTCCGCGAGCTGGCGCTGCAAGTCTTCGAGCCGCACCCGCGCGGTCTTGATTTCGTCGAGATTGAGACGCAGCGATTCGCTGTTCTGCGCCGTCAGCAAGGACAACATTTGCGACAGCGCATCCAGCGACCCGTCCCCTTCGGCCGTCGGCGGGAGCAGAGGGCTTGCACTTTCAGGTGTGGTTTCGACGGCGCTCGGTGGCGCATACGGAGTGATGGGTTGCACGTTTTGTGATGAAGTCATCGTTCCTCCTGGATGGCTCGTAGGACTCGAGGGTCGTCCGCAGCCTGTTCTGCTTGATCGAAAGCTGCCTCGGCTTGGTCGGTGCGACCCAAGGCGCGCAGCGTGCGCGCACGGCCGAGCCCGAGCCAAGGCGACGTGCCTCTCGTCAAGGTGTTGCCTAGTGTGTAAAGCGTGAGCGCGACGTCCGGCCTTCCCGCGCGTTCTTGGCAAGCGCCAAGGCCGGCCCAGGCTCTTTCGCCATGCGGTTCGAGCAGCGCCAGCATACCGAACCAATGCGTGGCCGGGGTCAAGTCGCCGTTGGACAACGCCTGATACGCAGACGCATAGCAACGCTCGGCAACAGCCGACAGGCTTGGAGGCAGCCCCGGAGAGCGCGTTTCGGTGTGCATGGCTAGCGGATGTTCTCCACGACTTTTTGTATCGAGTCGCCGAGCTTGCCGATCAGATTGGTGGCGAGAGACACCGCCGTTTGGCGTGACGACATCAGCGACTGCAGCCGGATCATGTTCATCTGCGCGGCGGACTCGAGCTCGCCGGTCAGGTTCTTCATGTATTCCTTGGTGTTGTCGATCTCGATGGTCTTGTAGGAGCCGGCGTTGTCTTCACCAGTGGAGCCAACGGAAAGGATGTAGCCTTCTTGTGACAGCTGCGCCGTGATTTGCTCTGCCAATTGGGGGTCGATGTTATGGATCGCGTCGATGCTGTTGAGGATCGCTTCCTTGACGGCCTCTGCGCCATTCAAGTCGGCTCCCTTGTTCGCGCTCGTGGGGAGCGAATTGATCGCTTCCTGAATGTCGTTGAGCGATGCGCGGATCTTGTCCGCACTATTTTGGCTCGTGAACATGTCCTGAATCTGTGCGTCGAGCCCGTTGAGGCGCGTCGACAGATAGACCATCAACGCGTCCGGAGTCAGCGCATTGGGGTCGTAGAGCAAAGGCTGGGGAGCCAGCGGTGAAGATCCTTGAATTCCCATAGTCATTGGTTTCGTCCTTTCTGAGAAATGCCGTGAGAGAAATGGTGACTGCGAATGCTCGGCGCTAAGCGCGCGTGCCTATACTCGGCAGCCTGGGGCTACCCGGCGTTCTGACATCGATGTCGAGGGCTTCGTTGATCGCCTGCAAAGCCTCGATGGGGACACTGGCGCCCGTGCGTGGGTCGAGCTCCGCCACGATTTGTTGTAGGCGGCCGAGCTCGTGGTTTTGATTCTCGAATTGCTGCTTCAGTGCCTCGAATAGGGGATTTCTGTTCATGGCTTCGTCCTTGAGGGTTTTCGGCTTTTCTTCTCGTTCGGCGCCGGCCCCGGGTCGGTTGCTCGACAAATGCGAAAAGCTTCTGCCCCAACCGCTCCAAGCAAGGCTGTGCAGGCGACCGGCCATGCGCTAGATACCCCCGCGATCACGCACGACTACGATGGATTGGCTCAATGACAGCGCCCTGCCGATCGGCTTTCTCATGTTTTTTGGGATGGTTTATGCCTTCGTCAAAAAGCGCACCGGCCACAAGTTGGCCTCACGAGCGTTTCCGGCGCTGGCTGAACGGCTCGGCCTCGAATACACGCCTTCGCGCTACCGCGCCGGCATCGGCACGCTCAGGGGCTCGATCGACGGCTACCGCGTCTTCGTCGACCCGGACGACCAGCGCAAGGTGACTCTCTATTTCGAGAGCGCGCCACCCATCCTGCTCAAAAACTACACCCAGAACCAGCGGCCACCCGCCGGGCTCGAGCGCCTCTATTCCGGCGACCGCCGCTTCGATGCCTACTTCAAGACCCGCTACGCCGACGCAGCCCTGGCCGAACGCATTCGCGACTTCAAACAATGGGCGAGCCTCCTCCAATTCGTCGACCAAGAGCTCCGGCGCGAGCTCCAGCAGTTCAATGTCAGCGAATCCGGCATCACCCTCGTCCTCGATTTCGGCAATCCCCCTCACATCCCGGCAGGCGTGGTGGAAAAACTGCTGAGCACCCTCGTGAGCTTCGCCAAGGTCATCGAACCGCGACGTGTTTGACTAATGATCACGCAGCCTGGGTGCCGGAAGAACGCCTGCGCGTGGCCCGGGCTGGTCAACGGCTAGGCGGAGCCTTGAAGGTGGCGAGCGGGGGGTATCGAAGCGTGAAGGTGGATCAGTGTTGCTGATTTAGCCGACATTTGCCCCCGACGCCTCGTGCTGCCCGCGCCCTTTCGCACGCCTGGCCAGGGCCCTCATGGGCATGATTGCCCGGCACGCCACGCAAGGCATCCCTGCAAGACTTGCCCGCACTCGCGGAGGCCCTCGAAGCGGGCAGCTTCTGCTGGACCGCAGTGCGCGAGCTCACCCGCGTTGCCACACCCGAAACCGAACGCCAGTGGCTCGCCGCCGCTCGCAACCAGACCGTACGCCAAGTCGAACGCCTGGTGAGCGGCCTCCCACGCGGGGCCGAACCCGGCGATCGCAAAGATCCAAAAGGCCAGAAGCACGCCCTGCACTTGAATGTCCGACCCGAAACCCTCGCCCTGTTTCGCGAAGCCGCGGACCGGCTCCGGCGAGAAGCCGGCGAAGTCCTCGACGACGACGCGCTCATTGCTCGCGATGGCTCGACGCATCCTGCGCGGGCCGGAAGCTGCGGGTCGCGCCAATTATCAGGTCGCGGCCACGGTGTGCAGCAGCTGCGGGCAAGGCTCCATCGACGCAGCGGGCGAAGCCATT
>CBFGRJ010000004.1:0-57410 GCA_965651135.1 uncultured Myxococcales bacterium
TGAATTTGATGGCCCGGAGGATCCGCACCGGATCTTCCAAGAACCGTACTACCGGCTCACCAATCGTGTTCACTCTGCGGCGCTCGATGTCGGGCATGCCGCCCACCCAATCGATGACCTGCTTGCGCTCGATGTCGTAGAACAATCCGTTGATCGTAAAGTCCCGCCGGCGGGCGTCTTCGTGGGCCTCTCCGAACGCGTTGTCGTTCCTGATCAACAGATCTTCGCCGGGTTTGCCTTCACGCGACTGCGGGTTACGCCGGAATGTGGCGGTTTCCACCACGCGGCCTCCCGCGTACAGAACGTGAACCAGGCGAAAGCGCCGGCCAATGATGCGGGAATTACGAAACAGGCGCCGGACGTCGTCGGGCCGGGCGCTGGTTGCGACATCGAAGTCTTTGGGTTGACGTCCAATCAACAAATCGCGAACGCAGCCGCCGACCAAGTAGGCTTCGAATCCGCTCTTGGTGAGTCTGCGGACTACCTTTGCAGCGGCAGCATCGATGCGGTGCGCATCGAACTCGACCGGATAGGTCTCCGGTTCTTGGCTAAGAGCGGACGCAGACGTTTTCGCGGCAGCGCGGCGAGTGCGCCGTTTGTCTCCTCGCCGCGTGTCACCCTGCCGGCTAGCCTGTTTGGCTTTTACGGGAGTGGTGGCTTGGGGTGCATCCACCTCAGTACTCATCAGAAGGGATCATGGGCTGTGGGAGTGTGCGGGGACGCTAATGTAAACGGCTGCAGCTCGCCAAACCATTGTGACCGATTGCGTCTCGCCGGTACAGGACCGGTCGGCCGCCTCTCTCCCACCTGGCGGGTTGAGCTGGTTGTCGTCCCCAGCCGCTGTTAAACCTAGGTAGGCCCGCGGCCGTAGACCGGAGCGGTACCGTGAGCGCATTTTGGCTGAAATACCGTGGCACTAGATTTCCATTGCGCCGCGGGGAGACGGTGATCGGCAGGAGTCCGTATTGCAGCATCGTCCTGTCGAATTCGCGGGCGTCTCGCCAACACTGCGCCATCACCTGGGACGAGCACGGGCTCACGCTGACCGACCTGGGCAGCTCGAACGGCACATTCCTGAACGGGAGTCAGCTCAAGGGCAGCGCTCGCCTGGAACCCGGCGACGTGTTGAGCGTCGGCACTGACGTGCTGGAAGTGGTGGAGGTGAGGCGAAAGGCTACGGAGGGAATCACCCGGACCGAGCAGAACACGTTGCCCACGGTCGAAGTGTACGAGTTCGACGAAACCCAGAGCACGAGGCGCCAGGAGATGACGCTCGATGTGATCGAAGCGATTGCGGCCAGAGCCGCCGAGGAGGGACTCTCTGATCGATGGAGTGCCACGGTCATGCGTGCCACGGATCTATTCCTGACGGCTTTGGCGAGATCCGGCAGGCGTCTGACGCCGGCGGACGGAGCTCGGCTGGCCGCGGTGACGGAAATGGTCGGCGCGCGCGCTGATACAACCGGCGTTTCCGAGTGGAAGCGGCGCACCATAGAGCGCATCGCCCACAATTCGATGTTAGAGGATTCGATTTGAGCATCTTGCTTCTATCTGGCGACCATGATGCGTCACGGTCGCTGTGCGCTGCACTGCGACGTGCGGGGCGGGAGGTCGAAGCATTGACCGGATTCGAGCCTGCGTTCGCTTCGGTGCGGGCCAAGCAGCCGCGCGTGATCGTGGTCGATGCGAGCATTCCCGGTCATACGGCCTTGCTGGACGAGGCGAAGCGCATGACACCCTGGGTGCGGACGCATGTTCTGATCGATCCGGGCGAATCGACTGCACGGGTTGGCCTGTCCACCATCGTCAAGCCGTTCGACGCGTCCGAAGTGGCCGAGTTGCTTGGCCGTGACGTGGAGTTGGCGGAGCTCGAGCGCGGTCGGCAGTCGCAAGAGTTGAGGGCCGAGGGACTTTCCCGGTTGGTCGAAGAATGTCTGGAAGCGATTGTTGGCTTGGACGCGGAAGGTTTGGTGCGCTCTTGGAACCCGGGAGCGGAAAGTCTGTACGGTTATCGAGCCGACGAAGCGATAGGTCGGCACATCGGCTTCGTCGAGCTCGAAGCCGAATCCCGCGCTGTGCGACCGGAGGACGGGGGTCGCCGTATGCTGGAGGTGAAGCGTCGCCGCAAAGACGGCAGCGAGGTGCTGGTGCTCTTGTCGACTTCGACGCTGCGCGACGGCGATGGGCCCTTCCGTTCGGTAGAGGTGTCGCTCGATATCACCGAGCGCAAGAAATTGGAGCGTGAGCTCGAACATAGCGAGCGTCTGGCGGCGATCGGGCGAATCGCAGCGGGCATGGCCCACGAGATCAACAATCCGCTCAGCGTGATTCAATCGTGTGCCGTGTACTTCAGCGACGCTGCCGAACGCATTCAGGATCCGGAGCTCGCAGAATCGGCAGCGGATATGGAGCTTGCTGTCGAACGCATCAGGAGCTTCGTGGAACACGTGTGCGGGTTCGCGCGGCGCGCCCGTCCCCAGTTGGCCGACACGCCGATCCAGACCGCTGTCGAGGTGGCCATGCGTATGGCGCGGCCGCGCGCATTGGACGCGGGCGTAACCTTGGAGGTCCGGGCCGACGCTGGGGTCAGTGTGCCGAATGATTCACCGCGTTTGGCGCAGGCGATTTTGAACGTGCTTTCGAATGCGATCGACGCCGCAAAGATGGGCGGCAAGCATGTATGGCTCTCGGTGGAGTCCGATGCTCAGGCGGTACGCATTTGCGTGGACGACGACGGGCCCGGCATTGCGAACGAGCTCGCGGGCAAGATGTTCGAGCCGTTCGCGACGACCAAGCCGTACGGGCAGGGCACCGGACTGGGCTTGGCGATCACTCGGCAGATCATGCTGGACCACCGCGGCAGCGCGCAGCTCAGCGCTCGGGAATCTGGTGGCGCGCGGGCAGTGCTGAGCTTGCCCAAGCTCGTTACGGGTGCGCATGCTATTTTGGTTCTCGACCCCGATCCGGCGGTGCGCCGTGCCGTCGCTCACGACTTCAGGAGAGAAGGCTTCAAGGTAGTGAGCTCCGACTCGATCGGCTCGGTGAACTTCGTCGAGCGGGATCGAGCTCCCAGTCTGGTCGTCAGTGAAACGCGCTTGAAAGACGCCGAGGGCCCAGAACTTGCCGAACGAATCCGTAAGGCGTTTCCGAGGGCGCGCTTGTTGATTCTGACGGGCGATCCGGCTCGCCAGAGCCTGCCAGGTGCGGAAGCCAGCTTCAGCAAGCCGTGGCACCGCGAGGAGCTCATGAGTACGGCACGCCGCCTATGCTTCGAAGCAGAGAGCATGGAGCCAGTCGAGGTTGAAGCTCGCTCGAGGCGCGTACCGTTAGACAATCGTTGACGGGCCGACCTGCGTGGCGCCCAGCGGCCCATATGGACCGACTTGCCAACACGCGATAGGCTACCGGCCTCATGTCCGTGGACGCTATCGTGGTGCTCGGCTGTCGCATTGCTGCCGACGGGGTGCTAGCAGGCGCCTCGCTGCGCCGAGTCCAGCGCGCCGCCGACGCGTACCGTCAGGGCTTGGCCCCCTGGGTGGTCGCGAGCGGCGGGCGTCGCTGGCACGGCGTGGCCGAAGCGGAAGCCTACAGAAGCGCATTGATCGACGCCGGTGTTCCCGCCACTCGCACGCTGATGGAGCTCTGCAGCCTGTCCACCGGCGAAAACGCGGCCTATGTCGCCGCACTGTTTCGGGCCCGGGGGTGGCGCTCTGCGGCGTTGGTCAGCTGCGATTGGCACTTGCCCCGCGCCCGAGCGTGTTTCGAGCGCGCCGGGATAGCCTGCCACTTGGTGCCAGCACCCACTCCAACATCACCGCTCTGGGTGCGCGGTTACCGCGCGCTCCGAGAACGAGTGAGCTTCTGGATCGACGGTTCGATTCGTGTGGAGGGCTACGTCAGTGGGTCCCGGTAGATCTCCGCTACGGATAGCCGGCATCCGAGCGACTCGAGCTCGACCGTGTCGTGCTCAAGGGCCTCCGAGCGTACCCACTTGTCGCCGTGGCGTTGCCAAAGCTCCACCTGCCTGCGATCGTGGGCGACCAGCATTACCTCGTGGAGCGAAGGTATTGTTTTGTAGTGCTCTAGCTTCTCGCCACGATCGTATTCCTCGGTGGAGGGGCTGAGCACTTCGACGAGGACACGCGGATTGACGACGGTATGTCCCTTTGGATCCTCTGGATCCAACTCGAGTTGGTCACAGACGACGCTCACGTCGGGGTAGGTTCCCAAGCCTGTGGCTTTGACTCGTACACGAAGGTCCGAGGTGAACGCGCGACAGCGTTGATCTCGAAGGGCATTGTTGAGCAACGTCAGGACGTTGCCCGCAATGGCGGCATGGTCCGGAGACCCTCCGGCCATGGCCCAGACCACACCATTCAAATACTCATGCTTGTACCCGGTGTCCTCGTCGAGTTGTACGTACTCCTCAAACGTAAAGCGCTGGCGAACCGGTTGCGTCACAGGTGCCAGTGTAGCGCGAATGCTGCGCTCGCGGCACCCTGGTAGAAGCGCTGTGTTTCTCAGTTGGTCGCGGCGGCGTCACAGCAAATGGCGTAGGCATGAACGCTGACGTGCGTCTCGTCACACCAAACAACCGTACTACTGAGAGCAGCACCCGAACCCGATCCGACCGTCCAGATGTCACTGCCGCCGCCGCAATACCCACCCGCTGCCGCCGCGATCTTACCGGAGGGACAGACAGCATCTGCCCGAACAGCCACAGCATCAGTCCTTTTGGTTCGACAGCTGGTAAAGTCGTACCAAGAGTTGGGATCGACGCATCGCGCGTAGGCATGCGCGCCGCCGGTGTTGCAGCTAGCGGTCCAGCCGGTAGGCACACTTCCGTTGGTGTCGGGGGTAGGCCGCGTGCGGTAGAGTCGCGCTCCGTCCGATTGACAGAGCCCGCCGCCGCCGACTGCGATCTTCCCAGAGCCGCACGAAGCGGTTGCTGATCCGTCGGAATCGTAATTCCAGACGGTGGAGATACCAGCGGCGTTAGTACAAATCGCGTGGGTCGAAATCTCCGTCGTGTCGCCTATGGCTGCCATGGCATTCACGGTTTCGTTCGAAAAGGGGTAGGCTCCTCGCACCAAGTCACCACCACCGCTAATGTTCCGCGCGCCGGTCCCCATGACCTTGTTGTACGAAGACGGACACGTGACCGAGTTGGTGGAAGCCCAGCGACCGGTGAACGTCGGCGTGACCAAAGCTTGCTGCACCGAGCTGATCGCCTCGTCCTCCGATAATCCCGTTGTATCCATCTCTTCGCCGGTGCTCACCATGCACGCACTCAGCGCCAGAGCGACGATCGCCCCCGACGCGCATCGAACTGTCGTCGTCATGCCTTCCTCCACCTATTCCCTGTTTTTGACAGGCTCCCGAAGTTGGGAGCGATCCGTGAGTCACATATCGCCTTTGGATAAGGGGCGTCAAGCGCAATCGCATCGTTAACGTTGCGACGACTTCGTGTTCACGTTCACGCTTCGGGTGATCGATGCGGAGGATCCATTGAGCCGTCGCTCTCGCTGTTGCGCTCGAGCTTCGCGCCGTCGACTTGGCAGGTCAGCCGGCGCTTTTGCAGCTCATCCCGCGCACGTTCGGCCTTGGTGCGGCCGTGCAAGCGCCGGTTGACCTCGGCGCGCTTTTGGCGCTCGGCTTTGGCCTTCTTCTTGCGAAACTTGTTCAGGTTGACCACGTTGCCCATCGCGCCATCGAACCTCAGCACGGCTGGAACCGACGCGCCAGCCTCCTATCGGGGTGCGTGTTCTGCAGAAGATCCCTTCGTTTCGGGACGGCTCTGACTCCAAGCCAACGCGCCGACCCCCGGTTGCGTGACCGATGTGGGGTGAGCCGATCGTGCCTGCCCCGACCTAGTACGGCGTCAACCAGATCTCGTCGACGCAGACTTCGACGTCGGAGGTGAGGAGCGTGAACACGATGCCCGCCGGCCCCGTGGGCTCACCCATGGTGAAGCTCAACACGTATTCCTCGACGCCTTCGACGAGGTCCACGCTCTGGCTGAAGTACTCGGTGAAGGGCGTTTCGGGAGAGCCCACTTTCACTTCCAGGGAGAGCACCGGATAGTTGCTTCGCTCGACCACCGAGGTGCGAAAGCGGAGGCTGTAGTTCTCGCCGAAGGTCAGGGTCGCGGCGTCTTGGGGATCGCTCGGCCAACCGAGCTCGACGAAGTCGTCTTCGATGCAGACCATGCCGTTCGTCAGCTGTACACTGTCGTTGTCGACGTGCCAGGTGGCGCCCCCGTCGTCGAAGTTGCCGTCGTCGTTGAGGGCGTTGTCGGGGGGCGTGCTGTCGGGGAAGTCGCAGTGGGCCTGGCCTCCGCTCTCCGTGCAACCGTAGGCGCCACAGCTCTCTTGCTGGAGGTAGCGCGAGCCTTCTGGATCGCACGTGACCGTCGCCCCAGCCAGACAACGGCGATCGCCGGGCCTGCAATGGCGCGGCTGGCAGGTGAGGCCGTTACAGAACTGATCGTCGGGGCAACCCTCCGTGAGGTAGCAGTCCGCGCAAAAGCCCCCCGTCAGGTTGCAAATCTGGTCGAGGTGGGCGCAGTCGTCGTCGGACGAGCACTCGGGTGTGCAGCGGCGGTTGGCGCAGGAGAAACCCTCATCGCAATCTGCCAACAATGTGCAGCCGACGCAGCGCCCCCCAAGGTAGTCGTCTTGCTGGCACACGGGCGTCTCGGAGCTGCAGTCGCGGGAGTTGCCGCAGGACTCGAAGCTCTCGCACACCTGTCTGCGATCACAGGCCAACCCCTCGGGGCAGTCCTCGTCGTACCTGCACTCGACGCAGACGCGATCGGTGGTTTCGCACACCCGCCCCTCGGCGGCGCAGTCCTCGTCCGCCAGGCACGGCGTGGCGCCCGCACCGCTGCCAGACGAGCCTCCCTGACCACTGCCCCCGCTGCCGCCCTCGCTCCCGCCAGTGCCTGCGCTGCCCCCGGTGCCTGCGCTGCCCCCGGTGCCTGCGCTGCCCCCGGTACCTGCGCTGCCCCCGGTGCCGTCTCCGGTACCGCCGCTGCCTCCGTCGCCGCCGCTCGACACGCCACCCGCGCTGCCCCCGCTGCCGCTGCCGCTCGCGGTTTGGCTCGCCGAGCTGCCATCCGCACCGGCCCCGCCGCTGGTCCCACCGTTTCCTGAACCACCCTGCGAGCCGCCTGAACCGCCCGCGCCGTTGCCGCCACTCGACGCGTTGCCGGCGCTGCCTCCTTCACCGTCGACGGAATTCGACCCTCGGCTGTTGCAAGCCACGAAGCTTGGCGACGCGAGCAAGAGCCCGAGGCACGCACCCCAATGACAGCGCGATCTCAGGTACACCGTTTGAAACGACACGTCCGTTTTTCCTTGCCAGTCATCGCGCCAAACATCTAATCGAGTATCAGAGATACCAGCGTGGGCTCGGTTCGGTTGAGAATGCCAGTCGTGCCCAGCTGGCCGTTGCTGTTGGAACCCCAACAATAGGCTCGACGATCGCGCCGTAGAGCGCAGGTGTGCGTCTCGCCCGACGCAAACTGGACGACCTCGTACTCGCTCTGATCGACGCGAGGGCCGCCGTAGTCGGCGTCGCTGGTGTAGCCGATGCCCAGTTCCCCGTTGGCGTTGGAGCCCCAGCAGCTGAGCACCCCGGTGCTCGAGCGAGTACAGGTTTGGTCGTCGCCCCCGCCGATCAACAGCGCCGTCGGGTGCCCTGCTGGTTCACTGAAGAGCGACCCACTCTCGACGGGACTGCCCCCGAGCTGATTGACGCCGTCGGCCCCCCAACACATCACGTTGCCGAACAAGAGCCCCGAAGGCGCTTCGACCAAGGCACAAACGTGGCCGCCGCCAACGGCCAGTGCCCGTTGGGGCATGTCGCGCATCAGGCGCGTGGGCGGCAAGCCGGCGATGGTTTTCGGGACGTCGCTCTGCCCGTCGGTCCCGTCGGCAAGCTCGCCGTTGAAGTTGCCTCCCCAACACTTCACCTCGCCCGAGGCCAACTCCGCACAGTTGAAGTTGTCTCCCGCCTGCACGTCGACCACGTCTGTCAGCCCTGGCACCGGAGTGGGGGTGAGGGGAGGATCCACGCCCAGGTCGGGATTACCCAATTGACCCATGATGTTCGAGCCCCAGCAAGACACCGTGCCATTGGCGTGCAGTGCACAGCTGTGAGAAGCGCCCACCGTGACGCGCACCGCGTCGCTCAAGCCCGTGACCTCAACGGGCGCGGTGCGATTCTCGGTGGTCCCGTCGCCGAGCTTGCCCCCGGCGTTGAGACCCCAACAGAGCGCGGTGCCATCCGCGAGGACCGCGCAGCTCGCATGGGTTCCCACGCCAATGAAGCGAGCGTTCGACACGCCCAGCACGGGCGCGGGCCTGTTTCGATCTTCGTTGGTGCCGTCGCCTAGCCTGCCGTCGGAATTCGCTCCCCAACAGTAGACTTTGCCGCCCGTCACCAAGCCACAACTTTGCCGTTCACCGAGATCGATCTGCTCGAAGCCCGGGGCGCCCGCAAACCCGATCCCCGAAGTGCCACCGGTGCCGCCACTTCCACCGGTGCCGCCACTCCCACCGGTGCCGCCACTTCCACCGGTGCCGCCACTTCCACCGGTGCCGCCACTTCCACCGGTGCCGCCGCCGGTTCCGCTGCTATCGCCGCCGGTGCCGCTACTTCCGCCACCGCTAGTGCCGCTACCGCCTCCGCTGGATGGACCGTTCCCTCCGGTCGCGCCGCCGCCGCTGCTGGTTCCGCTCCCGCCATCTCCCATGCTACCGGTACCACCGCTACCGTTGCCACCGTCTGACGTCCCCGCGTCGCCCGCTTCGCCACCGACACCCGTGCCGTCGCCACCGCCCGTGGCAGCCTCGCTGCAGCACGACTGGCGGTCGGCGTTGCACGCGACCACCAGCAAGGAGGCCGACACGACGCCCGTCGAAGCCAGCCATCCCAAGCAACCCATAGCCAGTCAATCTACTCCCATTCTCGCTTCGCGACCAGCCCGCGAGGTGCTTGTCGTTCGGTTGGGAGCAAGAATGGCTGCTTTCGGCGCTCCAACGTAATCCGCTTCGCTGCTCGCCGGTTGATGCCGACACGCCAGGCGTGGTACCCGGAGCGCCCTGTGCATTGGGCGGACGCAATCGTCGGGCGGTTCGAATTCCGTCTTGCGGAGTCCGCGGCGGACCATGCGACAGTGCTCGAGCTGCGCCGGATTGGGTACGGCGCCGATTACACGCCCGCCTCATGTCCCGAGGAGCTCGACCTTGCGCCCAACGCCGCGGTCATTCTGGCGAGCCTCGACGGGCGGCCCTGCGCCACCGCGCGCATCCTCGACGGGAAGCGCGGAGCCATAGAGCTCGATCGGTTCATCCGCGTGGCGGACGTAGCCCCGCAGGAAGAGGGCTACGCGGAGATGACACGCCTGGTCGCGAGCCCCGTCCCACGAAAGCTCCGGTACGTTCTACTCATGTGCCTCTACAAGACCTACTTGAACTACTGCGTGGCACACGGGATACCCAGGATGATCGTTTCGGCCAAGGCGGCGCTCGCCTCCAACTATCTAGAAATGGGCTTCGTGGACGTGGGAGATGCCGGCGCCTACAAGCACGCGTCTCTGGCGGCATCAGCGCACCGCACCTACATTCTGGAGCTGAAGGGCGTGGAGCAGACGCTGCACCGCATTGGCCAGCACACGCTGGCCGCATTCATCTTCGAACGCCGCCACCCCAATCTGCTGTGGAGCGTGTGAAGCGCCGACAAATCACATACGTGTGGGGAGAAGTTCCGCAGCTCGAGAAGAACGGCGCACAATCGGCGTTGATGATGGTGCTAGTGCAGGTCGAGCGAGCTTGGAACGAGTTGGACGACTTTTCGTCTGATCCTGGCAAGCTACAACGAAGGAAAGCAGCATCAGAAAGCCCGAGTAAGATCGCCTGCGCATCACCTGGTGCCCCATATGTGTACGTACACCACCCACTCGGCGAGCGAAATATGCCTGTCCTCCCAACCACGTCGGGCTTTCGGACTCATCATTTCTCGGCCCGTTCTAGCAAGGCCGGCTCGCTCCCGGTTGTGTTTCGAGAGCGGTGGGATAACCTACCGCTCGGTGTCAGCGATCCTTTCGACATCACCGCTTTTCTGGATCGACGGTTCGATTCGTGTGGAGGGCTGACCGAGCCTCGGCATGGACGCTGGCGCTGGCGCTCGTAGCGCTGGCGCCGAGCTGCGATTCCAAGCAACAGTCGGATTCGGCAACGGCTGCCAGCGCATCGGCTCGCAGTGCTTCGAACGCACCTTTCGCCGGCCTACTCGGTCGGCTCCGGTCTGCGGAGCTGCGCCGTGATAGTCGAGCGGTCACCAGCGGGGAACTGTCCCATGCCGATCCCGTCGTGCGGCGCGCGGCGGCGCGCGCCTTGGCGCGTATTGCCGATGCCAAGGCGGCTGAAGCGCTGTTCGTTCGATTGCGGGACGAGGACGCCGAGGTCGTCGTGTGGGCTGCCTACGGTATGGGTTATGCCTGCAAAGGCCACGAAGCGAAATTCGTCCCGGCGCTGACGTTGCGAGCGGCCAGCTGGTTAGAGCAGCGCGAAGCAAGCGGTGAACGCGACGGCCTCGAGCCGGTGTTCGCCATGGCACAAGCGCTCGCGCGTTGCGGAAGCTCGGATGCGGAGGCGACCCTGCGCGCATGGCTCGATGAGCCGGCGCTGGCCGAGTCGGCCGCGCTCGCCCTCGGCAATTGGGCTGGCGCGCACCAGCGCCTGAGCGACGCCTCGATGGTCGCTTTGTTGGATGCCGCGTCGGAACCCAAGGGTGCTCCCGAGCACGCCTTGTACGCCTTTTCTCGGCTCGGGTCGGTGAGCTCCACGGTGCAGGCACGACTGCTCGAGGTAGCGACCCAGGCACTCGACGGCGAGGGGTTGGCTCGCACCTTTGCGATTCGCGCGCTGGGGAGGGCCGGCAGCGAAGCGTCGTCAACGCTGGAGCGTGTGCTCACCGACACCGAGGCTCCTGCCGCCGAGCGCTCGGCGGCCAGCAGGGCGCTGCGCTCGCTGGGCGAGGCGGGCCAGCAGGCGCTCGGGCGAGCCTTGAGCAATATGTTGACGCTCGCCAAAGAACCGAAGCAGCTGCTCGAGGGCAACTATGGAGCATTGCTCACTACTTTGGAGGGCCTGTCGGCGCCGCTGCCGGACGCGCGTGCGGCCTTGGCGGAGCTTGCGGAGCTGCCGCTTTCCGAGGAGCTCGCGCCGCCCATTCGACGTCGCCTGGTACGTCTTCGTTGCGCCGCGGCGGCACTGCTCGCAGGTCAAGCCAGCGCTTCGGAGCGCCTAGTCAAGTGTGATCCCGACCCAGAGGGTGAGGTCGGTCGGCTCGCGAAGCTCACGGTTCTCGATCGAGGCAAGCTGACGGGGGCACGCCTCAAGTCGTGGCAGCGCTTGCTCGACTCGGGCGAGCCACTCGTCGAGCAAGCGGCGCTCCGAATGCTGAGTGCGCACCCCGAGGTTCCCTCGCAGCATCGTTGGCTTGCCCGTGCGTTGAATTCCAAGCGGCCAGGAACGGTCGCCACGGCCGCTCAGCTCTTGGCCAACTACCCCAATCGAGCCGCCGCGGGCGCGGGCGATACCGTGGGCGCGTCACCAGACCCTTCGATCATCGAGGCTTTTCGCAACACGCTGGAGGCCGGCCACGACAAGCTACCGGTCGAGGTGGTAGCTGCTTTGATGGACGCCGCCGGCGCGCTGCAGCTCTTGAGCGCGAAAACGGTGCTGGAGCGCTACTGCGTAAGCGACCAGCCGACCCTGCGCGAGCACGCGGAGAAGGCGCTGTCTCTGCTGGGCGACAAGGCGCGGCGCTGCGATGCGTTCGAGCCGAAAGCAAAGCTTCCGAAAGCACTCGCGGGAGCCTCTGACGTGGACGGCCCCGTCGAGCTGGCTTTCGACACCGAGCTGGGTCCGCTCACGCTGACGCTGGACCCCGAGTGGGCGCCGGTAGCGGTGGCACGCGTGGTGGAGTTGGCGCGAGCGGGGTACTACGACGATATGGTGATCCACCGTGTGGTGCCCGGCTTCGTGGTGCAATTCGGCGATCGTGGCGGCGACGGCTTCGGGGTTGCGGACCGTGAGCCGCTCCGCTGCGAAACATCGCCGATCGCCTTCGAGCCCTACCAGGTGGGCATGGCCCTGGCGGGTCGCGATACCGCATCGAGCCAGGTGTTCGTCACCCTCGACCGCTTCCCTCAGTTGGACGGGAACTACGCCTGGCTCGGGCGCGCCGGCCCCGAATGGCAGCGGGTGGCTCAAGGGGACCGCATTGTGCGGGTTTCGGTGCGGTGACACAGCTCGCGCCGCCGTCGGCAGCAAATGCCGATTGTCTTTGGCCGGCGCACTACTACCCTCGGTCCCATGCTACTGGCCGCCGATGTCGGCAATACAAACGTCACGCTCGGAGTGTTCGACGGCGCTGTTTTGTTGCACACGTTTCGCTTCGGCAGCTTGAGCAATCGAACCGAAGACGAGTGTGGGGCGCTGCTGTTCCAGCTGCTGAGCATGCGAGGCATCAAGGCGCAAGACATCCACGCTGCGATCATTGCTAGCGTGGTGCCCTCGGTCACGGACGTCATGAATCTCGCCATTCGCAAGACTTTGGCTCGCGAACCGCTGGTCGTGGGCGGCCCGGGCATCAAAACCGGAATCTCCGTGCTCTACGATAACCCTCGAGACGTGGGTGCCGACCGTATCGTGAACGCCGTGGCGGCCTACGAGCGCTACAAGAGCGGCGTGATCGTCGTCGATTTCGGTACCGCGACGACCTTCGATTGCGTCTCACCGAAGGCAGAGTATCTGGGTGGCGTGATCGTGCCGGGCGTCGAGGTGAGTTTGGGGGCGCTCTTGGGCAGGGCCGCGAAGCTCGGCCCGGTGGAACTGAACGCGCCGCCTTCGGTGCTCGGTCGCAACACGCCGAATGCCATTCAGTCGGGTATCGTGTACGGCTACGCCTGCTTGGTCGACGGCTTGGTAGAAAAGCTGAGAAGTGAGCTGACGTTCGAGTGCTCGGTCTTGGCTACCGGTGGCCTGGCGCGCCTGATCGCGCCTCACACCAAGCTGCTCACGAACGTAGATCCCGACCTGACGCTGTTGGGTTTGCGACTGCTTTACGACAAGAACCGGCAGCCCAGCGCCACGGTTTGAGGGTGGTTGGCACGCTCCGAAAGATTGGCCCGGTGATGCGACGCCGGTGGTGGCTTGGAGGCGGCGCTCTTTTGCTGGCGCTTCTGGTGGCGAGCATTGCCTGGTACGTGCGAGGCATTGAGCTGGCTGCTCCCCAGGGGCAGGCGCGCATCGTGTCGCTGTCGCCCGCGCTCACCGAGACGCTGTTCGCGATTGGGGCCGGCGATCGGGTCGTCGGCGTCAGCGACTACTGCCGGTATCCCCAAGGGGTCGAAAAACTCGCCAAGGCAGGCACCAGCATTACGCCGAACTACGAAGCGATCGTGTCTCTGGCGCCGACGCTCATCGTGACCGAGGCCGCGGTGAACTCCAGGCCCCAAAGCCTCGAACGGCTCGCGCCCACCGCAACCTTGCCCTGGCTGACCTTGAACGACGTCGTCGACAGTACCCGCAAGCTGGGCAAACTCACCGGCCAGGTCGAGGCTGCCGAAGCGCTGGCCAGCGCTCTTTCTCGACGACTCTCCGTCGAGCCCCCGAACGATGCGCCGCGGGTACTGCTCGTGCTCGGCTATCAGGGTGAACGGCTCGACGAGGTCTGGTTCATTCGACGCAACTCGGTGCACGGCGCCGCCTTGCGCGCGGCGGGAGGCCGCAATGCCGTAGCCAAAGACGTGTGGGGACAGCCGCGCTTGAGCTTGGAGCAGGTGATTGCCCTCGACCCGGACATGGTGATCGTGCTCTTGAACGACAGCGACCAGCAAACCGAGCGAGTCGCGCGGCAATGGCAGCAGATCGAGCCGCTCACCGCGGTGCGTCGCGGCAAGCTTCGAGTCGTGGTAGCGCCCGAGGCATTCTCGAACGGACCTCGCATCTTGAAGCTTGCCGATCGCTTGCAGGCGGCGATCGACTCCATGGAGCGCCCATGAGCGTGTTGAGCTTCGAGTCGGTCACCTTGCCGGGCTCAGATCGACCCCGGCTAAACGCGGTCAGCTTCTCGCTGGACCAAGGTGAGTGTGCCTTTTTGATTGGTCCGAACGGCGCGGGCAAGTCTTCGCTGCTGCGCCTGGTGTTGGGGCTAGAGCGGGCGACCGGGGGCAACGTGAAGCTGGGCGACCGAGCCGTGACCGAGCTCACGCCCATCGAGCGCGCTGCTAGGGTGGCCTGGCTGCCCCAACACTTGAGCTTCCAAGACGCGCTCACTGCGCGTGAAGTCGTCGCGATCGCGCGTTATCGATTCTTCGAATCGCGCGATCGCGCGCTCGAAAGCGCCGGTCAATGGCTCGAGCGAGTGGGGGCGATGGCGTTGGCCCAGCGTCGGGTCACGCAGCTTTCAGGAGGTGAGCAACAGCGAGTCAAACTGGCCGCGCTCCTGGCGCAAGAGGCCCCGCTCTTGCTGCTCGATGAACCCGCCAACCATCTGGACCCGGCTCAAGAGCTCGAGGTGTATCAATTGCTGCGGCACGAATGGCAGCGAGGCCTCTCGGTCCTGTGTGTGACGCACGACATCAACCTCGTGTCGGTCGTGGGTGAACCGGAGCGAGTGCGTTTGCTGGGGCTCATGGCGGGCAAGCTCCGTTTCGACACGCAGCTGTCCGATGCTGCGATGGTCGAACGATTGCGCGACCTCTATGGGATCGCCTTTACGGAGGTGGTGCAAACGGGAGACAGCCGCGTGTTCGTCCCAGCGCGACTTTCGACTCCAGAGGAGGGGGAGCCGTGAGAGGCGTTGTCTTGTTGGTGTTGGTGGTGCTGGCGTGTGGCAGTGCGGTGCTGGTCGGCCCAGACCTCGGAGGCGACGCTGGTCGCTTCGTGGTCTGGCAACTGCGAGTGCCTCGCATGCTGGTCGGCGTCTTGGTAGGCGCCATGCTGGGCCTGGTCGGCGCGGCCTTTCAGGCGTTGTTCCAAAACGATTTAGCAACGCCGAGCACGGTGGGTACCACGGCGGGAGCGACGCTGGGAGCCCTGGTGGCGTTGGTTTTCGGGGTGGGTGGCGGCGTCGAGGTGTTGCCCGTGACTACGGCCTTTGCCTTCGTTGGCGCGCTCGGCACGAGTGCGCTGGTGGGATTGGTGGCCATGCGTGGACGCGCCCGTGTGAGCGATGTGTTGCTCGCGGGCATCGCGGTGACTTTGGCGAGCGCCGCGCTCTCGCAAGGAATCCAGGCCGTCGCCGATATGCGGGCGCTGTTCGCCGCCGCGCAGTGGTCGTTGGGTCAGCTGCCACAACTCGGCTTCGGAGGGGTGGAGGTGCTGGCGCCGATCGTGCTCGTTTCGGGAGCGTTGGTTTTGAGCCAGACCAGGCCTTTGCAGGCGCTCGCGCTGGGCGAAGAGCTCGCGCACGCTCAAGGGGTATCGGTCAGGCGAGTGCGGCTGTTGGTGCTGGTCGGTGGCGCGCTCGGCGTGGCGGCCTGCGTTGCCTGGTGCGGCCCCATCGCCTTCGTCGGGTTGATTGTGCCTCACATCGTGCGCCGCACGACGGGCCCGCAGCTGCGCACACTGTTGCCGCTTTCGGCGCTGGTCGGCGCGGGCTTTTTGGTGGCGTGCGACACGCTGGCCCGCGTCGTGTGGTCCGAGCGCGAGCTTCCCGTCGGTGTGGTCACGGCGAGTGTCGGGGCTCCGGCGCTGTTTTGGTTGGTGCTTCGGCGAAGTTAGCCGTATGAGAGAGCCTGGACCAGGCATAGGCAGCGCCGAGGGCGGTGGCGAGCGCCAGCCACTGCGTCAGCGATAGCTGTTGCGCAGAGGCGCCCGCTCCCCGCGTCGCGAACCAACTCAGCAGAGCGGGTACGGCGCTCAGGCCGAGCAGCAGTGTGCGCCGCCGGGCGTTCGTCACGCTCCAGGCCGGCCCGTAGCCGAACGCGGCTGCAAAAATCAAGAGCCCCAATGGCAAAGACACCTGCGGCTCGAGCAGTGGTCCGAACGCGCCTCGAGCATCATCGCCGCGGAGCGCCTCGAACAAAAACCGGATCAGCGAAAACAGCAACAGCGCCATCAAGCCGAGCTGCCCGTGAAACCTCCGGCGCGAACCCGCCCCGTGAATCACCAGCGCCAACCCGAGGCCGGCAGCGGCCTCGTAGAGTTGCACCGGATGCACTGGGAGCGCAGACGCTGCGTTCGGCTCGAGGCTGCCGCGCTGAACCTGCGCGAGCCACGCTGCCGCGCCGAACACGGGGCCCTGATCGGGGTCCGTCCAGCGCGGGAAGGTGCCGAGCGCTTTCAGCCAATCGGGGCTATCCGGGTCGAGGCGCACCCCGAAGTCACATCCGTGCAGGTAGCAGCCGATGCGCACCACGAGCAGGCCGAGCGCCAACAAGGGGGCAGCGAGATCCAACCATTGCCAAAAACTCAGGCGCGCGTACCGCACGAAGAGCGCTGCCCCCGCACACGCGCCCAGAACGGCGCCCATCCCGGACAAGCCACCTTGATGTAGCGCGAGCCAATCCAGATCTGGCGCTTCGCTCAGGTTCGAAGCCACGAACACCAGGCGCGACAGCAAGAGGCCCGTGACTCCACTGACGACCAAGCAGTTCGCTACCGAAGCCGGATCGGTGCCGAGGCGCTCGGCGCTCACGCGCGCCAGCTGCCACGCGGCCAGCAGCCACAGACCCAGGAGCGCGCCCCAGCTCGGAACGGACACATCGGCGAAGGCCACGCTGTGCTCGCCCCACGCGATGGCGGCGTATGCCGCAACGCCGGTCAGCGCCAGACCAAACACCAGGGCGCCTGACCCGCTGCGCCAGCGGCCGTAGGCGGCCACGCCCAGGCCCACCAAGGCAAGGGCCAGCAATGGCCCGAACAGCGATAGCCTGGCCAGTGGAAAAGGCAGCGAGAACAGGATTGGGTGCAACGGAATCAGCTCCCCGTCCCTGTGCTAGCATGGGCGGCGTGCGCCCTGCGACGCTGGTTTCAGCTGGATGGCTCGTGCTGGGCCTCGTCGGCTGCGTTCCCGAGGAGCGTCCGCCCGGCCCAGCGCCTTCCGCTTCGGGACCACGCTTGGCTGAGGGCTTGGCGCAGGAGCCCGCCCGGTCTTTTCGCACGGTGCCGCGGGACCACACAACCAGCCACACAGTGCTCGACGAGCCCTTCGAAGATCGCTTCGAGCGCTCGGAGCTCGGCCCACATTACCACCCCACAGCGTCCGCTTGGCACCTCGATGGGGGTCGCCTGTGCGGTGAAGGCGCGCTCAACCGGCCCGTTTGGTTGAAGCATCGCCTGCCGCGCAATGTCCGCGTCAGCTTCGACGCCGTGAGCGAGTCCAAGGCCGGCGACATCAAGGTCGAGATCTTCGGCGACGGCAGAAGCTTTGCCCAGTCCAGCTCGTACAACGATGCTTCTGGCTATGTCTTGATCTACGGCGGATGGAACAACAGCTTGCACGTGCTGGCGAGGCGCAACGAGCATGGCGACGACCGGCTCGCGCTCCGGACGCTGGCGGATGGCTTGGCGCGCGCGCGCCCCGTGACCGCCGGCAAGGCTTATCGGTTCACCATCGAGCGTACCGACGGCAAAACGCTGCGCTGGCTGGTCGACGGGGTCGAAATCCACACGCTAGCCGATCGCGAACCGCTTTGGGGACCGCGGCACGAGCATTTTGCTTTCAATACCTGGCAGGCACGCCTGTGTTTTGACAACTTGAAGGTCGTGCCCTTAGGGAGCTAGGAAATTGGATACGGAGGAGCTTGACGCGGCGATCGGAGAACTGGAGACGAGAGTCGAGCGCCTGCGCTCGCTGTACGAGCAGTACTTTTTGGGCATCGAGCGCATCGAACCCGGTGTTGCCCGCAAAGACGTCGACCGGCGCATCTGGCAGCTCAAGCGCGAGAAGATTCGCAATACGGCGCGCCGCTTCAAGCTGCAGACGATCATTCAGCGATACAACACGTTCCAGCAGTATTGGCAGCGCATTTGCCGCGAGATCGAAAATGGAACGTATCGCCGACACGTGCTGAGGGCAGAGCGAGCGACGACGACGGTGTCCGACATCGTCGCTCAGCGGCAGCAAGTCGCGACCCAACGCGATCGGGCGGCTGAGTCGAGCGAAGCCGCGCAAACCGCCGCGGATCAGATCGCAGACATGCTGGCGCGCGATGTCGATGCCGAGCGCGAGTTTGCGCGCCTATTGGCGGAAGCCCAGTCCTCTGCGCCTCAGCCTGCGGCCCGCTCGGCGAAGCCGCTGGAGTCTCTCGATCTAGACCTCGATGCCGACGGTCTGCTCTCCGAGGCACCTCGTCCTGCAGGCTTCTCACCGATGCCTCGCCCGAACCCGCTCGCTGCGTTGGGCCGCAGGCAAGACGCAGCGTCCGCTCTCGATAGGCCACCGGCTCGTGTGGGGAACCCAGTCAGGCCCGTACCACGGCCCGCGGGGCCGCCGGCCAAGCCTTCGCAACCGTTCGCCCGCTCAACCAAACCCGAGCCGGCGCCCGTCGGCCAAACCCCAGCCAAGCCAGCGCCCGCCAAACCAACCCCGGCCAAACCTGTGCCGAAGCCCGCAGCGCCAGCGCCATCCGGAGGGCTCACCGAGCAGCGCATCGCCGAGCTTCACAAGCAACTGGTGGCGGCCAAGCTCCGCAACCGTGAGACCGGCAAGGTGACGGTGGGCGGACTGGCCAAGTCGCTGCGCGCGGCCGAGCAGAAGCTCAAGCAGCAGCACAAGGGCCGCCAAATCGACTTCGACGTCATCATCAAGAACGGCAAGGCGGTCGTGAAACCCATCGTTCGTTGACGGGGTCGCACCTTGGGTGCCGACATGCCACAAGGTGCGAGGGCCCAGAATGGGCCTACAATTTATCCCGAGAGGCCGCGCCTCTCGAGGTGGGTGCTCGACACGCTGCGACGAGATTCGACCAAAACCTCGTCGTCGCAGAAGAGAATAGCGCAGGACCCGCGGCCCGTTTCGCGCATGCGCGCGCAAAGCTCCGAGAGCTCGTTGTCCGCGTCCACGACATCACCCTCGATGGGCTGTCGAGTAGCTGAATCGTAGCGGCAATTGTCTAGTGCAACCCACATGCCCTTGAACTGCTCGGAATGGCAGAGCTCAGGCCAGGTCATCCTGGTGGTCATTAGGCTGGTTACCTTCGGGTTCTCGTACATAAAATTCGCTAAAACAGGCCCCCGATGCACTGCATAGCTTTTGTTCTAAACGATGACTCGAGCATAGGGACAGCTTTTGGCAATCGTCAAGCCATAAGTGTTGCAAAATGTATACACCCCAGTCGATTCCGTTGATCCGAACGGCCGCGCAGTGTGGGGGATTAATCCCTTAATTTTACTGGCATTTAGCCACAGCAGAGTCCAATCGACCACTGCCCGCGCCGATGCTGTTGGCCGCGGCTGCGATGGCTTTGGCTTGCGTGCAGTTGCCGCTGGATACGGCGGCGTTTGCGGCATCGAACGCTCGTCGCGAGACTAGGGTCTGGCACCGCTGCTTCCCCGCTGCATCCGTGCAATTCCTGAACGAGCTGACTGCACCAGCGATGTTGCCTGCTCGTGCTGCGGCCTCGCAAGCATCGCACGCGCCACTCCCGCCGGCCTTCGGCTTGTCACCCTCAGGTTTTTCAGCTGGTTTGCTGGTATCCGGTTGCTTCGAGGTGGTGGCTGGCTTGCTCGGAGTCGGAGACTTTTGGGCCACGCTGGTTGGCTCGGGCTCGGTCGTCGGCGCGGTATCGGCCGTCGTCGTCTCGTCGGTAGTCGGTAGATCGGCGTCGATTTTGACCGCGGGCGCCGTGTTGGCGGCTACCGGCACCGGCAGCGGCTCGAGAGGCGGCCCGTCGTCGTCCGGTTGGATCGAGCGAGCGGCCACCACCACGATGGCCACGAGTAGGATTGCCCCAATCGCGCCGAGGCCCACGATGAGGCCCTTGCCCCCGCTCTTTCCGCCGCCCTGGGGCGGCGCCGGGATCGCAGCGGGGACGACAGGCGGGGGACCCGCCATCGCTCCCGGTATCGGCGCCACGGCGCCAAAGTTCGGCGCCGCCGTGAAGTCGGGAGCGGCGGCCATGGCTGCGGTCGAGGTTGAAGAGCCGGCGCCTGAGTGTGATTCCACGGTGACCCGTCCGCCCTCCGTGAGCTCCTCGAAGAACTGACGCGCCGTCGCCTGGCGCTGATCGGGCTCCTTCGACAGCGCTTTCATGATCGCCTGGCGCATGGCCGGAGGGATGCTCCCCCCGGTAGGCACCGCTTCGAAGGGCCGTGGTTTGGCCGTCATGTGCTCGGTGGCCCACTGCCAGGGCGTGTCGGCTTCGAAGGGCAGCTGACCCGTGAGCATTTCGTACGCCATGACGCCCAGCGAATAGATGTCGCTGCGCCGGTCGAGCGCCTTGCCCGTGAACTGCTCGGGGCTCATGTACGGCGGGGTGCCGAGCACCATGCCCTGCTGCGTGAGTTTTTGCTCTTTGGCGCGGTCCGCCGACTCGGTGCGCGCTGCGATGCCGAAGTCGAGCACCTTCACGAAGTCGTCTTCGCCCGCGCGTTTGCCCAGGATGATGTTCTCGGGCTTCAGATCGCGATGGATGATGTTCTGCTCGTGAGCTTCGTCCAGGGCGCCGGCGACCTGCCGCATGATGTGAATCACGCGGTCTGGTGGCAGCGCACCGGTTTTCTCGATAATGTCGCTGAGGGGCTTGCCTTCGACGAACTCCATCGCGATGTAGAGCGTGCCGTCTTCGGTGGCGCCAAAGTCGTAGAACTTGATGGTATTCGGATGCTCGAGCTGGGCTACCGTGCCACACTCGCGGTGGAAGCGTGCGAGCACCGACGAATCCTTCGACAGGTGCTGGTGCAAGGTTTTGATGGCTACCTTGCGGACGGTCGAGCCCATTTGTTGCTCGCCTATGTAGACGATGCCCATGCCACCTTCACCGAGCACTCCCGTCACCCGATAACGGCCGCCGATCAGTTGCCCCACCATGGGGTCATCGCCTTCGTGCGGTGTGGGTAACAAAGCGCCGCAGCCCGCGCAAAAACGGGCGCCATCGATGTTCTCGTGGTCGCAAGCTTCACACTTCATGAGGACCGCTAGCGTCGCACGAACCTATTGCTCGACGCCACCCTGCTACTGACGGATGGCGGGCGCATTGGGTTTGTCATGAAATTGGCTACGCTGGCACCCCAGGCCCAACCTACGGAGCGTGGTCATGGCCTGCCGGTGAGGCTGGGCCCTGAGGCCGATCGGGAGGCCAGGTGAGCGGCGTTTCCTGGCCGCTGGCACGATCGACCACGACGACTCGCGTAGCCCGGGGGCTATCGGGCACGAGCACCGTCTGCGACGAGGTGGTGTTGGAGTCGAAACGCACCTGCTCGGAAAGGTCTCGCGGCCCCTCGCGAGGCGGGGCGTTCATCACCAAGGGGAAGTCGAATCGCACACGATCGATGAGCTCGTGACCGATCCAAAGCTCGACCGCGAAGCGCCCCATCCGCCGCGCGGTAGCCACTGGAGTCTCGAACTCCCGCCGCGTGGCGGAGCTCAGGCTGACGGCGCCGTGGTCGTAGCTGAGCTCGAGCTCCCATTGCGTCTTGCTCTTGAGCGGCTCCGGGTCGGGGAGCGAGCCGTATTTGGCGCGGTGCTCCGCCTTGGGGTCAACGGGCCGGCGTTGTGCGGGTTTTGCCGGCGCAGGCGCAGGAGTTGCAGGTGGCGACTCGGGCTCGCCACTGCCTTCGGCCAGGTGCACGGGGAATTCGAGTCCGGGACTGTTCGTCGTGGTCGTGGCCGGTCCCGAACACGCCGACAGGCAAGTCAAGGTCACGAAAACCCTCGAGCGTCTCACGCGCGGAATCTAGCGGAGCACTTCGGGCCTGTCGACCGCCACACGTCAGGGGAACGTACCCATGCCCTCGGGAAATTCGCGCCACACCACCTCACCCCAGCTGAACACGGCATCGAACAAGGCGCAGCGTTCGGGCTCCGACGCGCGATCGCAATGCTGATATTCGAGCCGCACTGTTTCGAGGTCGACACTTAGCCCTTGCCGTGGTTTCAACGCCTGCGACACATACGCCTGAGTAAAATCGATACTGGCGTCACGCTCTTCGTACGCATGGCAAAAGGCGCAGGTCGTCAGTGTCTCGTCGAACATCACCCTTTCGAACGGCTCCTGGGGAAGAATCTCGCGCGTAATCGGAAATTCGAGCTCCGCCTTCAGAGAACGAGTCGTCGAGCGAAGCTCACCAAATTCCAACAAATGGCTCCCCGAGCCTTCGGGGACCACGGTCATGATCAAGGGATCGGAAAACAAAAACATCCGCGGGCTTCTGGAACCCGTAGCGGGCTGCGCGCTCAGAACGCTCGTGGCTGCATGGAGCGACAGAGGCCTGGCCAGGCTTTCGACGAAACACGCAAGCGTGACGGGTTTCGGCATCGTGTTGAGGATCGCGACCACGTCCATCACGCTGCGCGGCGCGTTCGTCTGAGCGACCGGCGTCGCGCAAGCGCTCAGCGGTGCTTGCTCGGCTTCGGTTGCTTCATCAGGGCCTTCAGGGCTGCAGCTGAGCAGCACGCTCGAGCACAGCAGCAGTCTAACGCCGGGGTGCCCGAGCGCCTTCAGCGTATCTCGATGGACCCGAGGCATGCCGGCATCTTAGTACAGCGGCCCGCAAGAAAGTGTCCAGAGCGCGTGCGCCGGCACCGGTCATTCACATGCCGTGTTCCTAGTTCTGTTCGAGTTCCGATTCTGTTTTCGGATGTTCTCGTCCAAAGTCGGCGGTTTTACGGGCCGATATGCGGGGTATGAAACGACGAACTGAACAAAGAACTAGGAGCAGGGGACGAGGACCGGAGAACGGGTCTTTGGTGAGGCGCAAAGGCGATGAGACTGCCGAGCGGGTGCTCGTCACGAGCGGTGGTGCACACTACGAAGAGGCAAGTGGAGCCGAGAGTCACACGGAGTTCGTTCAAAGATCCGGATCGAATATGTATTTACAAATTTCTGGATTTCTGGTGGACGAGATCTACACTCGGTATGTGCTTAGAGCAGTCGCCAAGCAGTTGGACCGATGGTTCATCAAGCAAGCCGAACAGGCTCTGGCCGCACATTTGCCAGCTCCCAAACCCTGTCGTATTCGCTTACTTGGCCAAATGGCCCTGCTCGAGACTGGGAGCTCGCTATCGCTAGCCAATACCAAAGATGTGGATGTGCGAGCGGACTACGAGTACTCCGCTCAAAAAGAGTTCGAGCGACTGCTCCAAAGGAAGGGTTTGATGCTGGACCCCGTCGGGCACGAAGCCTGGATGCCGCGAGAAACACGCTACCTCCCCGTGTTTCAGGGGCGCTACGTAACCCTTCTGGCGGCGGACCAGGATGCAGTACTCATCTCCAAAGCGTGGAAGGCTCCCGTCAAGAATGCTCCTTTGATTCGTGAGTACTTGAGCCAGGGCGCAAGCGATCGATTCTTCGAGTTGGCAGAAAAATACGACGTCGATCTGGAGCAGTTCGTATGAACCGAAAGCAGATCGTGTTGGCAGCTAGAAAGGCGGCGGCTCGCGACGCTCGTGCGAGGAGAGATGCGCGATTCTCGAGGGCCATGGGTGTATTCAAGCGCGCTGGCCTTTTACACGACAACACGGGCATCGAACCGCTGCGCGGTCCTGTCGCCCTCAGTGACGTGCTTTGGGCGGGGCGGTACGAACCGCGATTTTTCGAGCTGCTGCCAGCGGTGCTGGTCAAGAAACCGAGCCTGGTCCATCTGGATAGAGCAGTCCCTGCCGACTTGAGGCGAGTACTCACTGCGCTGCGCAAGAACGAAATGCCCCCCGATTTCCGTGGCGTGCCGGGTGACGACCTGCTGCGCTGGGTTCCCCACGTAGGTCACCGGAACAAGACGCCGGCACGTTCCAAGACGTTTCGCTTACGCCAGCAAGATCTGAAGCTACTCGAGGAGCTCGCCCAAAAGCTGGACGCTACCGAAACGGACGTCGTGCGCGCAGGTTTGCGAGCGTTGCACCAAGACATGAAATGACTGAGCAGTCTGCCAGTGAGCCTGCGTGCCCCGCACGCGGACTAATGAGTTGATCGCGACTCATTACGTGGCAGACTGGGTGCAATCGGGATGGTGGATCAAATCAGGCGACACTGGGAGATAGCGCTTGCGGCTTTCGTACTCGTGGGTACGACGGGCTGCGGCGAGACAGAGCGTAGCGGTACTGCAGCCACGACCAGCGGCTCGGGCGGTAGTCGATCGGGCGGCACTGGTGGCAATGGCGCCGCTGGCGACGGTTCGAACTCAACTGGTTCGAGCTCAACCGGTTCGGACGTTGGTGGTGGGGGAGGAACTGGCGGTGACGTCGGCTCGACCAGACAAGGCTCCGACGCGGGGGCGGCGGGGGCGGCGGGAGCGGGCGCCTCTGATTCCGTTGACTTCGATTGTGCGAACTTTGGCTCAGACAATGAGCCGACCGCGTGCGAACCCCTGTTGCGCGCGGTGGTCTCCACCGACGACCTCCGTCCCACCCAGTTCTTCGAGTATGACTCGCTCGGCCGGCTCGTGGCAGTGAGCGAACAGCCCGGTGGTGCAGGCGGCTACAGTCACCTCTACAGCTACGATTCGGACGGCCGAGTCCATCAATACCATGAGGATTGCGATGCTTCGGGGTCGCCCGAGAAATGCGACACGAGCTACGAGTTCTTCTATCGAGCGGGCGGCTCCCTCGAGCGCATGGACCGCATGGACCGTTTCGCTGAAACCGTCTGGAGCATCACGTACAACGAACGCGGAGACCCTCTGGAATGGCACGTCAGCGACGAGCACAAAGAGCTACTCCGCTACTACGAGTATCGTGACGATGGGCAGCTGAACCGCGTGACAGAGGAGGAGCTCGGTACCGGAGAGTCTCGCGTGTCTGTCCAGAACGAATACAGCAGCGAGGGGCTCCTATTGGAGACCCTGCACTTCTATGACGACGGCGAAGTCAGCCTTTCTCGGCATTATGACTACGAAGATGGAAAACTCGTCGAGATGAGGGAGTACCAAGATTACTTCAGCCAAATCGTTTATTTCGACGACTTGGGACAGCCCGGCTTCAGCAGCTACGTCCTCGATGCGGATGAAAGGGGATTCTACGGATATGTGCAAGGCCGGGCGGCCTTTTCCTTCGTCGGCGATATCGTGAGTATGGCGCGCAAACAAAGAGTCGATCCGCCGGATACGATGTTTCCGGCGGGCCCCTATGAGTTTGGTCTAGACGACGTGTCGGACTTCAGCTTTGACAACGGCGGACGGAGCTACGACAAGGTGCATTCCTTCGATTCGCAGGGGCGCGTGCAAGCCATCGAGTTCGACTATTTCGGGAGCGCTCCACCGCTGGTGATCGAGATTCATCACTGCGAAGGCGCGGTCGTCGAGCTAACGCGGTATCCCAACGCTTCCCAGAGAAGCGACACGACCGCCTACTACTATGGTTGCGACGATTTCGTGCTGCCCGAGTCCCGCGACTAGCTTGCACGAAGTTGCTACGCCCACGCCTTTCGAAAGGCCGCGGAATCTCCGCCACAGAGCTGCCAGAACCGCTCGAGCTCGGGCGAGGGAAGGGTGACCCGCCAGGGGCGGCCGCCGAGGTCGCTGAGCGTCAGGCAGGCCGCATGCAGTAGTATGCGCCCCGGTTCGAGCACGGAGCCGTCTTGGGTAACCAGGCGCGATGTGCCGCCATAACGCCGATCGCCGATGAGTGGCACCCCATGCTGGGCGCAGTGTTGGCGCAGCTGATGGGTGCGTCCCGTGACGGGTTCGAGCTCGAGCAGCGTGAGCGTATGGAGTGGTGCTGGTCGGCTGAGGGTCGCGAGCACCTGATACCGAGTGCGCGCGGCGCGACTCTTGCCGTGGTGGGTGACCGAGGCTTGCCAATCGCCGGTTGACGTGGCGGGCGCAGTCGAGCTCATGCCCAAGTAAACCCGCTCGAGCTGCCCCTTGGCGCGTAGCGCGTCGACATGGGCGCGGGCAGCGCGGCTCGTCGAGGCGACCAGCAAGCCACTCACCCCGACGTCCAGCCTCGAATGCAGGTGGACGTTGCGGCCGAGCTCGGCTGCCACTTGCTCCGCCACACTGGCAGCGCCCTGGCGGGTAGGCTCGCTGGCGAGGGCCGCGGGTTTTTCGATCACGAGCAGACCGTCGCGTCGTTCGACGATACGGGCGCGCTGCACCGTGGGCAGTGCGGGGTAGACCTCGAGCCAATCGCCCGGGCTCAAGCGCTGTTCTGCATGCGTGGCGCGACTACCGTTCACGAACACCGAACCCGCCAAGAGCAGCTGCTTCGAGGCGCCGACCCTGTCGAGGGCATCGGCGAGTGAGAGCTCCCCAAAGTCCGGTGCGCGCCAGCGGATCGACGGTTTTGTCACGGGAAAAGCTTACCGCTGGACCAGGCCGCGGTCGCCGTCGACGAAAACACGTTCGCCGTCTTGCAGCAACTCTGCCTGAGCGCCGAGCCCTAGCACCGTCGGAATGCCCAGCTCGCGCGCCACCGTGGCTACGTGGCAGAGTGGATGGCCCACGGCGCAGATGGTCGCCCCAGCGAAGCCCATCAAGATGGCCGTATACCCATCCACCGCCGGCGTGACTAGAACGCTGTCGGGTCCGAGCCGTCGCTTTCCCGCCTGAAGCGACGCCAGGCGCACGACCGTTCCGGTGAAGCTGCCGCTGCCCGTATAACAGCCGTGCAGCCGCGGCCCAGCCTTGGTGAGCACCGGTTGTGGGTCGGTCAGGTTCTTCAAATAGGGTGCTCGGGGAGTTTCATGAAGCTGCCGGAGCCTACTGCTAGTGCGTGTGCTGACTAGGTGAGCGAGGTCAGACCTGCCGTTGAACAGCGCGTGCGCGATTTCTGGCAAGCTGAGGTGCCAGGCGGCGCCTATGGGCAAGCCTGGATCGAGGCGCCTGAGCCTACGCTCCGCATCGAGGATCACCGTTCTCAGCATGCCGAGCGCGCGCATCAGCCATAGCCTCAGCTCTTCGTGAGCTCGCAGAAAGCCCGCAGCGCGCGCCATCAGCGCGCTGAGCGCGCGCTTTTCGAGCCAACCTGCTGCTTTGGCCAAACTCTCGGCATGCTGCTGGGCTCTGGCTTGCAGCGGCCGAGCTCGGTAGCCGACGTCTTCGTTCCGAGCATCTTCGACGCTGGCGAGTAAGGCCAACAGCATACCGGGTTGCTCGCCGAGGCGCGGCGCGCTGACCTCGAGACCACTCAGTGGCCAGGCGCCATGCCGCTCGACGAAGCGCTCGACGGATGCGGCGGCCACGCCTGCAGGCAATTGCGACACGGAACGAGCCCCGTCCTGCAGCGCCCGCAGAGTTTCGGGATCTCTCGCGAGAGAATGAGCGAGCGCCTGCGCATCCAGACAAACCTGCGTCGAGGCGATATCGCCCAGGCCCGCGAGTGCGGAGAGGGTTCGCTCGGGTGCTCTCTTGTCGTCGCTGACCGACGCCAGGTTCGACAGAGCGGTGAGCGCTCGCACCAAATGAAACTTGCTTTCGCAATAGAGCCCGCAGGTTTGCTGGATGAAGGTCGAGATTTCGCGCAAGGTCGTGCGCAGGGCATCGTCCGGCAAAATCGCTAGATCGAGCTCGAGCAGCCAGTTCTGATGCTGCAGAGCTTCGGCACTGAATTCGCGCAAGCGGGTGCGAAGCCGGCTTTCGGACAAAGTGAGGCTCGCGAGCAATTTGGGCAGCAAGAAGCGTGGGTCGGTTTTCGGGAGCGTCGGTCCCGCCGAACCGTCAGGTTCGGGGCAGCTCAGTTGGGCGAGAAAGCGGGCTTCGGCGGCGTACTCACGGCTGAAGCTCGCGGTGAGTGCTTTCAAATTCAGGTACGGCCGACCGACGAGCAGTTCCACCAGCCCCGTGCGCCTACTCGGCTGTTCGCCAAGCTCTGCCAAGAAGGATCGTACAACCTGATTCGTGATGCTGTCGATGAGCGAGAGCATGCTCTCGGTGGGTACGTCGAACAGGCTTTCGCCAATTGCCATCCAGCCGGGCCCGACAGGCTCGCGAAGCAGCGAGCCAACAGAGGCTACTTCGCTGACGCTCGAGATGCTGAGCTCGCCGCGAGCGAGCAAGCAGAGCTCGCCCGTGCTCTTGGGTAACCGCTCGGCAAGACTCGTGAGCTGAGCTTCTAGCGCGGCATCTTTGTCAGGCTTGCCGAAGAAGTACCAAGTTTGCGCGGGTTCGCCGGGCGCGCCATCGCGGACAGCGCCGCCCAGTTGCGGGGGTCCGTCGCTGGTTTGGGGCGGCCAAGCGGGTGCGCATTCGAGCCAGCGTTCCGCTGGTTCACGAGGGGGTAGTCTGCCGAGCGCCAGGGCATAGAGGTAGCTTTTGACGCCGGCTAGCGCGGCGTGGCGTACCAACTCGGGGTCGTAGGCGCTGGCGAATGCAGCCACGATGCTCTCTTCCAGCGAGTTGCGACCGGCTCCCGACACGAAGACCTGGCTATGCCAAACGTGCGCTGCGTTCGGAAATGCCAGGCTACCCCAGAGCAGCAAGCGAGTGCCCGGCGCCGCCGAAGCCGATTGGGCGAAGCTGGCAGCCTCTGCGTACAGGCGCTCGTCCAGAGCGCGCTCGCGCACGGCTTGCTGAGCAGCGAAGCAGCGCTGCCGATGCTCGGCGCGGTGTGCATGTCTGATCAGCGCTGCGACCTCGTGCTCACTGCGTTGACGCTTGTCCACGTACCTGCGGAACGTGGTCCCCGGCCAAGCCGCCGTGTCGAGCACGGGTAGACCCTGCTCGGCCAGGGTCGCCAGATGGAGCAGGTTGCGTCCAAATGGCTCAGCGGCCGCGCTGATTTCGGTCAGCGGGAGCAGCGCAGTCAAGGTCTGCTCGGGCTTGCGCGGCACGGTTCGCGAACCTTACAAGAGCGATACGCTAGGGCTACTCCGGCGATAGGGTAGTGCCGGTCGTGCGCCTGACCAGCTCGACGAGCACCGGATCGGTGCTGAGTTGCGCTCGCAGCGATGCTTTGACGAAATCGAGCTGCTCTGCGGGGAGCTTACCTTGAAGGTGCGCTACGGCGGCGTTGACCTGAGCATCGAGGTATTCATCGATGGTCAATGTGCCCGCATGCAGCTGCTCGAGGGGGGAAGGGGCACCGACGTGCTCGGATCGGCTGGTGCGCTCGACGTCGAGTTGGTCCTTGAACTTCAGGTCACTCTGCGCGGGGCCGGCGATTTCTGGCTTGGGGCCACCTGGCTTGTTGATTCCGTCGATGCCCATGCTGTTTTCGTCCTGCTGAATTGCCGCCTGGCTGGGTTGCCGTTGGGCTAGCGAATATTGCCGATCGCGTTCTTGACCGTATCGTGACGCGCTTTGAGCACGTTGGAAAGCGCCGTGTACTCACGGCTCTCGGCGCTGATTTGTTGCTGCAATCGCAAGTAATAGAGATTCTGGTCGCTATTTTGCGCGAGGACGTCGCCCGCTGGGTCCTCGATGTCCCCCGACGCTGGACCTTCCTGCGAACCAGCCGGGCCCTCGGCGCTCCATTCGTCCCCGGTCAGGGCCTGCCTGCTGCTGCCCAGATTTGGTGGGGCGCCGCGAAATGCCGCGGCCAAAACTGGGCCTCCCGGCAAACGCCATACAGCACCTTCGGCGCTATCCACGACGGCACGTGCTCCAGCGCTCATGACAGCGCTGAACGGTTCGCTGGGAGCGGGTGTGACCCGAGCGGCAGTGCGCGTGGATTCTACGAGCGGTGTGGGACCGCCCTCGACGATACGTGTGGTCATGGATCTTTCTCCTGTGGGGTTAGCGGCGGCACTTTTTCGCCATCATTTGTCCCGTCGGGAGAAGGCGCCGGGCAGTTGCTCCGAAACGGCTCGGTTTCGATCAGAAACTGCCAGCCAGTGTCAGCCCTTGAGCCGAATCACCGACCCGCCCCACATCGGCTTTCAGTTGCATGCCGGCGAGGTCGGCGCGCAGCCATTCTTGGTGCTTGTCGCCCACGCCCACGAAGAACAGGGTGGCTCCGACGGCCTGGACGAGTCCGAGCACTGCTAGAAAGGTGATGCTGGTCACCTCGTTCAAGGCTCCATCCACACAGCGGTCGATTTCTCTCTGAGTCACGTTCTGGCTGCTTCGGCATCGGAAGTCGCGCGCGCCAATGGCACCCCAGGGACCGACGATGGGAGCGGCCAGCCACCCCGTGCCGTTGTCGAACCCCTTGCCCAGCGCGTAAACCAGCCCACCGACGTATGCGGCGCCCCACGTGACAGCACCCCCCGCCATCAAGCCACCGTTGCGCCGAGTGTTGAGCACGTAGCCTTGGGGTGGGTCGACGCCTTCGTAGTAGGGGAGCACCGGCGGAGCCAGCACGTAGCTCGGAACCTGAGCACGAGGCCGGTGTGGCTGAGGAAACCCCGGTTGCTGATAGGTAGTCGCCCCTTGCCGATAACCCTGTGGGTAGGTGCCCTGCGGTGGAACTTGACCATATTGGGGTCTCGGCTGCGTCGGGTACACCTGCTTGCTGGCTGCCCTTGGGTCTGCCGCGCGATGAGGGCTCCCTACGGATTGCGCAAAGGCCGGGTCGGCCGTTGCCACACACGCCCAAACCAGGGCCCACGTCACGCCGCGATAGATCGCTCTGCGACCAACACCCATGCCCGCTCCTTTGCGATGCGCATCCCGCGCTCTCCGATGGTTTCCAGACCGCTCGTGATAGCTCGATTCTTCGTTCGTGCCAGCCTCGGGATGACTGTCAGATACCGAACCACTCTGCGGGATCTAGGGTGTCTGCACCCCGGCGGATTTCGAAATACAAGACGGCTCCGCCCGCGGCGCCGGCGACGGAACCCAGGCGAACACCGGAGCCTACATCCTGGCCGACAGCGACATCGATGCTGGACAAATTGGCGCTTACCGTGAAGTAGCCGCCACCGTGATCGACGATGATGGATTTGCCATAGTCGGCGTATTCGTCCGCAAAAGCTACCGTGCCGGGGAACACCGCGCGCACCACGGAACCGGAAGGCGCCAGCATTTCCAAAGCTGGCCCGGAGGCGGCACGTCGGCGCGCTGGACGGATTTCGGTGCGGCCCGTCAGGGGGAAGGGCAACCGCCCCTTGAGCGCCGCGAACCCGGAATCGACCGCTGCGGGTTCGGCCGGCCCCACACCGGCCCCGTAGATGGTGGTGTGGATGCCGTCCTGGCCATCCAAAAAGGCGCGTTCGAAGGCGAGCGCTCGGTCGCGGGCCGCTT
This sequence comes from uncultured Myxococcales bacterium, assembly GCA_965651135.1. GTDB lineage: Bacteria > Myxococcota_A > Polyangia > Polyangiales > Polyangiaceae > JAICQQ01. The sequence goes on from CBFGRJ010000004.1 coordinate 31,299, forward strand.
CTAGCGCCACCCGATTCTGCTCCATCAGGCGGCGCTCGGCGCGCATGGCATGCAGGCGTTCGTCGAGCTCGTGGCGCTTTTTGAGCAGCCGCAACTTGAGATCGGCGAGCTTTTTCTCGGCCTCGAGATCGCGTTCGAGGGCTCGTCGCAGGCGTTCCGCCTTGGAGGCATGCTCCACCAGCTGCTCGATACCGGCACTGGCCGGCAAAATCCCTACGCGGATCAAGCGCACGTAGGCTCTCGCCCTCGCGACTGTCATCAGCCGCAGCTGAGCGGCCCGCTCATCGACCTTCTCGAGCTCGGCATTCAGCGTCTGCTGATCCCGCAGCAGATTTTTCATCAGCTGCTCGGTTTCACTGGTGATCGGGAGGGGCGCGCGATCGGCGACCGTGAAGGGGCTCGGTTCAATGTCGAGGTTGGCGCTCGCCTGGGCAGCAACAGCCAGCACCGATGCAGTCACTAGCGCGTGGGCCGGATGAAAGCGTCGCTGACTTTGCCGCGCACTCATAGCTAGACGACCAAGAAGCGCTTGAGGCTCGCGTACGCCGCGGCGACGCCCAATACGGCTCCAAGCACCACCAAAAACAACGCCATGCTCCAGGGCAAGAACGTCGGCGTGACGCCCAGCAGCGCTCCCAAGCTGGCGTCGAAATGGCTTTTGACGATGCCGTACAGCAGTGCCAGCAGCAACAGCGCAACGAAAGCGCCGAGCGCCCCCTGAGCGCCCCCTTCGACCAAAAATGGTCGCGTCACGTATTCGTCGCTGGCTCCCACCAACTTGAGCACCTCGACCTCGCGTTTGCGCCGCTGAAGGGCCAGGCGCATCGTGGACGATACGACGCTCACGACGGCTCCCAAGACCACCAACGCCAGCACCAAAGCCGCAGCCAAGCCACCGGTCAGCACATTCTCGATGCTATCGCTCCAGGCTTCGTAGGTTTCTACGGCGTCGACGGCCGGCAGGGCCTGTAGCTGCTCCGCCATTTTGGTGAGCCTTGCGGCAGCGGCCTCGTTGGCGAGCTCGAGGTCGAGCGAAGCCGGAAACGCTTCTGGAGGCAGCGCCGCGAGGCTGTCGCTATCGGCGCTGCTCAAGATCTGGCTGCGCGCCTCTTCGCTCGATACGAACTTCAGCGAGCGAACGCCATCGGTGGCGCGCAGCGCGCGCTCGATCTCCGTGATCTGTTCTCGGCTGACGCCTGGCTTGAGGTAGACCGAGGCACGGCCAGTCGATTCCCAGCGCGTGTGGACGGCTTGTACATTGACGACGATGAGCAATGCCGAGGCCAGGCAAACGAACGCCACGGCGACGCTGAAAACGCTCAGAGCATTGAGTCGCCATTCACTTTTCGCGGCGCGCCAAGCGCGATCGAGGGGAGACATAGAGCGTTAGGCCACCTTTTGAGGATCGTGTTCGGCCATGGTGTCGAGGCCCTCCCTCGCGTCGGTAGCCCTCCCGTCATCGAGGACGACCACACGTCGCGGGCGAATATCGAGCAAGGAGCGATCGTGCGTCGCGAACAGCACGGTCACTCCGGTTTCGTGGATATCCTCGAACAATCCGAGAATATCGACGGCGAGCTGCGGATCCAGATTGCCGGTTGGTTCGTCGGCGAGCACCAACGCCGGTTCCCCCACGATAGCCCGTGCGATGCCCACGCGCTGTTGTTCTCCGCCCGAAAGCACCGCGGCACGATCGTCGCCTCGCCCGGTCAGACCGACCCGCTCGAGCGCCTCGCCCACCCGCTGTCGAATCAAACGGTCGGGCAGCGAAAGAACCTGGAGCGGTAGCGCCACGTTGTCGAAGACGCTCCAGGTGTCCACCAGCTTGAAGTCCTGAAAGACGATGCCCACGTTTCGCCGCAGGAATGGAATCGATGCCCGTGAGAGTCTTCCGATCTCGCGACCCAGGAATAGAATACGGCCGCTGTCGACTGCCTCGGCGGCATACAGCAACCTGAGTAGTGTGCTTTTGCCAGCTCCAGATGGGCCCGTGATGAAAACGAACTCGCCGCGGGCGATCTCCAGATTCAGACCACGCAGGACGGCTGCATCCGCTCGATACGCTTTGTGCACGTCTTCGAGCACGAGCACCGGCCGGTTTGCCGCGGTGGCGTCGAACCGGTTGCCGCTCCGCAGCGCTTGCCCGAAGGCGCGGCCCTTGTCCATGCGAACCGAGGTACCAGGGAGGTCGCTATTGGACCAACTTTTCGGCGCTTTTGGCTCGGCTGCCGCCGCAGTGGTTTTCCGATGAAGATCGCCTACTTCGGTCTGCCACTCGGGGCGTGGCTCCTGCACCGGGCGGGATACGACCTCTCGGTCGTGGTGCTGTCGCCGGTCGCGGCGCCGGGTCGCTGGCGAGTGACACGGCGGCTCGGCGAGGACAAGGTGCTCGATTTCTCGAGAGGAGCGGGGGATGGCGACGTCTCTCGAGCGCTCGAGCGGCACCCGGTAGATCTGCTGCTGAGTTGGTTCTGGACGCAGCGCCTGCCCGAGCGCTGGCTGCGGCTGCCACCCCTGGGGAGCTACGGCGTGCACCCGTCGCTCTTGCCCAGACATCGAGGACCCGATCCCTATTTCGCCGCCATCGATGCCGGCGATTCAATAACTGGGGTGACCTTGCATCGGCTGGAGGCCGAGTACGACACCGGCGAGATCATCGCGACCGAATCGCTCGCCGTTGGCGAACGCAACGCCTGGCAGCTAGCGCGCGCCTTGGACCGGCCCAGTCTGAGGCTGCTGCTGAGTGCCGCTCGGACCGCCCAGCACGGAGTGCCGCTGACAGGACAGGCGCAGCGCGAGGAACAAGCGAGCTGGGCCGCGGAGCCGGTAGGCGACCAGCTGCGCGTGGACTGGCGGTGGCCTACATCGAGGGTGCTTCGGCGTATGCGTGCGCTTTCGCCGGTTCCCGGTCTCGCCCTGGAGATCGAGGGCGTGGACTTCTTCGTGATTCACGCCGGGGCGGCTCCTGCACCGGCCCTCGCGCTGGAGCCGGGTGAGGCGGCACGTGTGGACGATGGGCTTCACATTCGAACCGGAGATGGCGCGATCTGCATCGAACGAGTCCTCTTGGCTGCATCGGAGCAGTGGTTGAGCGGTGCAGCCCTGGTAAGCCTGCTGGCCGAGCGCGGTATCCTACAAGTGCCCAGCAAAATCGCTGGGTGGCCAACAAATCCGCGAAAGACCTAGTGGTAGCGCGTCTTAAGGGGGCTTGCTCCAGCCGGTTCGATGCTATCCTCGCCACGCACGCTAGCAGGAGATGAGTGGCAGAGATGAGTGACCCGGTAAACGCTGCGCGCGGCGCCCGCGAGAATCTGAGACAAGGACTTGCTGCGCTGCAGGCGCCGGGTGTGCCAGAGAATATCACCCAAGCTGCCGAACCTGTCGCGCAGGCCATGGGGGCTCTCCACCAAATCGAAGCGAGCGGCGGTACCGCGGTTGGTCAGCACGCGCCCGTTGCGCTCGAAGCGGTTCGCCGGGCGTTAGGCATGTTGCAAGCCTATCCTTCCAACGTCCCCGCCGTTCAGCAGGCGCTCGAGGCGGTCGCGGGCTCGCTGACGCTGGTACACCAGCTCTCGCAAAGCGTGGTCGCGACGGCTGCCACTCAGCTGCAGCAGCCCTCTCCAGTGGCGCACATGCAACCTGGCATGCCGGCCCCCGCTCAACCCGTTCACGCGCCGGCTCAACCCATGCAACCACCAGCGGGGCAAGCTCCCGCATGGGGAGGCACGCACGTGATGCAGCCCACTGGAGCGCATCCGCAGGCGCCGGTTCAGCCTGCTCCCGCCCAAGCGCCGCAACCGCAGCAATACGCGCCACAACCGCCGCAGCAATACGCGCCGCAACCGCAGCAACCGCAATACGCGCCGCAACAGCCGCAATACGCGGCTCCCCAGCAGCCGCAATACGCGCCGCAACCGCAACAGCAATATGCGCCGCAACCGCAGTATGTGGCTCCCGCGCAGGGTCAAGCTCCCCAGCCAGCAGGCGCACCGGGGGGTGCTGCATGGCAGCCTTCGGCCACGCCCGGACAGGCAGGCGCCCCTGCAGCTCGCGCGCCGGGGGGCGCTCCGCTCTACGTCGAAGCCGAGCTCGGTGCGCATAGCGCTACGAATTTCTACAAGGGGCTGAGCGGCAACGACGTGATCGATTCAGGCGGCATCTTCATCGCCACGTATCAGATCCCCGAAATCGGACAGACTTTGATGATCAAGGTGTCGCTGCCCGGTGGCTACGAGTTCGAGGCGGCCGGCGTCGTGCGCTGGACTCGCGATGCTCCTCATTCCACGCGGGGGGCGGAGTCGCCGCCGGGTTTCGGCGCGCAGTTCACCAACATTTCACAAGAAGGCCGCCAGCTCGTTTACAGGTACGTGCGCAATCGCGAGCCACTGTTTCACGACGACCTGTGAGCCCGCGCCACCGTGCGTCGCACTCTGACGCTGCTTTGCCTGGTCGCGCTGACTCTATTGGCTAACCGCGCTCGCGCAGGGGACCCGTACCTGCGCTGGTACACGCTCGAAACCCCCCACTTTCGTGTTCACTACCACGGCGGGCTGGAGCATTTCGCGCAGCGTGTCGCCACTGTGGCGGAGCAGATTCACCAGCTATTGGTCCCGACCTTGAACTGGCAGCCGCACGAAGTCACTCACGTGTTGCTCACAGATGACAGTAGCGGAGCCAATGGTTCGGCCAATGCCGTGCCCTACAACACCGTCCGCATGTTCGTTACGGCGCCCGACGACATGTCGGCGCTCAACGACTACGACGACTGGGCATTTACCCTGATGCTGCACGAGCACACACATGTGCTTCACCTCGACAACATCCACGGGTTGCCGGCCATCTTCAACGCCATTTTCGGGAAGAACCTGGTGCCGAATCAGAACCAGCCCCGCTGGATCATCGAAGGCATTGCCACCGCGTTCGAAAGTCGGCTTACGAGTGGCGGTCGACTCCGCTCCACTCAGTTCGATATGTTCATGCGCGCTGACGTGCTCGAGGACAAGATGCCCCGCTTGGATCAGCTGAGCCATCCGCTACGGCGCTATCCGGGCGGATCGATCTTCTATTTGTACGGTTCCCAGTTCTTCGACTGGATTCTCGAGACTTATGGGCCTGATACCTTTCGCGTGGTGTCGACCGACTATGGGCAGAACATCATTCCCTTCGGGATCAATCGTTCGATTCGCCGAGCCACGGGGCGCACGTATCCCGAGCTGTATCGCGGCTTCAAGGCTTCGCTGAAGCGGCGCTATGCGGCACAACGGGCCGCCGTCGACAAACGCGGTCGTCGTGAAGGCTCTCGCTTGACCCATCACGGCTACGTGGCCACCTACCCCCGATTCGTGCCCGAACGATGCCGTGAGGTCGGCGAGCCCGACGCCGTCGTCTACTTTCGCGCCGATGGACATTCGACCGATGGCCTGTACCGGCTGCCGCTCGAGCAAAATGACGGCGCGCTACCGGAGCCGCGGCTCCTGTCTCGGTCCAGAGACACCGTCACGAGCTTCGACGCCGACTGTGGTCTCGTGTTTTCGAGTACGGCCCCAACGGCACGACGCTACCGGTTCTGGGACCTATTTCGACAAGCGGCCGGAACCCGGTCGCCGCGCGGCTATGAACCCGGACGCAGTCGTTTGACCAAGGGGCGGCGAGCGCGCTCACCCGACGTGAGCCCCGATGGACGAAGCATCGTCTATGTGACGGATCATGCCGGTACCACGACCTTGCGCATGGCAGACTACACCGCCGCGCACCAAATCGAAAACGAACGCCTGTTGGTCAACAAGCGCCGATACGAGCAGGTATTCACGCCGCGCTTCTCACCGGACGGCAAACGCGTCGCCTACAGCACCTGGCTCACTGGAGGCTATCGCGATATCCACATGGTGGACGTGGCGACGGGTCGTGTCACCGCGCTCACGCACGATCGAGCGCTGGATCAGCAACCGGCCTGGTCCGCGGACGGTCGCACGCTGTATTTCACCTCCGATCGCACAGGTATCGCGAATATCTATGCGTACGAGCTCGACACGGGACGGCTCTGGCAAGTCACCAACGTGATCACGGGGGCTTACATGCCTGCTCCATCCCCCGACGGCCGGACATTGATTTATGCCGGTTATACGTCGGACGGATACGACCTGTTCAAGATGCCGCTCGATCCGGCTCAGTTCCTGCCCGCGCTGCCTTACATCGACACTCGCCCCAGCGTGATGGCGCAGACACGCGCGCAACATTGGCCACGGTCCTCCTACGAGGTCTGGCCCACCTTCCGCCCCTACAGCTACGAGCTCGAGTACGACGAGGGACCGTTCGGCGACCAATTGACCCTGACCACCTCCGGTGAAGACATCACCGAGCGGCATGCCTTTCTGATGCATATCGGATTCGACTTCGAGGAGTATCAACCCCAAGCGGATCTGTCCTATTGGTTCAGCGGATTGCCCGTCGACCTTTCGGTATCCGCCTTTCGTTCCGTCTTGCCCCGCGACTACGGTGTCGACGATCGAACGACGGTCGTGAGGGAATCCGTTACCGGTCTGGCTTCGGGACTCGGCTACTACATTCCCGGCGAATTCGACTCCCACTTCGTGGCGCTCAGCTATTCCGTCAATGTGTTCGATCAGCGCCTACCGGTGGCTGACTTCGCCGATCCGTACGCACCAGTTCCCGACGAGCCGCATACGGGTCAGCTCGGGCTCGTGCATTTGGGTTACGAATACAGCAACGCGGAAGCCTCTGCCTTTTCGATCAGTGCAGAGCGAGGGTTCAGCGTCAGCTTGGGCTTCGACTATGCCTCCGAAGCAACCATCAGCGACGATACTTTGGTTTCGCTCAGCGGTAGGCTGCGCGGCTACATCGCGCTGCCCTGGCTCAGACATCACGTTCTGGCGCTAGCGTTGGGAGCCGGCTCGGCCGGCGGCAGCTACCCGCGCAGGGGGTTCTTTTCGGTGGGCGGTTATGGCGACGAACCGGTGCTCGAAGCATACACATCCAACCTTCGCCAATCTGCCTTCAAGCTGCGAGGCTACGAGCCGGCGCAATTTCGCGGGCGCCAATACCTGCTCGGGAACCTGGAATACCGCTTTCCCATCTCCTATCTCGAAAGAGGCATCAGTACCCTGCCCGTGTTTCTGCACACGATCAGCGGCAACGTGTTTGCCGACTACGGTGGCGCGTTCAACACCTTCGACTACGAAGATAGAAAGTCGAATTTGCACCTGGGCGTGGGCGCCGAGCTCTGGCTCGACTTGATCCTCGGGTACGCCACGGAGAACACGCTACGCTACGGGTTCGCGCGCGGTATCGGTCCGCAGAACCAAGGAGTGATCAACTATTTCGTGGCTTCAGCGCGGTTCTGAGTTGCGCGCGGAGTGGTCAACTACTTCGTGGTCTCTGTGCGGTCTTCAGCATGCAGCTGCCGGAGAAGTTTCAGAAGTCGCCGATCATCGACGCGGCTGAAGAAAGCATCGCTGGTCCGTTCGAGATTCCTTTCACAAGTTCGCAGCATGGATTCGCCCGAGTCGCTCAAAATCACCCGATAGGCGGTGCCGCTCATGCTCGGGCCGCGATCGATGAGTCCGACGTGGTCCAAGGCCCGCATGGCCGCTGAGGTGGTCGATCGGTCGATTCCGGAATAGGTCGCCACCTCGATTTGCGTAGCGGCGTCTTCTGTTTGCCTCAGCAAGACGTCGATGTAGTGCATGATCAGAAACTGGTTGTATGACAGGCCCATCGGTTTTAGGGCGGCTTCGACATGTCGGCGCCAGTGTCCGGCAGCCCGCCACAACTCGATGCCCGTGGCCAATCGGGTCATTTGGCGGTTGTAGGTCGATTCGCGGGTCAAGGGATGATGCCGCCTTTCCACCCGCTCGCGCGAAGATTCGGAGGGGTCCACGAGACAGATCGTCAGTCCAAGATCTGGTTTGCGAAGAATCGGAGGGCGGCAACGGGTTTCTCGCCGCTCAATGCTCGGTGTAGTCACCGCTGGGGGCCGAGGCAAAGGCCGAGCTCTCGTGCCCATCGATAGCGACGTCCACGGGAGAGGGGGGTGCTGGGACAGATCGTGGATCCGAGATCTGATTTGCGAAGATTCGGTTGGTTTGCGGAGACCAGAGCGCAAATCCGAGATCTGATTTTGCGACGATCGAAGGGGTGCACTGGGACAAGATAGTGGATCCGAGATCTGATTTACGAAGATTTGGAGGCGTGAACGTGGATCAGCAACACTGATTCAGGGTTTTGGAGCGTCCCCCCTTGCTGTCGGAATCGAAACCCCCGGCTGGGTTGTGAACCGCTGGTTGTGGGCCGGCTCCCCCTTGCCGTTTCAGCGCGGGCGGCTCCGAGGGCAGGTTTCTTTTCCACGGACTCGTGGGCCTGCTACCAGAAGGGTCATGCGGCACTTGCTGGTGAGCCACTTGCTAGTGAGCATTGCGCTTTGGGGCCAGGCTGCGCTTTGGGGCCAGGCTGCGCTTTGGGGCCTGGTCGCGTCGGGCTGTGTGGCGCCACCTCCGCCGTCGGAGCTCGCGGCCGATGCGGCGAGGGACCTGAACCTTGCAGCGCGATTCGGGCAGCTCGGTGCTGCCGCAAGCCATACGGCCGACGGTGCACGGGAGAGTTTTCTCGAGCGCCGCGCCCAATGGGGCAAATATCTGAGGATCGTGGATACCGAGCTTGCGGGCTTCGAGATGGACACGCACGACAATGCCAAAATCTACGTCGACGTGACCTGGCTTCGGGCTGACGAATTGACCGTCCGCAGCACTAGGATCGCCCAGTTCTGGCGCGACCATCGAGTGGGCGGTTGGCTATTGGTTCGCGAGAAACGCGTGGCAGGCGATATCGGATTATTTGGTGAACCGGTGCAGCGCTCCGCCACGCGCGCCAAGGACGTTCACTTCCCCACGACCACCATTCGCGAATAGGCGTGAAGAATCAGGCGTGAAGAATCAGGCGTGAAGAATACAGGCGTGAAGAATCAGGCGTGAATAGGTCTGGACCTATTTGCTCTTCTTCTTGCTGGTGGTGGTGCCAGCGCGCACTTGACGCTTGACCTCGGCCTGGCGGTTCTCGCGGTCCTTCTTCTTGGCCTGCTCCCGGCGCCGTTTCATCTTCTTGCTGTTTCGGCTGTCGAACTTTCCCATGCTTGGCTTCCTGGGCGCACTCGTACTCCGAAATGTGGCGGCGTGCCAGACAAACCAAACTGGCGCTCGGAAACCAAACTCGCGCTGGGTCAGAGTTGGGACGCCGAAGCGTCAGCCGCTGGACGCGTCTTCGAGGGTTCGCTCGCGATCGCGTACTTCGAGCCGGTACCGGCTGTTCACCGTCTCGATGTAGAAGACGTCGCGCGCTGCAAGGCGAAGCACCCGCTTGACGGGAGTCGTGACGTATTCGTGCATGCCATCGGAGAACTCAATGACCACCACAGAACCCTTCCGCGGCGCCCTCACCAACCGACCGCTGACAGCCCGTGAGCCTCGACCAAGCTTGCGGAGCACGACTTGCACGCCAAATAATCTAGCAATCTCAGCGCGCGCGTCCAACCCCTCGGTTGATTCCGAGGCGACTTCGGTGAGAACTGGGCGAGCCAGGGGTACAGGCTCATACCCTTGGGTGCTCGACCCTGTAGGCAAGAAGGCAGGCAGGAAGGTAGGCAACGGGTGGGTAAGAAGCGGCCAGAGGGGAGGCGAAGGGGAGGGTAAAAAGGTTGGGCAAAAAGGTTGGGCAAGGGATACTTATCTAGCTGGGCTCGGTCGAAATAGCCGCTGTCTGCGCAGAATTAGGCCGACGTGTTCGCTCTTTCGAGCTCAAATTGGGACGCGAGCCAGCGCATCGATCCAATAGTCAAAAAATCCACTCCTGAACGTACGACGGCCCGTACGACCACCCCGTACCACTACCCCCTCAAGGCGGTGAGACTCCCGAGGCCCCTTGTTTTGCGAAGTAGGCGCGCATGACATCCCTGGCAAGATCAGGCCCCTTGATGTGCCAGAGGGGTGTATTGACCACCAATGCCGAAACGGCGATCTCGGGCTTGTCGGCCGGGGCGAAAGCCACCAGCCATGTGTAGTGGCGGTTTTCCTTGTGGCGCGTGAGAGTGCCGGTTTTCGCCGCAATCTCGATGCCGGGCAAGAATGATCGACCTCGCTTGTCGTGAAACGACTTGTAAGCAGAACCATTGGCTACGGTCTGCAGCATCATCTGTGTGAGGCTTCGCGCCGTTTCGGGTTTGATGGCACGGCGCAGCACGCGCGGCTCGTCTGGAGCCGTCCACAGGGTCTCTTCGCCCCTGTAAATTTTGCGGACGAGCCTGGGTTCCAGGGTCACGCCCTGGTTGGCGATGGTTTGGGCAAGAACCGCAGCCGCCAGCGGAGACAAGCTCGTGTGCCAAAAGCCCGCTGCGCTGCGGGCAAACTCGAGAGGGTCACCCGGTATTTCGATAGTCGGCGCCTCGTTCTTGGTGACGAATGGGACCGGAGCGCCGAAACCAAGTGCACCACCTAGCTCGGTCAAGTCTTCGGGCGTCAGGTGTTTCTGCGCGAGGCGACCGAACACCACGTTGAGGCTGCGCCCCATGGCCATAGCGAGTGTGGCGCACCACTTGTCGCGCTTGGGATCGTCCCGGAGTTCGTCGGCCGAGATGCTGCTTTTGCCGCCGCGGTAGCACTGCTCGGTGTCCTCGTTGAGACCGGCTTTCTCGATCAGCGCCGCTGCGGTGACGATTTTGAAGATGCTGGCGGCGGGCGCTTCGGCGGTAGCGTTGACATCGAACCGCTTGCCCTCTTTCACGTAGCTCGCGTAGGCAAGCACGTTGCCGGTGCTGACCTCGAGCACGACGAGCCCTGCTTCCGGCACCTTGTACCGCTTCATGATGGACCGGGCGGCGCGCTGCACGACGGGATCGAGAGTGAGCTCGGCGGTGCGGCCGTCGCTCAGCGGTGTCGTCACCCGCTGCGGCCGCAGTTTCAGCCGCAACAAATCGAGACCCGTGAGATCGGGCCCGCTTTTCTTGGGCTCCACTCGCCGCTCGACCTTGCCGAGTGGGCTCTGGACGGGAAGGCTGCCCTTCACGACGGGCACCAGGGCCGCCATTACGCCGACCGACGCGCCCAGTGCGAGCCATCTGCTCCAAGCGGTCATGATGCCCCTCGGTTAGCGGCCATCGGCTAAATCGGCCAAAAAACTCGCGAAGCTTTCGAGAGTGCGACGCAGGGCCTTGCCGGGGCCCGCGAAGGCGTGTAGCCAGACCGGCCGTCCCGGATTATCTTTTGAATCACCAGCGGGTTTGGAACCTGCTGCACACTGGGCCCATTCATTTTGCCGACAGAGCCAGCCGTCTACTCGCAGCACCTGGAAGTCGAAAGCCCAGCTACTCTGCTAGCGCTCTGCGGACCCCGCTCGGAGCTGCTCGGGGAGCTATCTCGAGAGAGCGGCGCCGAGGTCAATTTGCGGGGCAACACCATCTACCTCTCCGGTGAAAAGGGCGATGTGCAAGTCGCGCACCGCTTCCTCAGCGAGGCTATTTTACTGGTAAAGCGCGGCGTTACCGTGCTGCCGGCGGACGTGAAGCGCTCGCTGAGAGGGCTGCGCGAACAGCCCGATCGCTCCTTGGTCGAGTTGCTCGAGGGAACCATCGTCGTCGGGACGAAACGCCGGTCCATCGTTCCCAAAACACCTGCGCAGCGCGCATACATCGAGGCGATACAGCAGTTCGATCTCACCTTTGGAATCGGGCCCGCCGGCACCGGAAAGACCTACCTGGCCATGGCTGTGGGTGCGAGCTTGCTCTTGTCCAAGCAGGTCAAGCGCATCATTTTGACTCGCCCCGCGGTGGAAGCTGGAGAAAAGCTCGGATTTTTGCCAGGTGATCTGGCCGAGAAGGTCAACCCGTACCTGACGCCTCTCTACGATGCCTTGCACGACATGCTCGATTTCGAGCGCGTTCAGCAGCTTCGCGATCGAGGCCAAATCGAGGTAGCTCCGCTCGCCTTCATGCGCGGGCGCACCCTCAATGACTGTTTCGTCATTCTTGATGAGGCGCAGAACGCCACCAGCGAACAAATGCGGATGTTCTTGACCCGGTTGGGCTACGGCTCCAAGGCGGTGGTCACAGGCGACATCACCCAAACCGATCTCCCGCGGGGTGCTCAGAGCGGCCTGAAGGAGGCCAAGTCGCTGTTGTGCAACGTGGAAGGTATCCGGTTTTGTTTCTTCACGGATGCGGACGTGGTCCGACACGTGCTGGTGCAGAAAATCATCCTGGCCTACGAGCGGCGCGATGCCGAGCTCCTGCAGCAGAAACTGTTGAGACAGCAGCAAGAAAGCGCCGGCGCCGGTTCCGACGAAACGTCCTCGAACGAGTAGCGCGAGCCGGATCGCCTGGGCACTGAACAAACCACCGGATGATCAGGAGTCTCGCGTCGCTCGGGCATCCATGATAAGCGGGCGCCCATGTCAGAGATTCAGCAAGTCAACGCACGAGAAATTCTTGATTCGCGGGGCAATCCCACCGTCGAAGCCGAGGTATTGATTGACGGCGGGTTTGGCCGCGCGGCAGTCCCCAGCGGCGCTTCTACCGGTGAACACGAGGCGCTCGAACTGCGCGATGGCGACAAGGGTCGCTACCTTGGCAAAGGGGTGACTCAAGCCGTTGCCAACGTGAACGATAAGCTCGGACCCGCCATCATCGGATTGAATGCGCTCGACCAACCTGGAGTCGACGAGCGATTGCTGGAGATGGACGGCACGCCCAGCAAGTCGAAGCTGGGCGCGAATGCGATCTTGGCGGTTTCGATGGCAGTGGCGCGTGCGGCCGCGGACGCCGTGGATTTACCGCTGTGGCGCTACCTGGGTGGCGTTCAAGCGCGTGTTCTACCGACGCCTCTCATGAACATCATCAATGGTGGTTCTCATGCGGATAACGGCCTCGAGATCCAAGAGTTCATGATTGTTCCCCTTGGCCTGCCTAGCTTTGCCGAAGCGCTGCGAGCTGGCACCGAGGTGTTCCACGCGCTGAAGGCAAGCCTGAAGAAAGACGGCTTGACCACGGCCGTTGGCGACGAAGGAGGCTTTGCCCCTCGCCTCGATGCCAACGAGCAGGCACTCTCGCGTATCGTGGGTGCGATTGAAGCGGCGGGATACAAGCCCGGGCAGGACGTGGCGTTGGCGCTCGATTGCGCAGCGAGCGAGTTTTACAAGAACGGCAAGTACACGTTCGACAAGAAGGAGCTCACGGCCGCCGAGCTCTGCGATGTCTATGTTGCCTTGTGCGACAAGTTCCCCATCGTCAGCATCGAAGACGGGTTCGCCGAAGACGACTGGGACGGCTGGAAGCTCATGACCGAAAAGCTGGGCAACCGCGTACAGCTGGTGGGCGACGACCTGTTCGTCACCAACAAGAAGCGCCTGGCGCAGGGCATCGAGAAGGGCATCGCCAATTCGATTCTGATCAAGCTCAATCAAATCGGCTCACTCACCGAGACACTGGATACGATCCGCCTGGCCAACACAGCTAGCTATACGTCCATCATCTCGCACCGTTCGGGCGAGACGGAGGATGCGTTCATCGCGGATCTCGCCGTGGCCACCAACGCCGGTCAGATCAAGACCGGGAGCTTGAGCCGGACCGATCGCATAGCCAAGTACAACCAGCTGCTGCGCATCGCCGACGAGCTCGATCAGAGCCAGGTCTATTCTGGAAGGACCCCATTTTCCCGAGCAGGCTGAAGCGAGCCTACTGGGTAGCACGGGCGGCGTTTGGGGAATCCCGAGCGCCGCTGCTATTTTGTCGCTAGTTCACAGGTTACATGGGCAGGTCGCGAGTGGGCGTGGTCCGAACCACGCCGGAAACCGTTCTCCAAGACATCGAGCGCTTGTGCAGGAGCGCCGGTCTCGATGCGGCGCTCCAGCCACGCGTAGCAACCATCATCAAAGACGACATGGAGTCTGGTCCCCCCTTCCCGGCGACCAGCACCACGCCCTGGCAGCTGGAGGGTGCCGCGCAGACTCTCAGGCTCGCGGGTTTCGAGACTCTGAGCGTCGTCCAGCACAGACAGTCGGCGGGTAGAGCCCCCAAGGAGCTCGGGCAAAACCCGTACACGGCGATTGGTGAAAAGTACGACTTGCCCGTTCTTTGCAACTTCAAGCGGCGCGACATGAAGTGGGTGGAGTACCGCCCCAAAGCACGGATGCACGTTCTGCACCGCCTGTTCCGCTCGGGCATCGTGCTGCCGGACTATTTTTTCGGCAAGAATGTGGTGCACCTACCCGCGCTCAGGTGTCATCGCAGCATCGTCGTCGCGGGCGCCATGCACTGCGCCTTCTCGGGTCTTTTGCAGCCGAAGTGGCGGTACGCGCACCCCTGGATGCACCGAGCGTTGGTGGATCTGTCGGCGATTCAACGAGAGATTCATCCTGGCATCTTCGCGCTCATGGATGCCACCAGCGTTGCCAGTGCGCCACGGCCGGCACCCGCGCTGCCTGTGACGAAGAATGTCCTGTTGGCGAGCGCCGATCAGGTGGCGATCGATGCGGTAGCAGCCAAATTGATGGGCTTCGATCCCCTCGGCATCGAATACATTCGTTTGGCCCACGACGACGGGCTCGGTGTGGGCGATCCGCGCGACATCGAAATCGTGGGAGAGGACATTCGGGGAGAGAGTTGGGGCTTTGCGGCGGCCCCCGCAGACGGTCACGACAAACCGAGGAGGTCGGCCCGCCTCGAGCGGGTGCAGCGACTTTTGTTCGATGCGCGCCTGATGCAAGCGATGGCCTGGGGCAGCAAGCTGTACCATGACCGGGTTCGCTACCATCGTCGAAAGCGCCCGAGGTTCGAAGAGTGGAAGCGCACCACGCCCTGGGGGCAGCTGTACGAGGCCTATGCCCTGGGTCAGAGCGATCGGATCGTCAGGCGTAACGCGTAGTTGGTCACATGCCCATAACGAGGTAGGTGCGGGCTTACAGAAATGATAGCGTGCGCGCCGATGACGACGAACAATGGCGTTTCCGCGATCTTCGATCCCAGTCTATGGAACCCGGTAGCGGGATTTTCGTTCGAAGATATCACCTATCATCGCGCCCGTGAGCTCGGAGCCGTTCGCGTGGCCTTCAACCGCCCCGAGGTTCGCAATGCGTTTCGTCCGCAGACCGTGGACGAGCTCTACACCGCCCTCGAGCACGCGCGCACCACGAGCGACGTGGGCGCCGTGATCTTGACGGGCAATGGTCCGTCCCCCAAAGACAGCGGTTGGGCATTCTGTTCGGGCGGCGATCAGCGCATCCGCGGCAAGCACGGCTACCAGTACGAAACCGGAGGCGCCGTCGACCCTGCGCGGTTGGGCCGCCTGCACATTCTGGAGGTGCAGCGATTGATTCGCTTCATGCCCAAAGTGGTGATTGCTGCGGTGCCGGGTTGGGCAGTGGGAGGCGGGCACAGCTTGCATGTGGTTTGCGATCTGACCATTGCAAGCCGCGAGCACGCGGTGTTCAAGCAAACCGATCCAGACGTGGCCAGTTTCGACAGTGGCTATGGTTCTGCGCTCTTGGCGCGTCAAATCGGCCAAAAAAGGGCTCGCGAGATCTTCTTTCTCGGTGACAACTATAGCGCTGAAGAAGCGCATCGAATGGGTATGGTCAACGCGGTGGTTCCCCACGAGGAGCTCGAGGTCCGCGCACTGGCCTGGTGCCGCCAAATCATGGGCAAGAGCCCGACGGCGATCCGCATGCTCAAGTACGGCTTCAACCTTCCCGACGAGGGGCTGGTGGGGCAGCAGTTGTTTGCCGGCGAAGCCACCCGCCTGGCGTACGCCAGCGAAGAAGCGAAAGAGGGCCGCGACGCTTTCCTCGAGAAGCGCCCCCCGAACTATCGCGGGTTTCCTTGGTATTACTGAGCGCTAGCTAGCACCAAGCAAAAGTCGCCGAACTCGTGCTGGCGAAAGCCTTCTCGCTCTGCCAGTGCGTTTGCAGCGAGGAGCTGCTCGCGGGTGGCGAAGGCCCCGAGCAGCTGGAAGTGGCTGGTGTTGGGTTCGTGAATGCCACTCAGCACGCCGCTCACGGCGCGTAGTTCGTGTTGTTCGTCGATGCTGCCCAGCGCGAGCCCGAGTCCGGGGATCACTTCGCCGTATGTCTTGGAATTGCTCTCCAGCGCTCGCACGACCGTGGTGCCGACCGCCAAAATTCTACCGCCACGCTGCCTAGCGCGATTCACGCTGCGGGCCGTCGTCTCTGGGATTTCGTAGCGCTCGGCTAGCGGCAGCAGCTGTTCGAACCGGGTGTTGCCCGTGGCCGACACTCCGGCAGCGTGAGTCAGAGACACCACCTCGATGCTTCGGCGCGCCAGTGCGAGCAAGAGCTCGCCGCTCAGCGCCCGACCCGCCGACGCGAACTCGAAAGCCCAAGGCCGGGTGGCGAAGCGGCTTTGCACGTCCCAAGCCTCGAGCGGCTCGGTTACGTGCGCGTACTGGATCGGTCTGCCAGCCTGGTAAAGCCGTTCGAAGAGGGCGGGGGAATCGTACTCGAAGCACAGGACGAGGCTCGACGTATCTGGGTCGATGCTTTGGACGCGAGCGCGCAGATCGCGGTCGAGCGTCAGCCACTCGCCAGTCCGCACCGCGCGGGGCGGCGGTCGCTGCTCGGTGGGTGTTCGGTAGTCGCCTTCGCCGAGCAGTACTGCGCGAAACTCGCGCGCTCGTTCCGTGTGACCCACTAGCCTCACCTCGATGGCTCGAGCACGATCGAACAGCGACGCGGGCAACGTTGCTGCGTCGTTGACGACCAGCAGATCGCGTGGGCTCAACAGTTCGGGCAGCTCTGCCAGCGTCGTGGCGCGCGTGTCGGGTCGGGCCGGATCGACCCAGAGCAGCTTGGTGTCTAACCCGGCAGGCTCGGGCCGGTTCGCCGCTTTCATGTGGGCGGCTCCCAGCGGCTCGCGACGATGCGCGCCCCACTCGGGACGCGCGGGTCGGTCAAAATCTGTGCGATGCGCTCGGCCACGGTTGCAGGTTGGGCCAGCGTGCTCCGGTCCGCGTCGGGCAACGCCTGTGCGTGCAAGTCGGTATCCATGTCGCCCGGATCGATGCTGAGCGAACGCACGCCGAAGGGAGCTAGCTCCTGGGCCCAGATCCGGCCCAAATGGTCCTGAGCGGCCTTGCTCGCAGCATAGGCGCCCCAGCGAGCGTAGGGCTCGACGGCCGCATCCGAGCTGACGTGTACGAGCGTCCCCCGGCGCCTGACAGCCATCGCTCCCGCGATGATGCGGCTCAAGCGAAACGGCCCGATCAGGTTCACGGCGACCGCGTGCTCGAGCTCTTCGCATTCAGTGTCCATCAAAAGCTTCAGGGTATTGGGCCCGAGCGCGCTCGCGTTGTGGATCAACAGCTCGATGGGGCCGACCAGCTCCGCAGCGCTGTGTGCCAGTGGGACGATCGCTCTTTTGTCCCCGATGTCGGCCGGCAGGGCGTGCGCCTCGGCGCCGCGAGCCCTGAGCGACGCGACGACCCCATCGAGCCGGGTGCGATCCCTGGCCACCAAGGCTAGACGGGCTCCGCGCTGGGCGAAGGTTTCGGCCAGAGCTCTCCCCAACCCGCGGCTGGCCCCTGTGATTAGAATAGGCATCTCGTTGTAGCTCATGTCGGTTCTCCTGATGGTCTGGAGTGTTGGTCCCGCTCTCCAGTTCTAGAGCGCCCGTGACAAAAGATTGGCAGGAGGGTAATGCGTTGGACATGGATGAAGACCTGGCGGCCCGATTGGCTGGGAACGTGCGTCAGCTCAGGCTCGCGCGCGGCTTCACTCAACACCAAATGGCCAAGCTCTCCGGCTTGCCACGGGCCACCTGGGCCAATTTGGAGTCCGGCGCCGCCAACCCCACCTTGGCGGTGCTGCACCGGGTGTCGGTGGCCTTGCAAGTCTCGTTGGAAGAGCTGGTGGCGGCACCCAAGGCCGTAGCCAAGGCTTATCCACGGGGCAGTTTGCCCTCGCGCACACGCGGCAACGTGGTGGTGAGCTCCCTGCTACCGGACGAAGTTCCCGGCATGCAAATCGAACGGATCGAGCTGCCCCGCCAGGCGCGTTTGGTCGGAGTGCCTCACACGCCGGGCACGCGCGAATATTTGACCTGCGAAGCAGGACACATCGAACTGGTTGCCTCCGGCCAGAGCTTCCGCTTGGGCACGGGCGATGTCGTGGTCTTCCGCGGCGATCAGCGCCACTCGTACGCGAACGTGGGGCGGGGAACCGCGATAGGGTACTCCGTGGTCATGCTGACGCCGGTGGCTTGAAGCATCGTACGGAACGAGAGAAGATCGTTACCCAGTGCAACGAACGTCGATAGAGCGCACTCGGGCGCGCAAAAAAGCGTGGTTGTTGGCGGCCGGTCTAGTGGCGATATCCCTGGCGTTCGCTGTAGTCGCCATGCTCGTGCTCGAGCCGAAAGAGCCGCCTCGCACCAGGCAAGCGGCACCGCGTCGTCCCGCGCCACCGGCCTTGGTGGACGCTCCTCCCGCCCCGAGCGAGCCGCGCCCCACCCCACGACCCCTACCCGAGGCGCCAAGCCCGGAGCCAGCCGAAAAGGCAGGGGGCAGCGAATGCTCCCAGAGCGCTGACTGCCGGGGCCCGAAGCTGGCTGATTGCATCGTGTCTAGCTGCGAGGCGGGGCGCTGTGTCTACGACCGCACCAGCTGCGAATGCGCCCTCGACGAAGAGTGCGACGACGGCGTCGCCTGCACGCGTGACGTATGTTTTGCCGCCACCAAAAAGTGCATCCACATGCGTTCGGGATGCGAGTAGCTGCGTCACAGCCGCGAGCTTATTGGAAGCAGGAACAGGTTTGCGCGGTCTCGGCGATGCCCGAGGCTCCGTTGATCAGGGTGCTGCCCCAGGTGGTCAGACTGTTGACGTTGAAGTTGTTCGTGATGTCGAGGCTGCTCAAATCGGCGCTGTTACCCGACCACGACCAGCCGATGTAGCCGATGCGGCTTTGTGCGGCTTTCGACATGATGGTCCCTTCGTCTACGTTCTTGCCTGCCCCATGGTCTGCTGCGAACTCGCCGACGACGAGGGGCAGGCCGTGCCCTAGGAACGTGTCGATGTAGCTCGTGACCGTGTTGGCGGTGTTGTAGATGTCGTACATGTGAACGGAGAACAACACGTTCCGATCTGGATCAGCATCGAGAATGCTCGATGCTGCGTTGTTCTTGTTGTTCCGCATGGTCTCTTCCCAGTCTTGACCCCAATTCGGGGCGTCGACGACCAACAGGTGCTTGAGACCGGCGCTGCGCAGCGTTTGCACGGCTTGCTGGTGAAAGGACGACCACTGGCTCGACTCGGTGTTCCCGAACGGTTCGTTCGCGATATTGACCATCACGTACGCTTCCTGTCCGGTGATGGCGCCTAGAACGTCGTTACTGGTCCAGTAGCTGACCGCGTCGTTCGGGTGTACCGCCGCTGCGGACTCGCCGAAACCCGTGGAGTCGTGCACCTCGAGCATCGCGACCAACTGGTTTTCCTTCGCCCACGAGAGGATCTGCGAGATACTAGAGCCGCTGGTGCGCGACCACTGGCCGCCCGTCGCCAGCACGACGCGCACCGTATTGGCGCCCACCGAGGCCGCATCGCGGAACGAGCCCTGAGTGTTGGACGTGTACCAAGCGTGCGGCACGTTCACGCCGCGCATCAAAAACTCATTGCAATTGACGTCATAGACGCTGCTGCCCTCGACGTAAAAGCCAACCGCATCGCACTCGGGATTGCCTGTGCCCCCCGTGGTATTGGTGGCTCCGGTGTTGTCGGTTCCTCCGCCACCAGAGGTGCCCATCGTTGTGCCGCTGACGCTGCCGAAGGGACTACCTGTGCTGCCCGTCCCCGCTGTGGTGTCGCCGCTCGAGTTGGAGGATTCGCCGGCGCTCGTGGAGCCTCCGGCACCGGCATTCGTGCCGGAGCTGTTGGAGCTCGTGCCCGTCGTCGTATTGCCCATGCCGAACCCACCGGAGGTCGTGGCGTTGCCGTTCGTTGCGGACGAAAAGCCCGAGCCCGACGTTGCCGTGCTCGCGACGCCGCTCGACAGGGTCGTGGAACCGCTCGTCTGCACCGAATCGGGTTGGTCTGGCCCTTCGGCGCTGCACCCGAGCAGCGCACCCAGTATGAAGAAGCAGCCAACGCGAGGCACCGGAGCGCCACGCGACATCGAATCGAGATGGGAAAGCTTCATGACTAAATAGGCAGAAAAACCTAAACTAAAACGGTTTAGCTTGCGTCGTCGAATCTGCCAGCTCTGCGTGCGTCGAGCACGCGTTTGCCGACAGTCGAATTGAAACCGCCGGTCCAGCTTCGGGTGCCGCTGAAGTTCTCCAAGGTAGGAGCAACAAACCCGCCTAGGGTTGTTCTCATGGCGCGCATCCCGTGCGACGCTCGGAGCTTGGTTTCGATATGCTTTCAAGACTTCGGTGCTGGTCTAGGTGGAGTGGGCTCGTCTCAGTGTTCGCATTCGGGTGCAGCACACCGCTCGTGCGTGTGAACCAGCCGGCGGCGCCAGCGGGGCCTCCCTTCATCGAAGGTCTCGTCGACCTAGGTGCCTATGCGCCACCAGTAGGTGACGAGCTCGACCAAAGCCGCGAGGATGGGCAGTTCAGCGTCGGCGAGTGGGTGTTGGTTCGTGGCCAGCATCTGTCCAGCGCCGAGTCTCAGGTGTGGATTGGCGACACGCCAGTAGCAGTCGCCGGGCACGTTTCGGACGGGTCGATCTTGGTGCGTATCCCGAGCCGCATCTCGGTGCGCCGCCCGCATCGACTTGGCGTGCGCACTCCGTACGGGAGCGCCGAGCACCAGGTCGAGCTCAGCGCATGGATCGCGGTGGCAGATATCGGCGGTGATCAACTACGCTTCTTTCGCGCGGGCAGCGATGTCGAGGAGCTTTGGGAAAGCGAGGCACCCGCCATCGAGCTCGACGATCTGGGTCCGGCGGCGCTGAGCGCGGATCGGGCCTTCGTGTATGCGGTGGCGCGAGAGCCCGATGAGTCGGAAGCCGGGTATCGCTGGGTTCGCGTGCACCTGGGGGCCCAGGAGGGCCCAGCCGTGGATCTGCGCGGCCATTTCGAGCTCGACAGCGGCGCGACGGATCTGGCGCTCGGGCTCGACGGTAGTGTCTTCGTGCTGACGGCGCGAGGGCTCCACGTGTTCAAAGGTGAACAGCGCATCGGGCAAGTGCTCGTCGGACCGAATCCACCGTTGCCCGATAGCCAATGGTCGCTCGCCAGCCTGACGCTGTTCAACGGCGAGCGCAACGCAGCCGCATTGGAGGTGTTCTCGAATCAGATCTTGGTCTTCGCGATCCACGATCGGTCGAAGCCCGAGCTTTTGGACGCTTACCGTTTCGACGACGTCAGCCATCCGATCGGCGTGGGTCTCGTCGCCAACCCAGCACAGCACGGGGAGCTGTGGCTTTTGTGCGGACCCAATCAACGCACGCTTGGCGTCACCCTGAAGCGGGCGCTCGACGTCAAAGGTTGGCTCACGTCGAACCCTCCAGCGGCGATGCCCGATTGGGGCGATCTCGTCGCACGCGTGCGTCGCTTCGCTTGGAACGGTCAGGGCCTCGAGCCTCTCGGCGATCTGAACCTGCCCCCGGGCTTCGTGCCGACGAGCCTGGGACGAAGCCCTCGCGGGTTGCCGTGGGTTTCGGGTGTTTCTAGCAGCTGGTTTCAGCTGGCCAACACGCACGCGCCCACATTTTCCGATTACGCCGCTGCATTCTTCAAGAGCACCGACGTGGGATTTTTGGTGGAGCTCGGGCTCGATGGCTCCGTGAGCACCACCACCAGCGGAATGATGATGATGTTCAATCCGACGCATCTATCGGGCGAAGCCATACCGTTGTACAGCGCTGTCAGGATTGGTCCGCGCTTCTTTCCGCCCAGTGTCGGTCTGAACTGGGTGATCGAAGCCGCCGCGATGCAAAGCGAACGTGTGCGCGCCCTCGACTATACCAGCTGGATGCCTCCGTATGAGGGTCCACAAGTGCTAGCGCAATGAAGGCATAGCCACCTCGACTAGAGCTCGTGCCGCTGACGATATAGGCCTTAAGAAACGATGAGTGAGACGATGGTCAGCATCGAAAAGCCGACGATCGCGGGACTCATCGATTCCCCGAACCCGAGCAGTACCACCTTGGGTAAGCACTAGACTGGTTGCATGGATTGATTTCGTCGCACCCGTATAAGTGTGTAGCGCTCGTGAAACCAGATTACCCGACTGCCTGCGTGGCCCCCGCGACCCTGCTCAATCTTTGATGCAGACGACGCTTGGCGTTGGTGCTACCTTGCGCGTCGAAGGGTGCTTGGTCGGCATTTCTCGAGCTGTACGAACACAGTCGCGATCCATCATGGGTTCTGGGTGGCATTGCTGCTTTGGGGACTGTGCGCCGAGCGGGCGCTTGCCGAACCTGAGGCTTCCGACCCGCCCGACCCTCAGCCTGCGGCGCCGCCGGTACCTCTGGTCGAGCCAAGTGCCACTCCTCAATCACCCGAGGCAGCGCCCGTCACACCTGCGTCTCCGGCTGAGTCGGCACCGACCTATACACCGACGCCCGCGCCCGTCTGGTTTCCACCTCAATCAACGCCTCCCGTAGCTCCGCAACCAACGGCGGGGGCGCCTCTTCCTCCTGTGGCGCCGCGCACTCTGCGCTTACGGCGCGAGCTCACTCGAGCCGAGCGCGTCCACACGGGGACGTTCGTGCGCTTTCACCTTGGCTATGCGCATTTTAGAGCCGACTTTTCGCCCTACCCACCCACCGGAGGCGCGAGCTTTGGGTTGAGCATTGGGGGAACGCTGATCCGCGGTCTCGCCCTCAAGGGGCTCATGCATTTCATTGCCGACGGCGACGCCGAAGGGGTGTTCATGGGCCAATGGGGTCTTGGCCTCGTGTATTACTTCTTGCCCTACAACTTCCACGTGAGTGCCATGGTCGGTTCCGGATCGGGATTCTACGACGATCCCGAAGAGCCCGATCCCGACCGGCAACAGGTTGCCACCGGAAACAGCCTCGCACTCAGCGCAATCGTAGGCTACGAGTTCCTGCCGGAGCAGAGCCAGTGGGGGATCGGCCCGGCCTTTCAGATCTGGTACGCCCATTTCGATGAGGGGGACTACGTTGCCAGCGCGTTGCTCATGACCTTCACCAATCACTGAGATTAGGAGCGTCAGAAAGCAATGCCGCTCGATGCGGCGACGTCGTCGGGTTCGGAAACGTACAGCGGCGATACGTTGAACGACGTGGAGCTTCCGTACCAGTTGCCGGGCGTGTCAGAAGTGGAGAACACGAGGTCGAGGCGACCGTCGCCGGTGTGGTCGGCGGCATGCACTCGGTTCGCTATACCCGCTTGCAGCTGGTCGTAGCTTTCGGGCAATGAAATGCCCGGTTGCCAAATGATGGGGCTTTTGGCCGTGGACGCTAGGAAGTATTCGGTCCCGCCGTCGTTGTCGAAGTCGAAGGGAGGCGAGACCGCCTGGATGCCCATTTCGCTGAATTGCAGCTCGGCATCCAGCATGCCGTCGGCGGTCACGATGTAGAACGCGCCCGTGCAGACGATGCCGACGGCCGGCACTGAACCAAGCTCGCCGGCGTGGGATACGAAGCCGGGGTTGAGGCAATCGTCCAGGGTCGTCGTTTCGGCGAACTCGTTGGTGAGGCTTGGGGCGCCTGCAATCCAATGCAGCAACAGCGACTCACCTCCGTTGAACTCGGTCACGATCATGTCCGCATATCCATCGCCATCGAAGTCGGCTCCGCTTCCGAAGGTGCGGGTCCCCTGCGTGAAGGAGTAAGCTTGCTCCTGGCCAACGATATCCAGCGCCGGCACCGCGGCGATCTCGGGGCCTCCTGCGAACACCCTGAAGTTGTTGTCGCTGCCGAGGCCTCTGGCGATCGTGAGATCATCGAATCCGTCGCCGTCCAGGTCGCCGGCGAAACCGGTTTGGAACAAGACCGAGGGGGTCCCTGCGGTGGAACACAAGTCCGTTATTGCAGCCTGGCTCGGGTCGCTATCGCCCCACACGACGCGAACGTGCAGTCCGGTCAGGCTCGCACCGCAGGGCTCTTGACTCGGCAAGACCCCCACCAAGTCGGCAAAGCCATCGCCGTTCAAGTCACCCGCGAACCGCGGATCGTTCAGCAGCTGCGAGATGCGGGCATCGGCCGCCACGTTCATCTGTCCGCTGCCGTAGTACACATCGAGCCAGGCTTCGCTATCGCCGCTCGCTCGTACGACGATATCGGCATAGCCATCGCCGTTGATGTCGTCACGCGTTCTGCCCACGTTCAGGTATCCGACCGCGGACCAGTCCGAACAGCGACAGCTGTCGTCGCAGGCGCGGACTCGCCAGGCATACTTGGCGCCGACCGGGGCAAGTTCCGAAACGATCAAGTCCGTAGCCGGTTGGAAACGGGGCTCGGTCACCAGCTCATCCACCTCGACGCTGTCGAAGTCGCAGTCGTCCAGCTCTCCCGGTGCACACGAGTCGTCCAACTGAATCTGATACTGAATTTCTCCGCAATTGGGCGCGGACGAAGTCCATTCGAAACGAGGTCGCAGGGTGTTGGCTCCTGCGGGAGCGCGAACACTGCCCGTGTAGAACCCTCTGAACGGTGCCACTAGCTCGGGTTGCGCGGGCGGCGGGGAGCTGTCGAGATCGCAAGCGTCGGAGGCCACACACTCGGGTGTGGTTCCGCCCGAACCTCCGCTCCCGCCGACTCCTCCAGTGCCACCGGAGCCAGCCATGCCGCCGGAGCCAGCCATGCCGCCGGAGCCACCGCTGGCAGTCGTTTGGTTCCCGGCTGTCCCACCGCCACTGGTCGACGAACCCCCGCTGCTGCGCTCTCCACCCGAGCCGCTCGTGCCAGTGCCCCCGCTGCCCGGATCGGTCCCGCTCTCACCGGCTGCCCCACCCATCCCACCACTGCCGTTCCCTGCAGTGGCCCCGACGCTCTTCGTGGTCTTCTGACAAGCGATGGCGAGTAGCGCTGTGAGCATGACGCCAACCCAGCCGTGATGGAAGCTCCGCATAGCCCGAGCCTAAGCGACCAGAGCGAAGCGCGCCAGCGCACCAGCAAGGCACACACCGCGCCCCCCTCGAGCACTTGAGCCGACCGGGGGATTGACTCCTCGGAGGGTGCTATTGAACCACGGGCTGCAGCGGGAGGGTGAAGAAGAAGCGTGCGCCAGCACCGGGTTCCGATTCCGCCCAGATGCGACCTCCGTGGGCTTCGACGATGCCTTTGGCGATGAAAAGCCCGAGCCCGGAGCCTTGGCGAGCGGTGCCACGCGCCTGCCAATAGCGTTCGAACAGGTGGGGCAGCTGCTCGGCGGGAATGCCTTTTCCCGTGTCGCTGACCGTGAACAAGATATCGTGCTCGCGTTGCTTCGCGCACAACGCGATGGTGCCCGACTCCGGCGTGAACTTGATGGCATTGCCGAGCAAGTTCGACAGCACTTGGAAGAAGCGTTCACGGTCAGCGTTCAGTCGGACGCTCTCGATGTTTTCGGTGAGCGTGATGTGTTTGGCATCTGCGAGGGGGCGAATGATGATGAGAGTGTCGTGCACCATATCCGTGACGTTCTCCATCTGGCAACGCAGGTCGAAACGCCCGGCTTCGATCTTTGCGAGGTCGAGCAGGTCGTTGATCAAGGCATTCATGCGATCGACGGATCGCTGAATCCGCTCGGCGCTTTCTCTCATCAAGCTGAAGGGGTCGCCACTCTTGGCTTCAGTTGCGGAGTGGAGCAACCAAGCCGCCTGCATTTGAATGACACCAAGTGGGTTCCTCAGGTCGTGAGAAACGACTGCCACCAGGTCGTCGCGCACGTGCACGGCCTTTCTCTCGCGAATCACCTGGCGCGCTAGGTCGATTTCGACGGCGGTTCGACGCAAGTCTTCTAGGGCTTCTTGATCGCTCTCGGTCCATGGGTGAGCTTGCAGGTGGACTTCCTGTTTCCACAACTCGAATGAGCGCCTTGGATGAAGGCGCAACGAGGTGTCCGCTTGCGCTGGCTTGCTGGGGTTTCCACCCCAGTTGACGGTATGAACCATTTCCGGCCGAAACCAAAAGAGCCGCCGCTGGGGACCTGG
>CBFGRJ010000005.1:0-57277 GCA_965651135.1 uncultured Myxococcales bacterium
GGCGGCACGCATGCCAGCGCTGGGTCGAGTGACGGTGTCGGAACGCAAGTCGATAGTGGTCATGGGACCCTCGTTCGCTGGAGCAAAGCGGCTGAAAAGAGCTCGTAGGCCACGATCTGCGTGGCTTGGGCAAGATTAACCGATGGTTGGTCGGCAGCCATGGGAATACGCAGGGTGAGGCCGACTCGGGCAAGCTCCTGGTTGGTCAGTCCGGTCTTCTCGTTGCCGAAGACGAAGCTGACTTGGTGGCCCTGAGCACAAGCAGCCAGGGCTCGCTCGGCGCTCTGGCGAGGCGACATCACGCCGCTGACGCCGCGTCGCGCCGTGGTGGCTACGGCCATGGCGCTGCCCACCAATGCTTCGTCCAGATTGTCGAATAGCTCTGCTCGCTCCAGCACATCCAGCGACTTGACTGCCATTTTGCAGGCCATGGGGTGATCGGGAAGGGCGAGCCGGCTCGGGCGCACCAAGCCCAGTCGGGTAAACCCCATGGTTTTCAATGCGCGCGCGCACGCTCCGACGTTCTCGGGGTAATGAGGGCTCACCAGAATGAAACGGGTGAGGCGATGAACGGGTAGCTTCAGCACGGCCTAAGATTGATCCTTGGACAACGCGGACCGAGCGCAGCGGAAGCCGAGGTAGGGTAAGCGTTCACCGGGTTCGTAGTAGTCTCGAGCAGCCCCTCTCAACCAAACCGGCGGGCTTCTGAAATGACCACCACGCGCGACGCGATCGCGATTGGCGGCCGAGGCCGCTGGCCCCTGGGGATCTTTCGATCCCCCGGCGTAGCGTGGCGCATAGCGGTCGGCGACCCATTCGGCGACGTTGCCGGCGAGATCCAAGAAGCCGTCCGGCGTGCGGCCATTGGGGAACGAACCGACCGGGGCCAGCTCTTCGAAACCATCGCTGGCATCCGTGGCGGCAACCCCGTAGCGCCCATGATTGGCCAAGTGTGAATTGTAGAGCTCCCCCCACGGGAAACGACGCCGCTTCGCTCCCCGACTGGCGCGTTCGAATTCTGCCTCGGTGGGCAGGCGTGCTCCGCGCCATCGGCAGTAATTCTGAGCCTCTTCCCAGGTGATGAGACTGACGGGATAGGTGGCTTCTCTGAACCGGGCAGCACCCTCGATATAAGGAGGCTGTGTGCAGCGGCGCTGTGCCACACAGCGCTCGTAGGCTTCGACCGTGACCTCGGTTCTATCGAGCCAGAATGCCGATAGCTCGACCGTGTGTAGCGGCTGCTCGTTCGCGAAGAGCTGTGGCCGGCATGCCTGAGACGGCGCTTGTTTCTGGCACAGCTCAGCGGCAGCCATGATGGCTTTCAGGGTGGAGCCCATTTCGAAACGCCCGCCCGGAATGCGCAGCATGGCGGCGCCTGGTGCGTGCAGGGTCACCACGCGTGCGGGGAACAATGTCGAGCTGGCATAGCTCGGCCCGGGACTCGCCGTTCGTGTCAACTGCGGGAGCTCCGACAGCATGAGCGCAATCGACGACACGAAGCAGTAGAACCCAGCAATTCCAGCCTGCAGCGTTCGTCGCATGGTCGCTTCGACTCTGGAACAGGCAATGAAAACATTCAACCGGCTCGTGCTCATCGAGCCATCAAGGCGGAGCTTTGCCGGTACTGCCGCCGCTCCGCGAACGGTTCGCAGCCGGATCTTGCGGCGCTTCAGCAGGTTTGGGATCTTTCCGACCCGTCGTGCTGTCCGGGCTGGGCGCCGCTGGGGCTGATTCGGCGGCTGCAGTGGTTCCCGACTCCGTTGCTTGGCGCTGCTTGCGGCGCGGTTTTGGTGGACTTTCGGCGAGCCAACCAATGGCTCGTGGCGGCTGACTCGCCTGCGTCGGAGCGATGACCGTTCTGGCACTGGGCGCCGAATCGGTGGCCTGCGCGTCCTCGTCGGAGCCGAGCTCGGCCGTCAGCTGGAACCCCGCCATCGTCAACAGGGCTCCCAGAGCTCCACCCCCCACGACGGCGCGCCACTGGCTACGCGGCGCGCCGATCGTAGCGACTTGGTGCCGCTGATCGGGGATGGTAGCCATGCTGCGGCGTCGTTTGGCTTCTGCATCAAGCGCTTCGGCGACGGCCTCACCGAACTCGAGTGCGCTCGGAAATCGTTGCTCGGGTTGCTTGGAAAGCGCGCGAGCCAGCACTTCGTCGACTCGGCGCGCGAAGCCGCGACTAGCAGCGATCGGCAAAGGGTCTTCGGTGGCTATCTTCGTCGCCACGGCTACGGCGTCTTGCCCGGGAAAGGCACGGACGCCAGCGATGGCCTCGTACAGCGTAGCCGCCATCGAGAATTGGTCGCTCAACGGAGAGAAGGTCCCATGAGCGATCGATTCGGGCGAGCTATAGGCCGGGGTGCCCAGAAGACCACCGTCGCGAGTCAACGTGGAGTCCGGTACTCGGGCAATGCCGAAATCCGCAATCTTCGCTCCGGTTGCCGACAGAATGATGTTGTCGGGCTTGATGTCGCGATGCAATACGCCTGCGCGGTGGGCCGTGGTCAGCGCGCTGCCTATCTCGCGTGCCAGCCGCGCCGCTTTGGCGGCGTCGAGGGGTCCATGCGCGACGCGTTGTTTCAGCGTCGTCCCCTCCGCGTACTCGAAGACGAGGTATAGGCCCAGCGTTTCGTCCTCACCCATGTCGTGGAGGGCGACGATGTTGGGGTGGGTGACACGCGCCGATGCTCGAGCTTCTTGGCGCATACGCTTGACCAGCGCGGCCTTTTGATCGGCTGGGATCTTCAGATCGTCGCGCAATAGCTTGATGGCGACCTCGCGGTCGAGCACGGGGTCCTTGGCCAGGAGCACGCGCCCCATCGCCCCCTGGCCGAGCTGTCTCAAAGCCAGGTACCGTCCGATGGCTTCGGGGGTGGCATTCATCGCGAGACGGTCATCTATCGCCTTCGGTGGCCGGGGGCCAGCGGCAAGGCTGATTCAGGGGGCTCGCCTTCACGAGACTGGGGCGAGCCGTTCCCTAGCCGTCGAGGCAGCTACTCATCCGGCTGTTCGCCTTCGGGAACGTCGCGCTTTTTCTTCGTGGGTTTGCTCTTTTCAGGCTTTGCAGGCTCTGGCTTGCGCGTTTTCGGAGGACCGTATTCGTCCCTCAGCTTTCGCTGCAGTTGGTCACTCAGCACACGCTCGTGATACTGGGGCATCTGCGCCAAATTGACGATGATCGTGACACCGTCGTCGACCTCGATCACTTCGATGGTCCCGGTGGCGGACTGCTCTCGGCGTTCGGGCGTAGGGTAGCGGAAGATCAGGTAGGCGGCGTCTGGGTCGCGTTCGACGACCTCGAACCCCTTGTCCACGCGCAAGAAACGGAGCGCAGCGCTGTAATTTTGCGCCTTGGTGTAGTGCGACTCGGCACTGATGCGGCCATGGGCACTGACTGGCCCGAGCGAGCACAACGCCAGAGCAAGCCCAGGCAGCAGACGACGAGGGGTCATGCCGCTTTTGCATACCTCCGCGTCCCTCGATCGGACAAAATTTTCGGCCACCGCTATTCCGGTAGCGTGCCCGCCAGCAGGCTCTCTGGACCGCTCCGGAACAGGAATTGGACTTCGTCACCGCCGTACTTCTTGTCGATCCACTCCATGCCCCGTCCCACGGCTGCAGCATCCTCAGGACGGTGTGCGTCGCTGCAGGCCGCGTGGTACAAGCCGCGCTCCAAGAGTTCTTCGGCACACTTTCTAGGTCGTCGACCGTACTTGCCGACCAGCGCCGCGGTGTCGAGCAACGCTGCCGAGCCAAGCTCGACAAGCCGTTCGAGCGTTTCTGGTCGCTTCCAAATGCACTGGTATCGTTCGGGATGAGCGATCACCGGCAGCAGTTGGCGCCGGCGGATGTCGAACAGGCGTTGTTCGACGTGGGTCGGGAAGTCGACCTGATAAAACTCGAGCAGAATGGCGCGTTCTCCCGGGTACGGCAGTGCTTCGCCCGACAGGATGCGAAAATACACGGTCTCATCGAAGTAGTGCTCGCTGCTCAACGCCACCTCGGGCAGATCGTCGCGCTCAGCGAGGTGAGCTTTCATCTCGTCGAACGCGCTGGTGAGTGCTTCGCGTGTGTTGTCGAACATACCCGGCCTCATGTGCGGGGTGGCCACCACGCGCGAAAACCCGAGCTCGCCCAGCGCCCGCAGCATTTCGAGTCCTTCGTCCACCGAGCGCGCCCCATCATCGATTCGAGCGATCCAGTGACAGTGGAGATCGACGAATCCGCTCATGGCGCAGAGATAAGCACGAGTGCTCGCGCGGTGCGAGTCGCCACCATTCGGACGAGCGGAATTACAGCGCAGCTGAAGCGAGCCGGCGGCGACTCAGGATGCGAGCACACGCGGCTGCGACCTCGGCCAGGTTCGTCCGACTCGCCGTCTTGGCGGTGACCAGGACCTGGACGCCGTCCACGTCGACGGCATGCACCTGCTGGCTCGCTGCTTCCCCTTGCTCGGCGGGCGGCTCGAGAGGCGCATGCGCCGCTAGCTCCTCGCAATCGGCGAAGTGGCCGGAGCCGGCGACCAGGAGCCCGGAGCGGTCGGCGACGGCCAAGGCCGAGTATCCGCCCTGCCGCCGCGCTCCGTCGAGCAGTAGACCGAGCGCAATCACCGGGTCGGAGCTGCGCTTGAGCCTGCGCTCTTTCGGCAGTGTGTCGTTTGCGATCATGGTGTGTCAGCATCGCGCCAGCCGCTAGAGCGGGCCAAGTTCGGCGCGGTTGTGGTACACGTTGCGTGCATTCATGCGCGACACCCTGGCACCCCTGCTCGCCAAAAAGCGGGTCATCGTATGCGCTGGCGCCGGCGGCGTGGGAAAGACGACGGTGGCCGCCGCGTTGGCGCTGAGCGCAGTGGCACGCGGTGCTCGCACCTTGTGCATCACGATAGATCCCGCCAAAAGGTTGGCCAACAGTCTTGGTCTCGACGCCATTGCCGGCAGCGATCAGCAGATCGCTCCCGACTGGTTGGTGAGCAGAGGATTTCCAGCACGAGCGCCGCTCCACGTGATCATGTTGGATACGAAGCGAACGTTCGACGAGCTGGTGACGCGACACGCTTCGAGCGAAGCAGCCAGGGCGCGCATCCTCGACAACCGTATCTATCAGTATGTGTCGGCCAGCCTTGCCGGAACACAATCGTACATGGCCATGGAAAAGGTGCTCGAGGTCAAGCTCGACGAACGCTACGACCTCATCGTGCTGGACACGCCGCCGACCACCCATGCGCTCGACTTCTTGGGTGCTCCAGAGCGCCTGGTCGACGCGATCGACAGCCCTGCGGTGCGGGCGCTGGTACAAGCCTTCGAACTGTCCGGAAGGTTCAGCCTGAATCTCTTGGCCAAGGGCCTCGCGGCAGTGCTCAAGGGAGTCGCTAGAATCACCGGTACCGCGTTCGTCGAAGAGGTTGCGGAGTTCGTTACCGGGCTCAACGACTTGTTCGGCGGCTTTCGGGCTCGTGCTCTCGAGGTGTCCCGCGCGTTCCGCGATCCGGAGTTTGGCTACGTGATCGTATCGATCCCGGCGCCTACGGCGCTCAAGGAAGCCCATTACTTCGTGTGGCGTCTGAAAGACTCGAGCATCAAAGCGGACGCGCTCGTGCTCAACCGAATGCAGCCCTCGCTGTCGGAGGCACCGACTCTCGAGGCCTGCAGGCAGGCCATCGCATCGCTAGGTATGGCTTTGAGTCCTGACGCGGCGGAACGACTGCTGCGAGTTGCCGAGGAACATCGGCACACGACAGCCGCGGAACGCACCCACCTTTCGGAGCTCGACGCGCTATTCCCTCCTGAAAGCGTGCCTCGACGGATCGTGGTGCCAGCGCTGGCCGGCGACGTTCATGGCATCGAAGAGCTCAGTCGTGTCGCCGCGTTTTTGTGTCCAGAAGAGCCAACCTGATCAACGCGTTTTTCGCGTGCGCTCCCGATACTCCACGACGATCGGCACCGCGCCAAAGCCGAACTCCTGGCGGATTTGATTGCTGACGAAGCGCTTGTAGCTATCGGCGATGCTTTTGGGCGCGCTGCACATGGCAACGAATACCGGGGGGGCCGTGCGCGCTTGCGTGATGTAGTAGATGCGTGGCGCACGCCCACCTTTGGTGGGAGGTGGCGTTCGCTCCAAAACCCGTTCGAAAAATCGATTGAGCTCGCCAGTCGAAACTCGTCGGGTGAAGTCGCTGGCGGCATGGTCGACGGCTTTCATCAGTGCTGCGACACCCTCGCCCGATTTGGCGGATAGCCCGAAGTAAGGCGTATAGCGCGCGAAATGCAGCTGGTTTTTCGCCTCATCGAGCGCTCGTTTCTGCTCGGCCTTGGTCAACAGGTCCATCTTGTTCAAGCCCACGATGACCGCGCGTCTGCGGTCCAGACAAAGGCCCAAGAGGCGCGCATCTTGTTCGGCGACGCCCTGCGCCGCGTCGCACATGAGCACGATGACCTGCGCTCTGGCGACGGCGCGAATGGACCGCATCACACTGGCTGCTTCGACACCGGTGTCCACTTTGGAGCGTCGCCGAATACCGGCGGTGTCGACCACCGTATAGGTGCGACCGGCATACTCGACCCGAATGTCGACGGGATCGCGGGTCGTTCCGGGCTTGTCGTCGACCAGCGAGCGCTCGGTGCCCGCCAGCAGATTGAGCAAAGAAGACTTCCCCGCGTTGGGCCGACCGATCAGCGCCAGGCGCGTGTGCTCCTGGTGTTCACTCGCCTGGTCGGCCGACGTAGTCGGGGTGTCCGGCAGCGCCTGAGTAATGGCGCGTAGCAGTTCGTGGGTGCCGCGCCCGTGGAGTGCCGACACGAAGATCAGCGGATCGATGCCGAGGCTGTAGAGCTCGCTCGCGTGCATGGCTCGGGCATCGTTGTCGACCTTGTTGGCGGCGTAGATGACTGGACGCCCGCTCTTGCGAAGCAGCTCGACCGCTGCCCGATCGGGTTCCGTGGGTGGGCCTTTGGCATCCAGCACGCAGACGATGACGTCTGCTTCTTCGATCGCTGCACGCACATGACGCGCGATGCCCTGGCCCATCGGGTCGCCCGTCGTTGGATCGAATCCGCCCGTGTCGATCAGTGTGACGTCTCGCCCCCAGAAATGCGCATCGGCATAATGACGGTCGCGCGTCACACCCGGTGCATCGTGCACGATGGCCAAGTCGGAGCCGGTCAGGCGGTTGAACAGCGTGCTCTTGCCCACATTGGGACGGCCCACGATAGCGACCAGAGGTGTCATGTCCGGCCCTTGTCGAACGCCTGGCGCAAGCTCAGCTCCAGCCCTTCGGAATCGCTTGTCACGGGTACTTCGTAGCCGAGTTCTTTGAGTTGGCGAGGCACGTCTTTCCAGCGCGGCGTCACGCGCACGAAAAGGTGCAGGTGAACGGGTTTACCGAGCAGCTCCGCCAGACGTTCGCGGGCTCGCGTGCCGATTTCTCGAATCACGCTGCCGCCGCGCCCCACCAAAATGGCGCGCTGGCCTTGCTTGTGGACGTGGATAGTGGCGTGCGCTTTCACGCTCTGCTCGCTTTCGTCGATGCTGTCTACCGAGACCGCCACCGCATGCGGTACTTCCCGCGTTGCCAGCTGAAGTATCTGTTCACGCACGAATTCGCCGATGAAGAAGCGAGCTGGGCGATCGGTGAGCTCGTCAGCGGGGTATGCGGGGTCGCCTTCGGGTAGCAAGCGAGCCAGCTCGTCAAGCACACGGTCGACACCGTCCGCGCGCTTGACGCTGATGGGGATGACGCTTTCGAACTGCGCGTGCCGTGCGAGTTCCTCGATCAGTGGGATCAACAGGCGCTTGTCTTTGAGCAGATCGATCTTGTTGACGACGAGCACCGCGGGGGCTTGACCGAGCGCCGGCAAGTGAGACAGCAACACCCGGTCTTGCGGAGACAGCAACTCGCGAGGTGCCGCCTGTGATCGCTTCGCGCCGAGTAGAGTCGTCACGTCGGTCATGAACAAAACACAGTCGGTGCTGCGGGCTGCTTCCAGCGCCGCCAGGTTCATGCGCCGGCCAAGCTCGCTCTTCGGTCGATGGAGCCCCGGTGTGTCCAGGAATGCGATTTGGGCATCGGTGTGGTTCACGACCCCCAAGAGCACATCGCGTGTGGTTTGTGGAACCGGCGAGGTGATCGCTAGTGACTGCCCTAGCACGGCGTTCAAGAACGTGGACTTGCCGACGTTGCTGCGTCCTATGAGTGCAACTGTGCCAAAGCGCATGTGGGGGCGGCAGTTTGACAGAACCCTACGCCGAAGCCAGCCAGGCCACGATTTCTTGCCCAGTTGCAGTGGCGGGAGGGAGCGGCTAGCACCGAGTGCCCTGCCCATGCGTGCGCGCGAAATGGCCACTTCGGAAGACCGCGACTCCGCGTTCGAGCTCCAAAAGCTCGCCCCGCTGGCGGTCCTCGTACTGGCGTGCTCGAGCTTGCTCGTTCCGGTATTCGGACCCGGCATTTGGGATCCGCCCGAGCTGGAGGTTTTGGAGCAGGCGCGCCGGATCGCCATTCACGTGCTCGGTGCCGAGGAGCTGGCCCTCGAGCAAGCGGTGAACGAGGTGCCGACGCGGCGTGAGCTTGGGCGGGGTGAATTGCCGTTCACTTCGGTCGCCCTGGGGCTCAAGCTGTTCGGCCTGGCGGATTGGGCGGGGCGCTTGCCCCTCGCTCTGTGGGCCGTGCTGGGCGTGGTCGCGACCTACGTGCTGGTGTCCCGGCTCGCCGATCGCGGCGCGGCTGCTACGTCTGCGCTGGTCCTGTGCGTGACCCCGCTGTACTTCGTTCAGGCTCGTTCAGCCTTGGGCGACGTGGTGACGATGGCGGCGCAGGCGCTGGCCTGTGCTGGGCTTGCCGTTGCACTGCTCGACGAACGCGCGTCAGCCAGACTGCGGAGCGTCGCGCTCGTCATAGGAGCCGCCGGGCTCTATGCGGGCCTGTGGTGCCGGGGCTTGTTGCTCGGCGTCGGCGTTCCGCTGGTGAGTATTGCGGTGGCGCGGATTGCTGGAAGGTCGACGCAAACCAGGTTGCCCGCTCGCACGCGTGCGATCGACCTAGCGCTTGTCGCAGGCACCGTTGTCTCTATCGCGTTTGGTCTGCGCAGTCTGGAGGCTGCAAAACAGGGCGCGGACTACTCGGTTTGGGTTGGTGCGTCGTCCAACTATGCCGAGAGCCCTCCCACTCACGATGCCGTGATCCATCACCTGGGTCACGCCTTGTTTCCCATCAGCGCCCTGTTGCCGTTTGCCTTTGCGCTGCTACTGCGCCGCGACGAGAGCGACGCCGGCGCGCGCAGGCTGCGACTCTTGGTAGTGAGCGCCGTTGTCTCCGCCATCGTCGCGCATAGCCTAATGACGCCGCTCGCCGGAGTGCTGCCGTTCAGCGCCACGTTCGCTTGCGCGATCGCCGTCGGGTTGATGCTACACGACATGCGGGTACGAGGGGCGTACTCCAGGGCGCTCGCCATGGGGGTGGTCGCCACGGTCATCGTGCTCATGTTCGATTTCCGCCAGCGCCCCGAAACCGCCTTTGCGGCATATGCGGTGGGTGTGGCTCCCTTTCCGGAAACGCTGACGACTTGGCACCATCGCATGTGGCAAGGCGGAGCGATGCTGTTCGCGCTGGTCTTCTTCCTGAGCTATTTCGAGCCCGCTGATGCTCGTACTCCAAAGGCGACGTGGCGCGTCGATTTCACCGGCTATTGGCGCGCGCTCAGGAAAGCATACGGAGGTGCTCTGTGGAAAGGGCTGTGCTTGCTCGGCGGCTTGGCGCTTTTTTGGCGCCTGCTGCTGGGGGTCAACGACCACGTGCTGCAGCTCGACCCCGTCGAACGAATGTGGTCGGTGAGCAAGGCGCTGGCCCTGCACGTGTGGTGGTTCTTGCCCTGCGTCGTGCTGGGTGTTCCTTTGGCGTTTTGCTTGTCGCGTGACGCAGTCCGTTGGGCCTCTCGGGGTTGTGGGCTGTCATCGAGAGGCGGCATCTCGACTCTCGCGCTCGCTGCTGCGGGTCTGCTGCTCAGTGCGATGTACTACCCGGCTTTGGCTTCGCAGCTGTCGCCCAAGCCCGTGTTCGCGAGTTATGCCGAGCTTCACGAGAGCGGGCAGCCCTTGGGTCTGCTCGGGGTGACGACTAGTGTTGCTGCTTACTACACGCACGAGGAGCTGCATTGGTTCGATTCTGCGCAGGCGGCCTCGCGCTGGCTGACGCAGGGCGACGGCCGCCGTTTTCTAGTGGCTCGCGGCAGCGATTTGCCCGAGCTGAATGCACGCTATCGGATGCTGACTCGACCAAGGGTCAATCTGCCCGTGATCGACGCGCGCTCGAGCGAGATCGTGCTCGCGTCGAATCGCTTACAGGGGGCGCGCGATCACAATCCTTTTTCCGAGTGGCTGCTCGCTGCTCGGCCGAGCATCGCTCACCCCATGGATGCCAATCTCGGGGGCCGGCTGCAGGTAATTGGCTGGGAGCTCCGGCAGGCCGACGGCTCGCTGGCGACTCTCGTGCATCCGGGCGAGCCCTATCAGCTCCGGCTTGCCTACGAGGTGACGGGGCGCCTTACGGAAGATTGGGAAACCTTCGTCCACATCGACGGGCACGGGCGTAGGTTCAACGGAGATCATCCGACGCTGCAGGGGAAGTATCCGCTGCCGCTGCTCAACCGCGGTGATGTCATCGTCGATACGCACCGGATCGTCATCGATCCGAACTTCACTCCGGGCTACTACAAATTGTACTTTGGACTCTTCCGTGGCTCGCGGCGTTTGCCAGTCGAGCGCGGTACGCACGACGCTGATCGTCTCGACGCTGGAGTAGTCGAGATCCGCTGAGCGAAGCGGGCGGCCGGCCGCGGCGAGCGCGCGAACGGACGAACGCAGCTGACTCGTCCGAGCCTCGTCCATTCTCGGCGTTGTGTAAGAGAGCGGGCGCGTGACAGCAGACCCGAATAGAGCTAAGGCCGAAGGGTGACCGAGGACGAGGTGGATGAGAGCCCGGTGTCGAGTAGTGACCGACGTGGCGCCGAACGGGTACCCGTGACGTGGTCGGTCGATTGCGAAACCGACGACACGTTTCTCTACGCCAATATCACCAACATTTCCGAGATGGGAATTTTCGTGGCAACACGAGAACCGCTCGAGGTGGGGACCCAGCTCACCCTTCGCTTTGCACCTCCAGGAGCACGTGAACCGTTCGTGCTACTGGGCCAAGTGCAATGGATCAATCCGGTCAAAATGCTCTCCGAGAACCGTAATCCAGGCATGGGGGTGAGCTTTCTCAATCTCACGCCCGAAGATCGCGAGCGTATCGTCGACGTCATTCGCACCATCGCCTACGTACGCAGCGCATCCAACTAATGCGCTTCGGTGGTGGGGGGAGCTGCTTTCGCTGGGGGTCGACTGGACTTTGCCGAGCTGGCTTTCGTCTTGGCGGCGGCGGAGGTTGCGGCAGTGTTTGGAGCTGCGGTTTTCGCCCTGGCGGCCAATGCGTCGACATGCACATCTAGGCGTGCCAGAGCGTGCTGGGCTCTATCGGCGTAGGCTGGGACGTCGAGCAAGCGCTGATAATGGGCGCGAGCTTGATCGAGCTGACCCAGCGCGCGGTAGCAGCTCGCCGCTTGCCATGCCGCCTCGTGCCCCACGTCTGTGCCGCGAAACTGCTCGTAAACCGCATCGAACTTGGCGGCGGCTTCACCGCAACCCGAGCTGCTGCGGGCAGCATGCGCCGCGAAGAGTCGAGCCGACGCGGCCTGCTCGCCGCCCTCGGCCGCGATCGCCTCGAACTGCTCCTGGGCCGTCTTGTACTCACCCCTGCGATACGCGCTCATCGCTTGGTCGTAGGCATCGTCTGCAGTGAGCTCGTCGGTTGCCGTGCTCGCGGCCGCCGACCTCCGTTCGAGCGGCGCGCTCGCCGGCTTTGCCCCGCCAGGTTGCTGCTCGGCAACCTCTCGAGCCTTTTCGTGTTCCGGAGCAGGGGCCGTGACTTCTGCTGGGACGGACTTCGCGGCAGGCTCGGGCAGCGGAACGATGGCGACGGATTCATCTGCTTCGCGCACGCCGCGCTCGGTCACGTGTACGTTGTCCGCATCGCCCGGCTTGGCGCGCAAGAACAAGAAGCTCGAGCCGATCATCAACAAGAGCAACGCGGCCATGGCGAGCTGCGGTCGCATCGCGTATCCGGCCAGCACCGAGATGGTGCGACCCACCCGTTCACGTAAAGGCAGCGCCTGCCTTGCAGCGCGTTCTAGGCGCAGGATTCGCTCTTGTAGCCCGGCGGGGGGGGCGAGCTGCGGCAGCATCCCGACCTCGCGAGTCGCCCGCAAGCGCGCACCCATGGAACCACAGCGCGAGCAGTGCTCCATGTGCCGCTTGGCGGCGGCGCCCGTGAGCTCGTCCAGCTCGTCGTAGAGCATCTCGAGCACCACCTTGTCGAACTTCTCGCAATCCACCTTGATCTTCTCCGATTGGAGTCACTCGCCACAGCGCGCTCACCGGAGGGCGCGGGCGTACTCCTCGAACTCCGCGAGCGCCTGCTGCAAGCGGTCCAACGCATACCTCATGCGACTCTTGACCGTGTTTTCCCCCGTCTGCGTCACACGCGCGATTTCTTTGAACGGCAATTGGGCAACCTCACGCAATAGGAACACCTCGCGCTGTTCGTCCGGAAGCGCATCGAGCGCCCGGGTGATCGCTTGAATGACCTCCGAACCCACGAGGCCGCGTTCGGCGTCCTTGCTCGGATGAGGATCGGCGACCTTGTCGTTGAAGGTTCGATTTTCGGCATCGCTTTCGCCCTGCTCCAGTGAGGCATGGCGCCGGTGCTTCTGCTTGCGCAGCTGATCGATGCACAGGTTGCGCGCGATCGTGTAGAGCCACGTCGAAAAGCGTGCCTCGTGTTTGAACTCAGCGGCTTTTTGCACCAAGCGAAGGAACACCTCCTGTGTCACATCTTCTGCAAGGGCTGCATGACGCAGCTGCCGGATCGAGAAGTTGAAGATCGGCCCATGATAGCGCCGCACCAGCTCCGCGAAGGCCTCGCGTTCTCCTCGCTGATACCGAACCATGAGCATTTCGTCGCTCGCATCGCTGCGCACATCAGCCATCTCGTTCACCTCCTTGCCGCGCGGGCTCGAGATGACGAGCGCAGGCTCCCGGGTTCCGAAGATCCGGAATGGAGCTGGCTGTTTCGATGGAACGTCCCTGCACGCGATTCGATCTACCGTTCGCGCCTCGACCCACGGTAACGCCCGCCGGGTTCGCTTAGCAAC
The DNA here is from genome assembly GCA_965651135.1 of uncultured Myxococcales bacterium. GTDB lineage: Bacteria > Myxococcota_A > Polyangia > Polyangiales > Polyangiaceae > JAICQQ01. The sequence goes on from CBFGRJ010000005.1 coordinate 13,242, forward strand.
CGACGCGATATTTCTCCGATTTCGGCGACCTCGGCGAGGGATGTCCAGTCCTGTCGGCGGGGGATTTTCGCTGCAGTACCGCTGCAACTGCGTTGCCACCTAGCCGGAGTCAGATTGCGGTCGGTCGGCTGGTCCTCGTGGATCGGAGAGACATTCACGGGGGTAGCCAAACGGGGTGTGATCCAGGCTGCTCGGGCCGACTGGCGGGCTCGAGCCAACCAGTTTGCCACATTCCAGTTTGTAGTTGGCAAGCGCGAAGCGTGGAAGGAACATTAGCCCTTACAAGGTGTTGCAGTCTTCCGAAATGCCGCGCATAACGAAGCCTGCTCACGGCCCCGTGGGCTGCCTGCGGAGTGTTAGAGGGTACAACTATGCGACTTAGCAAGGTTCTCGCCGCTGGTGCGGCACTGTTCATCGTTTTCCCAGCCTGGGCGCAGACGACGCAACCCGCAACGGATGACGCCGCCAAGCCCGCTGGGCAGCCCCAAGCCGCAGCCGGTGCAGAGCCTGCTGTGACGACGCAGCCGGCAACGAGTCAAACGCCAGCGGCAGGTGCGACATCTACCGAGCAGGCGCCGCCGGCTCAAGCGGGGCAGCCGAGCGCTGCGACTGGCGCGCCCGCGGCGGCTCCGGCGGGAGCGACCGCTCAGGCGCCCATGGACGGTGCGACCTACGTGGTGCGCTTGAGGGATCTCGAGCAACGCATCGACGAGCTGAAGGAACAAATCCGGCGTAGCCACACGCGGCTCAGTCTCTTGAGCGATACTATCTTATCGGGTGGAGTTGGTGGGGCCCGTGCGGAGATCACCTTCCGCAATGACATGAGCACCGCCTTCCGCTTGACCAAGGCGTTGTTCATCTTGGACGGGGCCGTCCAGTACAACAAGCAAGACGAGTCGGGCGCGCTGTCCGCACAGAAAGAGATACCCATCTTCAGCGGGTCGATCCCCCCTGGCGATCACACCCTGCAGGTGGCCATCAAACTGCAGGGTCATGGCTATGGGGTCTTTTCGTATCTCAGGGGCTACAACTTCGACGTCAAGTCGAGCCACAGTTTTACCATCACCGATGGCAAGACGATCCAACTCGAAGCAGTAGCTTGGGAGAAGGGCGGCGTGACCACCCCTCTCGAGCAGCGGCCGGCAATTCGCTATGTCGAGAAGCTGCGGACGGCTGTGCAACCCGGCAGCGGAGCTGCACCTGCAGGGCCCCAGGTCCAATCTTCCGGACAGACCACTCAGACGGGTGCGTCGGGCAGCCTTTCCGTAGGGACGGGAGGGAAATGAATGCGGCCCGGTCGATTCCTGTCGACGCTTCGTTCGGCGCCCGGGTCCATGCTGTGCAGGGCGATCTGGCCTTGCTTCGCTCTGGTCGCCCTGCCCCACACGGCGCTGGCGATATCGAGCTCCGCGGCGCGCGGACAAGCTGAGCGCACCATCGTCTCGGTAGAGTCGAAAGCAGCGCAGTCTCCCAAGTCACGCAAACTGCGGTTCAAGCCCCCGACAATCGCCGAGCGCATTGCGGCGGGCGACATGCTGCTGCGTACCAAGGACTACGATCGCGCGGTCGACGAGCTGAACAAAGTCGTCGAGATCAGCCGTCAAAAGGCGGTGCCTGCGGCCTCCAAGGTGGACGGCACTTACCTGCTCGCCGAGGCTTACTTTCGGTCTGATCAGTTTCTGTCGGCTCGCCGTTACTATCGCGAAATCATCGAGCGCGCGCCGGCCGCTCCATACGACGGCTACGCGGGCAGAGCGCTGAGTCGTTTGGTGGATATCGCTCTCAGGACCGACACGCTGGAGAGCCTGGACTACGTTTTTGCCAGGCTGGACAAATTGGGGGCCGGCGATGCTTCAGGGTCGCTGCAGTATGCTCGCGGCAAAGCCTTTTTTGCGCGCAAGGACTACGCCGCAGCGAAGGCAGCGGTCAGCTCGCTGCCCGCCAACTCCACGTTCGCTCACCAAGCCCAGTACCTGCTCGGCGTGATCAAAACCAAAGAAGCGATCGAAGCCGCCCTGGCATCATCCGCGGCGCAGGGAGCCAGTGCGGAGGGCGCGGCGCCGGCCCCGGACCCGTCGGGAAAGGTGGCGGCTCGCTTCGAAGAGGCCATCGAGCAATTTCGTCGAGTGACGCGCATGCCCGGTAAGACGACCGAGCAGAAGCACGTCATCGATCTGGCCTGGATGGCCATCGCGCGCTTGTTCCACGAAGGCGATCAATACCTCGAAGCAGCCGAAGCCTACAGTCATGTCGATCGGTCTTCGCCGGAGTTCTCGACCATGCTGTACGAGTTGGCGTGGGTCTACGTCAGGCTCGGCGACTACCAGCGTGCGCAGCGCGCGCTGGAGGTGCTGGCGATTACCGATCCGCAGAGTTTGGAATTGGCGGATGGCTCGCTCTTGCGCGCGGATTTGATGCTTCGCTCGGGGCAATTCGACAAAGCGCTCGGCCTGTATACGGAGGTCCGTAACGAGTTCGACCCAATCCGCCAGCAAGTGCAATCATTTCTCGACACCACCACCGATCCAGCCGTCTATTACGATCGACTGACGGAGGAGGTCTACACGGAAGAGGGAAGTGGGTTGCCGCCCGTGGTGATCGAATGGGCAAGGCAAGAGGCCAAGGACGATCGCGTGTTTGCGGTCATCGACGACGTGGCGCGTTCACGCCGGCTCATCAAGAGATCGCGTCAGCTGGTCTCCAAGCTCAACGCCGTGTTGGGTGGGCCCACTCGTGTGAAGGCGTTTCCCGAATTGAAGGCAGCGCTCGAGCAAACCATCGGGCTCATCAATGAGCTGGGCCTGGCGCGTTTGACTCTGGCGCTCGGGTTGGACGATGTCGCGGGTACTCCTAGCGGGCAGCTGGCAGCCGTGCGCGATGAGCGTCGGCGGCTCATGAAGCGCATGGGCTTTTTGCCGGTGACGGACGGTGATTTTGCGGCACGCGAGGCTACCGGCGAACGGCAGTGGAACCAGGTCAGCCAGAAGTTGCAGCGCTTGACGCTCGAGGCAGACCGCCTGCAAGCCGTGGTCAACGCGCTACGCAAGGTGCTTGACGATGCCCAGAAGCTCAACGTGAGCGTCGATCCGGCCAGCCGCGAACGGTTTCGTCTCGAGATCGAGGCCAATGAGCGCGACTTGGTCACCTATAGGCAGCGTATCCAGCAGTTCCAAGAGGCGATCGACATGGGTCGGGTCCAGATTGGTTTCGGGGACCAACGATTCGTGGAGGACGACCAAGTGCGCCAGCGGTTCAAGACCGTGTTCGCTCAAGAGGTTGCGCTGGTAGCCAGTGGTCAAGACTCGGCGAGCGCGACGGACTACGCACGCCAGATACAGCCGCTGCTCAGTCGAGCCGACGGAGTAGAGGCTCGCTTGAACACGCAGCGCGCGGGCTTGGAGAGCGAAGCGGCCGGCGAGGCCGAAAAGATGCAACAGGTGGTCGTGCGCGAGGCAACCAACATCGAGACCTACGCCGACAGGTTGGATGCGCTCGACCAGCAGGCTCGCCTGTTGGTCGGTGAGGTGGCCATGCGAAACTTCGGGTTGGTGCGTGACCGCCTGAAGAGCGTCGTCCTTCGTGCCGACGTGGGCATCGTGCAGCAGGCATGGGAGCTGCGCGAAGAGCAGATGCGCCGCGTCCGCAACTTGCAGAGGGAAAGGGCTCGCGAAGAGCAGAATTTGAACGACGAGCTCCAAGAAGTGCTCGACGACGCGGAGGACACGGAATGAAAGTCGCCACAGGCGGTCTGCGAGGAGGGGTAGCAACGCTGCTCGGCGTTTTGTGCCTTTCCGCGGCAGCGTCTTCGCAGGAGGCCAATCCCGCCGAACCCACTTCGGCTGATGCTCCGGCAAAACCGATCAGTACCGCTTCGACCCTGAAGGGGCCACGCTGCGCGACCGGCGCCCGTACGGGCGCTCCCAAGGCTGGAACCATCAACAAGGGGGCTGCGCCTCCTCCACCACCGACAGCGCAGCAGCTCAAGGCGTTCGAGGTGTTGCGCCGTGAGGCGGACGAGTATACGCGCGGAGCCAAAGATTTCCGGCGCGCCCTCACCACCATCGTTCGGCATCACTACGAAGAGCGGCGCAGGCGCGTGCTGTCCGCGCTCGACAAGGAGCTGGTCATCGAAAAAGAGGGGCTGACTACGGCACGCGGTGAGGCCATTCGAAGGCTCGAAGAGTTCGTAGCGCTCTACAGTGGCCCGAACGCCGATCCGTCAGCCACACCCGATGGCATGTTCCGCTTGGCCTCGCTGTACGAGGAGCGCGCGCGGGACAACTTCGATGCTGACTTGACCACCGGTCTCGAGCCCGCCATCAACCTGTATCGCAGGATTATTCAAGAATACCCGGACTACGAAGAAATTGCCGCGGTCCACTACTACTTGGGTCACTCGCTGACGGATGCGGCTCGCCTGGAGGAAGGGCAGCAAGCTTGGCGAGCATTGGTTTGCGCCAATAAGTACAAGGTGCTGCCCGACCCTGGCGATTCCGGGAAGATCCTGCTCCAGCCGCTGCCCCAAGATCACGACGAAGAGTACTGGAACGAGTGGTACAACAAAAACCCTCTACCGCTCGACCAAGCTCGCGGGCGTGGTGCTGCCGCAAGGCGTGGAGGGGCGGGAGTACTTCAAGAAGAGCTGACCTTCATCGATCCGTATGCTGAGTGCGAGCCGTTGCCGCAAGACACGCTTCCCGGTCAGGAGCCTCGCTACCTGGCAGAAATTTGGTGGCAGCTCGGCAATTTCCATTTCGATCAAATCGATCCAAAAGGCGGCCCTTACAACCTCAATCGCGCGGTCAGCGCCTATGACCGTTCGTTGGTCTACGAAAAACCCCCGCTCTATGGGGTGGCCATGTACAAGCAGGCCTGGACCTACTTCAAGCAGCAACGCTATAAGACTGCTGTCGACTGGTTCGTCAAGCTGCTGCACTACGCGGACGAACAAGAGGCAAAGACGGGTGATCCCGGAGCGGACTTCAGAGCCGAGGCCTTCACTTACATAGCGGGGTCGCTGACGTACGTGGACTTCGATGGTCCTCCACCCGAGGATCCCTACATCCCGCGCAACGACGTGCTCGATGTCGAAACGGACCCCTTGGTCGCAGAAGAGAAGATGGCGGTTGCCATCGAGCGAGTGCAGTCGCCCGAGTTGATCCCACAGGACAAAAAGTGGACTCCGGAGATCTACAAGGCTCTAGCGCAAGAGTTCATCGAGATCACACAAAACCGCAACGCGATTCGGTTGCTCGAGCTTACGCTCGAAAAGTTCCCCATGGATCGGGATGCGCCCGTCATCCAGAACAAGGTTGCCGAACTCTACGATCAACTCGCCCGTTTGTCTCCGGAGGGGTCGCCCGCTCGAGCCGAATACAACGCGGCTGCTCTCAAGGCGCGCACCAAACTCGCGCAATACGTGGGGACGACGCCCTGGACCGATGCCAACAAGAACGATCCCGAGGCGCTCGATCAAGCCGAACAGTTGGTGAAGGGTGGTTTGAAGCGGGCCGCCGCCGACCACACCAACTATGCGCGCAGCCTCTATCAACGCGCGCTCGAGCTCAGCGATCCCGAAGAGCAAACGCGGCTCGTCGAAAAGGCCATCGAAGAATATCAGCTCGCAGAGACCGGTTGGCAGGCTTACTTGGAACAGGACCCCACGGCCATGGATGCCTACGAGAGCCGCTTCTGGTTGGCCGACGCACGGTATTGGATCGTGGTGCTCCAGGTGCCGATCGGTCGCACGCCCAGGCCTGACGAGGTCGAGCGAGCTTGGCTGGCTGCGGTCGACGTGCGCGACTCGAACGAGGACGACAAGTACCTGCAACCCGCGGCTTACTACGCGGTGAATATTTCGGAAAAGGTGCTGGAGGCCCGCTATCGGGAGTACGAACAATCGAATGGCGCCCAGGGCATCGAAAAACGCGAAGAGGTGCAGTTTTCGGGCGAAGGCGCGAACAAAAAGGTAGTCAAAGACGAGCTGCCCACCGAAATCATCAGCGCGGTATGCGCTAGGGACGAGTACAACGCGCGCATCCCCATTGAAAAAGATCCGGACAAGAACGGCATTCTCTACGCGTTCCAAGCGGCGGATTGGTATTTCCTCTACGGCCATTTCGATGAGGCCAAGAAGCGCTTCATGCCCATTTACCAGGAGCGCTGCGGTAAAGACAAATGGGGCTATCAGGCTTGGGAAAAGCTGATCAGCATGAGCAACTTCGAGGGCAATGCTGCCGAAAGCCGCAGGCTCGCCGAAGGGAAGAGCTGTGCGTTCGACGAAGAATCCAGGGCCCAAGAGGAGTCGATCCGAAAGCCGGTCAAACAGGGCGTGGCCTACCTGGACGCTCGCAAGCTATACGAAGAAGCCGAGAAAATGCCGGATGGACCGGAGCGCAACAAGAAGTGGCGCGCCGCGGCCGCCGCATACAAGGTCGCGCTGGACGCAGCGCCGGACCGTGATGAGGCGCCGGAAGCCGCGATGAATGGCGCGTATGCCTACAAGCAGGTGGGTGAGTACGACAAAGCCATCGAAATGTATGAGCTGTTCATCTCGCGCTACGGCGACGAGAAGACCTTGCAGAAACTGAAGAACGGTGACCCCAATGCAACGCCACCCGTCCCTCCGAATCGAGAGAAGTACGACGAGCGCGTGCAGTTCTTGAAGCAGGCCTACGACGCTCTCGCGGGCGCCTACGTGCTATTTTTCGATTACCCAAGGGCGGCTGAAACTTACGACAAGATCAGCAGCATCCAGCACTTCAAGCAGGAAGATCGACGCGAAGCTTCGCATCAGGCTTTGTCGCTCTATGCGAGCATCGGCGACGCAAGTGGCATGAATCGATCGCGTGGGCGCTTCGGTCAGCTCGGTGCCTCGCCGAAAGACCTGGCCGAGGCGGACTTCATCATCGCCAGCGCCGATCTGAAGAAGTGGGACGAAAGGAGTCCCAACACCGGAGCAAACGCCACCGCCAGGCGTAGCGCCGAGCAATCGATGGAGGACTACTACAAGCGGAACGTCAAGAATCCGGCTGCGGCGCAGTACGTCGTCCGGGCTGCCTACCACGTCGCGAAGATGAAAAAGGCGGCGCGTTCGGGAGACACCAATCGCTGGTTCGGCAACACCATCGCGGCATGGGCAGTGTGGAAGAACGCTGCTCCCCGCGAAGAAGGCAAGAACACGGCGATTGGTTCACGCGAAGCGAGCATGGCGGCCGAGGCCGAGTACACCATGATCGACGAGGACTTGAAGAACAAGTACGACTACGACTCTGGTTTTCACCGCTACAAAGGTACGGTCACGGAAGTCGTGAAGAAGTACCAGGACGACGCCGTAGAGGCGAAGAAGTGGTACGATAAACTACAGCGCGTGGTGGACGAATACGTCGCTCCCGATTGGGCACCAGTGGCCATCGCCCGCCAGGGGTCGGTGTACGACTCACTCCGCACCGGTCTGTACAACACCCGGCCACCGGAGCTGAAGATGTTCAGCGCCCAGCAAGAAGCGGCGCTGAAGAAGGCCGAAGAGAGCGACAATCCGGATCTCCAGGAAAAGGCCGATGCCATCCGAGTCACGGTGCAGCAGGCTTGGCGCAACAAGCGGGATCAGGAATTGGACAGTGCGGACCGCATCGTGGTCGACCGTTATGCGACAGCGGTGCTCCTGGCGCGCCGCTACAACGTCTCGAATCCCAGCGTCACCCGCGCCATTCGGAGGCTGGCGTTTTTGACCGACGTGGTAGGCGAAGCCAAGATGAAGACGTTCACCGATACGGTGAAAGATCTCAACTACACCCCTGGCATGTTCCAGCGCATGCGTCCCGGAGTGGTTGCGGCACCCGAACCGAACGGGTTGCCGGCGCCGCTGCCCGTCATGATCCAGTAAAGGTTCGGGTATGACCAGCATCCGTCGCATTTCACAGTTGTTGTTGCTCGCCCTCGGCGCTCAGTGGCTCTCGGGCTGCGCCAAGCAGGGAGCGACTCAGGATGCCGCGGCGCCTGCGCCCGGCCAAGCGCAGCCGGGTGCCGCGGCTTCGGGCGCCGCAGTCGGGAATGCGCAGGGGCAACAGTTCGCGGTCAGTGATGCGCCGTCGAGCGGCGAGGCGGCGAGCAATCGCCCGCCGATGAGCGCTGCAGCACAGTCCTCGTATCAGGCTGGTATGCAAGCGTTCATGGCTGGTGACCTGCAGGGGGCCAAGACCCAATTCACCAATGCCACCTCGGCCGATCCGAACGCTTACCAAGCCTACTACTCGTTGGCGGTCGTTCACGAGCGCTTGGGTGCGCCGGGCAGCGCCGGCAGCGCGTATCAGAGAGCGATTAGTATCGTGCCGGACTACGAACCCGCGATCGTGGGTTACGCGGTGCTCCAGGCGCGGCAAGGTAGGGTGTCGGAGGCAGAAGATTTTTTGCGCTCGAAAATGGCACAGTTTCCGAAGAGCGCAGCGGTCAGCACGGGCCTTGCCGAAGTCAAATCGATGCAGGGTGACTCCGCCCAGGCACAAAAGTTGGCGCAGGAGGCCTTGAAAAAGAATCCCGATTACCGGCCCGCCATGGTCACGCTCGCGCGCGATCACTATCGGAATCGACGTTTGGACCTGGCGCTGTATGCGCTGAAAGGAATTCTCGACGGCTACGGTGAGGAGAACCCGCCGAGGGACAAGAACAACGCCGAAGCCCACCTGCTGCGAGGTCTCATTTACAGGGAAGAGAATCGCCGAGGTCCCGCGATCGAGGAGTTCGAGAAAGCGATTCAGTTGCGCCCCGATCTGGTCGAAGCGCGCGTGCAGCTCGCCACGTATTTCATGGAAGCCGGTAACGCGACGGGGGCGGTTCCCCATCTCGAAACCGCCGTGCGCTACGACAACACGCACGTGTTCGCGCATCTGAACCTCGGCGACGCGTACCGTTTGCTGGGTAAGTCGGCTCAAGCCAAGCAAGAGCTGGAATGGGTGACTCAGAAGGATCCATCGCTGGCGCAGCCGCACTACAACCTCGGGCTACTCTACCTGTTGAACCCCGACGTGCCGGGGGTCACCCCCAAGCAGGCCGCCGACAAGGCCATCGAGCATTTCGAGAAGTACAAAACCATGAAGCCGCGTTCGGAAGGACCGGACGATACCGACGAGCTGATCACTCGCGCCAAGACAAAGAAGGCTCTGCTCGATTCCAAATCCGCGGAAGCCGCGGCTCAAGGAGGAGCAAGTCCGGGTGAGGCGGATGCAGGAGGTACGCAATGACGAAGCGGTTGGTAGTTCTAGCGACATTGCTGCTGGGCCTGTCCGCTCAGGAGGCGCACGCGCAAAAGAAAGGGCGAGTCGTGACGATCAGCGAAGTGACTATCGTTGGTCGCGTGCAGAAGCCCATCGCTGCGGTCGACGTGAGCCGCATTCAGCCGAAGCTCACGCTGGCGGAGCTCAGGCAACCGTTCCTGGAAAGGATCGAGCGCGCCCTATTCAAGGCGCCGTTCTAAGCGCCTCCGTGTGAGTCGAGCGACCCATCGGCGTCATCGTGGTGGGCCCGCTCGTTCGCGCTTGGCCATGATTTTCGCAATGATTTTTGCGATTGTCTCGTGCCTGGCTTGCGCGGCGTTGGTGGCCTACAGCGCGCGAGCGAGTCGGCGAATCCCTTCGACGGCTCCGCTCGAGCGTGCAGTGAAGGGGCTTTGCCATCACAACCCGTCGGCGATCATCGGAAACGAAGCAGACTCGCTGAGTGAGCTCGTGAGGACAATCCAGACGACAGACTCGCGGGCGGTTGCAGTCGCTGCGCTCAACGAGTTCATAGGAGATGCGGAACAGGAGAGCTCACGCGGTGTGACTGTCCCGAGCTTGCTCGGGCGTGTCTGTTTGACTCTGGGCCTTTTGCTCGCCATCTTGGCCGTTGCAGAAGGGCTTGCGAACGCCGAGCGTGGCCTGACCATCGTTCACTTCGGTCCAGCTCTGATTGCCGCCGTGGCCGGCTTGGTGGGTGCGCTTCTGTGCTACTGGCTTGGCCAGCAGGCCAATCGGCGTCGACGTGAGTACCGCGAACACACTAGGCGCTTGGCGCGATTATTGTCACAACTGATCGAGCGCCGCCTGCCCCAGGAAACCCACGATGGTGAACGAGCGACCTGAGCTCTGAACGTGGTGGGAGTGCGGGTAACAGTCTACTGAAATCATTGGCGTTCGGCTGGACCCTCAGGGCTTTCTTGGTTACGCTGCTTGGACGGCTCGTGGGAACTTCCTCAGCATGCAACGTGTCACTCTTCGGGTGCCGGCGATGCGTCCGTTTACGGTGGGAAGCAGCCCTGAGCGGGTCGAGGGATTCTGAATGACACAGCCGCATACGCATAGGCCCCACAGTACACGTCCCGGTCAGATGACGGCGGTGATGCGCGCCGTGGCTGCCACCGGTCCCAAAGTGCTCAGGATCGGCTTGGTCCAGGGCGGGCGGGTCATTGAGGAGCGGATCATCAAGCAGCGAACGCACGTGACCATCGGTCCGAGCGAAAAGAGCATGTTCGTGATCGCGTCGACCAGCGTTCCGCCCAACTTCCGCTTGTTCGAGCTCGTCGGTAACGACTATCACCTCAACTTCCTGGACGGCATGAACGGGCGCGTGGCGCTGCCCACGGGTATTTCGGATCTCACCGTGCTCAAAGGGCAGGCTCGCCGCACGCCGCAGGGAGCCTATCAAGTACGCCTCACGGAGGATTCACGCGGCAAAGTAGTGGTCGGTGGCATCACGTTCTTGTTCCAGTTCGTGGCGCCTCCCCCAGTGCAACCCCGTCCGCAACTGCCCGTTGCGGTGTATCGCGGTGCCAGCAGTATCGATTGGCCTACGACGATCATCGCGTCCTTCGCGTTTCTCATTCATTTCTTGGCCATTGGTGCCCTGTATTCGGACTGGCTCGATCCCATCGTCGACGAGGAAGTCAGCGTCGCGGGTCTAGTGGACACCATGAAGAATCTGCCTCCCCCTCCCCCCATCGAAGAGGAACCAACGGAGGTCGAAGAAAAGGCCGAGGCAACGGAAGAAAAGGCCGCACCGAAGGCGAAGGCCCAAGCGAAGGGGCAGCAGAAGGCGGAGGGCGGCGGCGCGATGAGCGCAACCGAAGCTGCGGCTCTCAGCAACGAGCTGGATCAGCTCGAGATGGCGACATTGGGTGCTTTGGCGAATACCGGGCCAGCCACCGCGGGCGTGTTGAAGGGAGGGGACGTCCCGACGAGCGCACTCGACGCGGCTGCTGCGAGCGGCGCTGGCGTAGGTATCGGCGGGCTGAATATCGGGACCGCGGGCGGGGCGATTCGACCCGGCCAGGGCGGCGGGCTCGCGGGCATCGGCCGCACGGGCAAGGGCGAAGGCACCGAGGGGGCGGGCGCCGCCAAAGAGGTGAAAGAAGGTCCGAAGGGCTCGGCATCGGTGGGCGGTGCGGCCGTGAGCGGCGGTACGGTCAGCAACGCGAGCCGCGTCGTGGCCGGCATGCGAGCGGGCTTCCGCGCTTGCTACAACCGCGGCCTTGCTATCAACCCAGATGCGCAGGGCTCGATTCGGCTCACGATTCGCGTCGGGCCCGGTGGCGAAGTACAAAGCGTGAATGCAGCACCCTCCGGCAACCTGCCTGGTTCCGTGGTTAGCTGCGTTCAGGCGCGCGCTAGCGCTGCGCAATTCTCACCGCCCGAGGGTGGCACCGCGGTCATCGTCGTGCCCGTGACCTTCGTGAAGCAGTGAGTTCTCGCTGAGCCCTGGGTCGGGAGTGACGACCCGAAGCAGTGTGACGACGCGAGCCTCTGGAGCGCCGAGCCCGGCGAAGTGTTCGAGCTTCGAATTACCTTGCCCGAAATCGACGCGTTCGGAAGACAGCGGCAAAGCAGTCCCGCCGCTCAGTTGCAGCATGCAAGTTTTGGACAGCCATGCCGACACGGTCAGCGCCCACTCGGCGGGGATCAGGCGCGGGCGTCGGCCTCGGTCGCTGGTTGGAGTGGGCTGCCCCGTCAGGCCTGGAGCGGCGCCAGCCTCTAGGGCGACGAACAATGTGTTTCGAACGGCCTCGAGTGAGAGCCCAAGGCCGGTCGTCAGTTGATTGCCGAAGCGCAGATTGCCGAGAGTCACGGACCTTCGCAAGCGCGCGCCCACCTCTGCTGCGACGGTGAACCGTCCTAGGGCGGCATCTGCAACCAGGCCGGGCGCGAGCACCGGCCCACGCTCGCCAGCGAAACTCATGGCGTCGCCGAGCGGTAGGCTCAGCTCGGTTCGCCATTTGAGCCTCGGCACTAGGCCCGTATGTGGCTGGCCAAAAAGTTGGTATCCAATGCCTATCAACGGATCGCGAACGGCTGTCGTCTCGAGTCGAGCTGCGAGCCGCGAGCGTGCAGCGTCGATACCGGTGCCTTGCTGGTACGGGACGAGACGTAAGGCAAGGCCCAGGTCGAGGTCGCGGCCCAAGCCGGCTTCGATCAGGGCCTGGGCGTCGACGACGTGTTCGACCAAAGGCACATCGCGACCGTCACCGTCCGGAGAGGCTGCGTTCAAGACGAGCGGTCGGTGCTGATACACGCCGGCCATCGTGAACACAGCCGAGCCTGCTCCGCGTACCTCGGCGGTGGGCAGTGCAACGAACGGCCCGGTGCCGCGGGCCAGCCATTGCTGATTGGAATCGATGCAGCTCGAATGCGGGTGCTCTCGACAATTGAAGGCATGGCTTGGCAAGGGCCCGAGGCTCGAAAAGCTCACCCAAAAGACAAAAAGAGCCAGTGACCAACGGGCGCCGCGCGGCGCTCGCCGAGGCTCCTCGAAGCGCGGAGTGGCGGGCACGACGGCATACTACAGGGGTCCGGCCGGTGCGTCCCAGCAAGCCGTCTCAGCCAGCGCAAGCTGTGCTATGCCACGACCGGCTCGTTGGCCTTGGAGAGCCAAAGCGGATGATCAGAACTATCTCTCGAAGTAGTCCCTTGTTGCTCGGATCTGGGTCGCCACGGCGACGTGAGATTCTAGAGGGCCTTGGTATACCGCTCGTCGTGCGAGCGGCGGACGTCGACGAGGACGTAGCGCAGGGTGAAGGCATCGACGAGTACCTGGTGCGGGTCGTCAGCGCCAAGCTCGTCGCGGTGGCGAACGAGGTGACGGCCCTGGGGGCTGCTGGTGCGCTCGCGGCAGACACCATCGTCGTGCTCGATGATGAAATCCTTGGAAAACCGCGAGATACCGCTGACGCAGTTCGCTTGCTCCGCCTGCTTGCCGGTCGGCAGCACAGGGTGTTGACGCGTTTCGCCGTGTCGACCAGAGAAGCTCCGAAGGAGCTTGCGGGTGCACGTGTCGTCGAGTCGATGGTGAGCATGCGCGCGGCTCAGCCAGAAGAGCTCGAGCGCTACGCGGCCACCGGGGAAGGGCTGGACAAGGCAGGGGCCTATGCCCTGCAGGGCTGCGGCGCATTTCTAGTCGAGCGCATCGAGGGCTCGCACAGCAATGTCATCGGGTTACCCGCGTGCGAAGTGGTCTTGGAGCTCCGTCGCCTCGGGCTGTTGTCGGCGTTTCCGTTCGGCGTTGGAGCCTGATGCGGGACCTGGCGCAGCAGTTTCGCATGCCGCTGGCATGGCTCAGCGCGCGCTACTCCGGTCGAGCCCGCGCCACCGATGCACTCTGGTTGGGAGCGTTCGGCGCACTTCTGAGGGTCAGCTGCGCCGTGTGGGGAGCTCGTGTATTCCCACCGGCGGCCGACGGAAAGTTTTACGACGTAGTGGCTCGCCGCATTGCAGAGGGCCAAGGCTACACCTGGCTCTGGCCGGATGGGGCGGTGACATTCGCCGCGCACTACCCGGTGGGATACCCGGCAGCGATCGGCGGTTTGTATGCGCTCTTGGGTCCGAACCCGCTCTGGGCCATGCTCTTCAACGCGGCTCTCGGCAGCACGGCGGTGGTGGCCAGCTACTGGGTGGCAGCTCACGTTCTGCCCAGGGCGGGTGCTCTCGCGGCGGGTGCTCTCGCTGCGCTGCATCCAAGCCTGGTGCTGTACACGCCGGCTTTGATGACCGAAGGCGTGACCGCTGCGCTCTACGTGATTGCGGCATGGCTGGCGCTATGGGCCGGTCGCACGCCGAGAGGGTGGCCGCTGATGCTTTTGGCAGCCTTGCTCGGCTTCACGGTACTGGTGCGCCCCCAGACTCTGCTGATGGTTCCGTTCTTTGGCGCAGCCGCCGCGTATGCCGGGGCGCCAGGCGCCGCACGGCGCTTTCGCGACACGTGGTGGTGTCGATCACTGGTGGTGACTGCGCTGGCTGTGGCGGTGTGTTTGCCGTGGACGCTGAGGAACTGCGAAAAGATGGATCGATGTGTGCTGGTCAGCGCCAATGGAGGCTGGAATCTGCTGATCGGAACGGCAGCGCAAGGCAACGGTGCCTGGATCTCTCTGGACGAAATGGGCGTGCCAAGCGAGTGCCGGGAGGTGTTCGAAGAAGCAGCCAAAGACACCTGCTTCGGGGATGCCGCGGTGCGCCGCATCGCCGAACGTCCGCTGGCCTGGGCTCAGCTCGTCCCGAAAAAGTGGGGCGCGACCTTCGACGTGCCCGCAGCCCCGGCTCACTACTTTCGGATGTCCAACGAGGGCTTCTTCGGCGAAGAGAAAGAGCAGCTGCTGGCAGGGTTCGAGACGCTCTGGCAGCGCTCTCTGCTGATACTCGCGCTGATTGGATTTCAGCGACTGCCGGGTCCTCGGCAGAGGTGGCGAAAGGGGCTTGCGCTGGTTGGTGTGCTGAGCTCGTTCACCCCGTGGGGTTGGCCCGCGGTGCTAGCACTGCTGGCCAGCACCCTATCGCTGGGGCGGCCACTGTTGGACTACCGAGCCCTGGCTTTGGGCATCGTCGTGTTCGGGGCAACGGCACTTATACATGCCATTTTCTTCGGCGCTGGGCGCTATGCTCTGGTGTGTGGCTACTTGGCCGGAGTCTTGGCCTGCTGCTGCTTCATGCCAGGGGCAGCCATCCCTTTCCGAGGCTGGGTAGTACCTAAGGCCGAAAGCCATTTTGACAGCTGACCGCGCGCCGAGCGATACTACAGGACCAAAGGAGACGCCCCGAAGATGCCGTTGATCGAAACCGAAGAGGCAGCGCGCAGGTTGGCGCGCGCCATAGCGAGCGATCTATCGCTCTACAACGAAGAAAAGATCGTACGAGGTATCGAGGGCGACAGTCTGTTCGAAGAATTGGAAGAGGAGATCGAAGAAGGCCGAGCCCTCTACAAGAGCAGAGTAGCTCCAGATCTTTACCAGAAGAATTTCTACGACCGCGCGCTGGTAGACATCCTGGTGAAGTCAAAGGGTCATATCAAAAGCAGCATCTGGTAGATGCCCGAGCGTTTCGTCATCACCAGCGAGCTGGGTGGCGAACGCTTGGATAAAGTTCTCGTCCGCCTGCTCCCGAGCGTGTCGCGGACCAGCATCCAGCGCTGGATCAGCGAGCAGCGGGTGTTGCGGAACGGCGAGCCGTGTAGAGCCCGCGATATCTTAGCCACCGGGGATCTGGTGACGGTAGCTCGAGGGCCCAGTCCTCCAACGCGTGCGCTTCCCGACCCCAGCGTCGAGGTCGATATCGTCTACGAAGACAGCGAGCTCTGTGTGGTGAACAAACCTGCCGGCCTGGTCGTGCACCCTGGGCGCGGTCATGCCATGGGCACTTTGGTCAACGGCCTCCTGGCGAGGGTGGCGTTCGGCACTCCTCCGAGCGATCCGCTCGATCCCGAGGGAGCCATGCGACCCGGCATCGTTCATCGCATCGACAAAGAGACGTCGGGGCTCTTGGTGGTGGCAAAAACGATTTCTGCGAGAGAAGGCTTGAAGCGGCAGCTGGCAGCTCATTCGATGCAGCGGGTCTATCGCGCCATAACGCTCGGAACGCCTCGGGCCGGTCGCATTCAGACGCTGCACGGGAGGCATCCGCGTTCCCGCCTCAAGTTCACCAGTCGTACTCAACAAGGGCGTGAGGCCATCACCCACGTCGAGCTGCTCGAGAGTCTGGCTCATGGCGCTTGCGCGCTCGTCGAATGCCGGCTGGAAACCGGTCGAACTCATCAGATCCGCGTGCATCTGGCGGAGCAGCTCGGTTGTCCGATCTTGTGCGATTCTCTGTATGGGCGGCCGCCCCAGTCAGAGCCGGTGCGGTCCGTGGCGGACCAGTTGGGCCGACAAGCCCTGCACGCCGGCGTTCTCGGGTTCGTGCATCCGCGCACTGGTGAGCAGCTGCTCTTCGAGGCGCCACTGCCGGACGATCTGCAGCAAGCCCTCGCCGCCCTGAGAGCCGACGGGCCTCCCTAGCCAACCGCAACACCGCAGAATGCGCACCAGGCTGGTTGAGTTCAGAAATTGAAGAAGAAAAATTTCTCGTTCCCGGTCATCGGGATGAGAACCGGTTCACAAGATCGCATCACCGCAAACGGTCTGGTCGGGTCCAAACAAAAAAATCTTCCTGTCTTCCCGTCTTCCCGGTGAAACAGAAATCCAACCTCGCCTCTGGTTCCCGCATTCATTGCTAGGTCGTTCGCTTCCTGCGCGGCGGTCAGAGACCTAGCTTGCCATCGAAACGGTCTCGCAGTGCCGTTTCGCCTCTGGCGCCCAGATCGTTGCCGTAGAGCTCGATGGACTCGAGCGACTGGAGATTCGGCGATTGAGCCAGCTCGAGCGCACCTACGCTGGTGATTCCATTGGCGCTGAGATCCAGCAGCGTCAAGCTCGTGAGATGGGGCGAATGGGCGATAGCGCTCGCGCCGGCGTCTCCGACCGCATTCCCTGACAAGGCTAGGACGCTGAGCCGACGCAGAGTTCCCGCGTTGGCCAGCGCTTGCGCGCCTTTCTCACCGACGTCGCAACCCAACAAGAACAACAGCTTGAGATCCTGGTAGGGAGCTCGGGCCAGCGCTTCGGCGCCGGATGTCTGGATGGGGTTCATGCTCAAATCCAGCGAGGTAAGGCCGGCCAGGTGTCGGGCTCCCGTCAATGCCTCGACACCGCTCGGTCCTATCCCGTTGCCGCTCAGGTTGAGTGACTTGAGCTCCAAATGGCTTGCCTCGGCCAGGGCTTGGACTCCGGCATCCCCCACTTCGTTACCGCCCAGGTCGAGCTCTTGCAGTTGCTCGAGGTGCTGCGCCGAGGCCAGCGCCGTGGCGCCCTCGGAACCGAGATCGTTGTCGCTCACGTCGAGAGCCAACAACCTAGCGGTGAGGGCGGTTTCGGCCAAGAAGCGACCCAAGTCAGCACCCAGCATCAGACCCGAGAGACTCAGGTGGGTGACCCCCGACAGGCGCTCGTTCGTCAGCTGCGCTTTCAATTCTTCGACGGACGCCACACCATCGAGTCGCAAGGCCTTCTTTTCGGTTTCGAGCCATGTCGAATCGGTGGAGGTCGCTGCCAGACCTGCCGGTGCGTCGCCGACTACGGGTGCGGTGGTGGGTGGCGCTTGCGGTTTCGCGTTCGAGGCAGCGCCGCAACCAGCAACCGCCATCGACAGCGCGAGCTTGAGGCAAACGGGGAGGCGCGAGGTCTCGCAGCGCATGACGCAAAGTTTCGGTGCTCCCCAAGCCGAGATCAAGGCGAACTCGCGGTCCCCGATTTGGGGGCCACGGCGGCCGCGTCGGCAAACAAGGATGGGTGGCGGCGCTTGAGTAGGGACAATGCAGCAAAGCCCACGAGGACGGCCCACCACAGCGTGGCGAGGCGAATCAGCAGCATGGCGGCGGTGGCAACGCCAGCCGGCGTGTGTCCAACGCGCACCAACTGCTCTTGAATCATGGCTTCGGCGACCCCGAGGCCACCCGGTACAGGGACGAGGGCGCCTGCCAAGGTGGCGGTGGCGTAGAAGAACACGCACAACGGCAGCGAAGCTTCGATCCCGAACCCGACAATCAGGAGGTATAGGGCGACACCTTCCGCACCCCAGCCGATGAGCGAGAGCAGAGTAGGCAGAATCAGCGCGTTGGGGCGCGCTACGATTCTGAGGCTGTGCCAAGATTGCTCCAGCTTGGGAGCCAACCTGCCCACGATGCCACTTTTCCCGCGCATCCACGACAGCCCGCGTAGGATAGGAGTCTGCCACAACAACACGATCAAGAAGGCAACCACCAGGCTCGCGCCCGCCGCTGCCCAAGGCAGACCGTCGGGAAAGCCGGAGCTGCCGAGCGCGATGAGGAGCACGACTCCAATGACGTCGGTCAAGCGCTCGGCCACCACGATGGGTGCAGTCACGGCTACTGGAACACCGTGCGTGTTTTGAAGAACGGCGCTCTTGAAGACCTCCCCGACCTTGCCCGGCGTGACGGTCAAGACGAAACCCGAGAGAAAGACCAGCAGGCTCTCGAACTTCGGTACGCCTTGCACTTGCAAGCGCGCCAAGTAGTACTCCCACTTGAGGAATCTGAGCAGATAGTTGAACGACGCGAGCCCCAACGCTGCAGCGAACGAAAGCCAGCTGAACTCGGTCAGACTCGAGCTGATCTTTTCGTAACCCGTGTAGACGACGAAGCCGCCGTATACGACGACGCCCAAGAATAGGGCGATGAGCAGGCGACGTAGCAACGTGTTCATCGCCGCAGCAGTCGACGCAGCTGGATCGCCAGGTAGAGCAGGCCGAGCGCCACGATGACCCCACCCAAGGTGGCGACGCCCCAGGCCGGCCAAGGGTACTTACCGCGCGCAAGCCCTGGTGCGGGCCGCTCTTCGACCCACTGCCCGTGGGAAGCTTGTCCGTGGGAAGCGGCCACCGCTGGAGCCTTTGCCGCGCCAGGCTTTGCTTCAGCCGCGGGTTCGGATTGGCTCTTGGCGTACATCGAAGATCCGTGGGTCGGGACGGTGTGGGACGAAGAGGAGCTTGCTTTGGCGCCTTTTTGGGATGGGCACAAGGCCTTTGTGGCTGGGTATTTCCCACGGCGCGGCTGGTGCTAGGCTGGTCGCAATTCCTACTGTTTCGACCCGAATTTGTCCTAGGTTAACACGACTGTGACTGCCGCCCATGACACGCGCCCCGACGATGTCGAACTCTTAGCCACCTGCACGGCCACCTGCAAAGCGCTCAAAGAGCAGGTGGCCCGTGTCGTTATCGGCCAGGAGCAGGTGGTTGACGGAATGCTCATCACCTTGCTGGCTCGCGGGCACGCGCTCTTGGTCGGCGTGCCGGGGTTGGCAAAGACACTGCTTGTGTCCAGCGTGGCTCAAGCGCTGGGTCTTTCGTTCGGACGGGTACAGTTCACCCCCGACCTGCTACCCGCGGACATCACCGGGACGGACGTATTGAACGAGGTGGAGTCGAAGGGAGCCGTGCGCAGAGAAGCGCGCTTCATGCCTGGTCCCATTTTCAAGCACCTGGTTTTGGCCGACGAGATCAACCGCACTCCGCCCAAAACGCAGGCCGCGTTGCTGCAGGCGATGCAAGAACGTCATGTCACGGTGGGTGGAGCAACCCATGCGCTTCCCGACCCATTCCAGGTGTACGCGACTCGGAACCCCATCGAGCAGGAAGGCACATACCCGTTGCCCGAGGCTCAGCTCGACCGTTTCTTGTTGGAGATTCACGTCGAGTATCCATCCGTCTCGGAGGAGATCGAGATCGCTCGTCGCACCACGTCGGGGCCGCGCCAAGAACTGAGTCCGGTGGTGGGGCTCGACGAGGTCCGCTCCATGGGCGAGCTGATCCCGCGCTTGCCCATCACTCAAGAAGCCGTGAACCTAGCCGTGAAGTTCGCGCGGGCGTCGCGGCCCATGGATCCCGATGCGCCAGACGAAGTGAAGCGCTACGTGCGATTTGGTGCAGGGCCCCGCGGTAGCCAGGCGCTCGTCTTGGCAGCCAAGGCTCGAGCAGCGCTACGCGGGGAATCGGTGGCCGACCTCGATGACATCGTGGCCCTTGCCTTGCCAGCCCTCAGGCATCGACTGGTGCTGAGCTACCGCGCCGATGCCGACGGGATCGCGGATAGCGACGTGGTCGAGGCCTTGAAGCGCAAGCTGAAAGTCGCCTGAGACGGGCGGCCCTGGAGTGTGGCTGGTCGGCGGGCCGACGGAGATCGACGTGTGCCGACGGTTGGTCCCGGAATAGCCATCGGCGGGGCGAGCGTTGTAAAAGGCAGCCCATGTTACCTGGTTGGCGTCTGCTCGGAGCACCGCTTGTAGTCATCGCGATCGTGTGCTCGAGCTGTTCGAAACAATTCATCCCAAACACCGATGTAGAGGATAATTCGTTCAATCGCCGGGTCATCGAGTTTTGCGAAGAGTACCGGCGCGCTGTCGAACGCAGAAATGTCGGGTTCTTGCTCAAGCTGGCGCACGAGAAATACTACGAAGACGGGGGCAACATCGATGCGACCGACGACCTCGATTATGCCGGCCTGAAAGAGTACTTGGTCGAACGCTTTCGGGATACGAAGGCGATCCGCTACGAGATCCGCTACCGCAGAGTAGGTAGGGGTCGCAACGACGAGGTGTTCGTCGACTACACCTACAGCGCCAGCTATCAGATGATCACCGAAGACGGTGACATATGGCGCAGGACGGTAGCCGACAATCGCCTCGAGCTGATTCCAGAAGGAGAAACGTTCCGCATCTTGGCTGGAATGTAAGGGCACGCTCCAGCCGTCAGGGGAGCTGAAAGTCCTCCACCATTTCGACGATTCGCAGCCCGCTCTCACTCGGCGCCAGCAAGAACACGATCTCTTCGCCGAAGAGTCGATTCTTGTCGGTCTCAGCCGACAACAGCGGCACTCGTACGGCAATCTGGTCCCCGACTACCTCGACCGGCAACGGCCTGTCGGTGCCGAGCACCTCGAGATCGTGCTCCGTATAGATCTCCACCGTGTGCCGTCGATAGATACTCTCGTCCGCCAGCTTGGAGTAATCGAGGCGTGAAAGGCGACTCTTCCAAAAGTCGACCGCGTCCATTTCGCTGGCCGTGGCGCTCGTCTTCGCTTTGGCCCCCGAATGGAACAGCGACGCGAGCTTGTCGCCGTCTCGTTCCCTGACGGCTTCGAAGAAACGTTGGACCAGTCTCTCGTCGGCGCGCTCACCGGAGGGAGCCTGAAGCACTACGAGCCCACGATCGGCCGTCGCGCGTTGCTGCACGGGTGGCAAGGCCGGCGCAGGGTCGACAGCGACCGCAGGGGCTCTGCGTGGATTATCGGAGCCGAGGGCGGCCGTTTCGAAACTCAAATGATGCGTGCGATGGCACCCGCTGCACAGCACGGCGCCGCTGCACAGCACGGCGCAGCAAACCAGGTGCTTAGAGAGGCTCGAGCAACGGATCATCGGTTCGCGTCAGGGTCACGATAGTTCTATCGGCTACCCCAGTCCAGCCGGCTGGGATGTGGTCGATGCCGGACGCGATGACCGAGAAATGGGTACTTTCGATGCTGGGGACTCGCAGCTGGCGTTTGGCATCGCTGCCGATGAGCTCTTCTACGTCATTGCGGCCGCGCAGCTCACGCATCGCCATGGTGCCGCCGCGGTGGACCGCAAACAGATGCTCGCCGTTGCTCACCATGATGTCCCCGGTATTGCTGGAGTATCCTTCTTCTCGGGAGAGGCGATCGACGAGCGCGATGCTGGCTCGGAGAGCGGCGGCAACATGTGCGGGCGTGGCTCGCGAATCGTCGAGATGCCCCGCATCGTGCAAGAACGAGAGGAACAGGTAGAAGAACAATTCGCTGTCGGTATCACCGCGCACGTTTCGGCGGAGAAAGGCCGGCTGTGAATCGAACAGCCGGTCCCGAAGCTGGGCGAAGCCGGCAATGGTTCCGGTTTGAGCCCAGAGCCAAAGACGGTAGCGAAAAGGGTGAGTGTTCTCCGTCCTCAGCTGTCCGGTGGTGGCGTGTCGCACGTGACCGAGCAGCACGTCCGTCCGCACGTTCTCCAGGCTGTCTGCCAAGTTGATGACGTCCCGATCATCGATCGGTCGCCGCCGTAGCAAGACTTCTCCCGCTTGGTAGAACCCAACACCCCAGCCGAGTGCATCGTAAGAGCCGCGTTCGACGCGGAGTAGATCTTTATGATGCTCGAGCAAACGCGCGCCTAGGTCTGCGCGATTACCGATGAAGCCGAACATGTGAGCCATGGTGAGATCGTTTTGTCCTTGTTGGGGGGTGGTTGGGTGGGCTGGGTTTGGAGCACCTGGCTGGGGCGGGTGCGCCGTGCCAGCTATAAAGATACGATCGAACGCCCTGGTTGGCACACGCTCTAGCGCACGCGGCAATTCTGCCGCGTGGCGGCTCGTCGCCGACGCTGCGTCGCCGCCCTGTCTCGTCTCACCCTCCTGATTGGAGTCGTCTCTTGGCTCGTCGCTCTGCCCACCCCTCAGCGCCCATCCACCCTCAGCGCTTTGGGTCCGATTTCACGGGGAAAGGCGCGTCAGCATGCGAGGAAAGGGAATGGTTTCTCGCACATGGGGAAGCCCGCAGAGCCAGGCCACGAGCCGCTCGACACCCAATCCGAAGCCTGCGTGAGGAAAGCTGCCGTAGCGTCGCAGATCGAGGTACCACTCGAATGCCGACTTATCGAGCTGGTGTAAAGCTAGAGCTCGTTCGAGTAGGGTCAAGTCGTCCTCGCGTTGGCCCCCGCCGATCACTTCTCCGTAACCTTCGGGCGCCAGGACATCCATGCACAGCGCGAGCGCGCTATTCTCGGGATCACGCTTCATGTAAAAAGCTTTCAACTCGGCTGGATAGCGATGGACGATCACGGGGCGATCGAATGCGGAGCTGATGATGGTCTCGTGTTCGGCGCCGAAATCGTCCCCAAAGCGAGCATCCTTGCCATGGTCGCACAACAGCTGAATGGCGTCGGTGTAGGTCAGGCGCGGGAACGGCGGCTTGACACGTTGCAACGGGCCGGTGTCGCGCTCGAGCAGTTGGAGCTCTGCTGAGCGCTCTGTAAGCACACGCTGGACGACATGGGCCAAAAACTCCTCGGCCAGCTCCATGTCGCCGGCCAGATCCATGAACGCGACCTCGGGTTCCACCATCCAGAACTCCGCGAGGTGTCGGCGGGTCTTGCTCTTCTCGGCCCGAAAGGTTGGGCCGAAGCAGTAGACCTTTCCGAACGCCGCGGCAGCCGCTTCCATGTACAGTTGGCCAGACTGTGTCAGAAAGGCGGGCTGGCCGTGAAAGTCGGTTTCGAACAGTGTGCTCGTACCCTCGCAGGCGTTTGGGGTGAAGATGGGCGCGTCGATCAGCGTGAAGTCGCGCGCATCGAAAAAGTCGCGAATCGCCCGGACAATCGTATGCCGCACGCGCAAAATCGCGTGTTGCCTGCGGCTGCGGATCCACAAATGTCGGTGGTCCATCAAGAAATCAGTACCGTGGTCCTTGGGGCTGATCGGGTAGCCTTCGGAGGGGGAAAGCTCCTCGAGCTCGGTGACCGCTAGCTCGTAGACCCCTTCGTGCTTGGGATGCCGTGAGACGACCCCGCGCACCACGAGCGCGCACTCCTGCGACAGTCGGCTGGCCGATTCGAAGGCTTCCGGCGCATCTTGACTAGCCACTACGCATTGCACGATGCCCGACCCATCGCGAACTTCGAGGAATTGCAGCTTCTTGCTCGCGCGCTTGTTGTACAGCCAGCCTCTGAGCTCGACGGTTTCGCCTACGTGTTTGGACAGCTGAGCGATGGCTACCCCAGTCATTCCTTGCGAATACTACAGCGCCGACCCCCTATGCTAGCCTCCCCGACCACCATGAAATGCTTCTTTACGTCGAACCTGGCAAGGCTTGGGCTGTTCTGGGGCGCGGCCTGGTTGAGCCTGGGTTGTGGCGCCGTTTATCCCGAGGTGGCGACCCCGACCAGAGCGGTTCCGTCGGGTAGGGAGGTTGCCCCCCCACCACCGCCCGACGTGCTCTTCATCGAATTCGAAAAGGCGATTATCCCCAGACAGACTCGAGACGGCCGCAAATGGGATTCGGTGGGCGGAGATGCACCCGATCCGTTCGCCAAGGTCATGGTCAACGGAGAAGAGATCATCAAGACGCCGATCGAGTCCAACACGCTCCATCCGAAATGGCCGAATCAAGTGCGAGCCAACTACCGTATCCGCCGAGACGCCAAGGTGCTCGTAGAGCTTTGGGACTCCAATCCGATCCACAACGATCCGATCTGCCGCACCTCGGTGGAGTTCATCCACGACAAAGCAGGAGGCGGTACCAGCGAGCTTTTGTGTAACAGCGGTGCACGCATCTTGCTGCGTGTCGAAAAAGCCCAGCCCGTGGTGGGGCTTGGCCTGTATTACGAGCTGCAATCGCAAAAGGTGAAGATCACCCGCGTCATCCAGCACTCGCCGGCGTCTAGGGCGGGTCTGGTGCCGAACACCGAGATCACCGCCATTCAAGGCCAAGCGGTGAAGCAGCTGGACGCAGACCAGGTGCGTAGTATGATCAATGCCAACGCTCCGACCGGGCTGAAATTGGATGTCCGACTGCCCGATGGCACCACGAAGCAGGTCGAGCTCAAAGAAGCAGCCATGTACCCCTTGGTCAGCGAAAAGGTCGAGCTTCGCTAGTGGTCGATCGCCCCGTGAGTGCGCGTGTGGGAATCCGCCAAATGGATTGGGGCAGTCTGCAAGCGTCCGGGCCGGATGCGCGCGCTTGGCTGAACGGCTTGCTCACCTGTGATGTAGAGCGGGTGGTCGCCGACCAGGGCGCTTGGGGGCTATTGCTGAACAAGCGGGGCAAAATCGTGTGTGATGTCACGCTGGTCCCGCGAGGGGAGGGCGTGTGCCTCGGCTCTTCGCACGAGCCGGAACGGCTCTTCGAAATCTTGGACGGCTATTTGGTCATGGAGGACGTCGAGTTCGAGCTCGCGTCCGGGCTCGCCTGGTTCACGCTGCATGGCCCTGGCGCGCTAGAGTTGGCACGCAGCGTCGCCGAGCCGGGTGACGTCGCGGCACGGCTTGCGTTCAGCGACCAGGAGGCAGCGGCCTTGGTGGTGTCGGCTGATCGGGCAACCGCTTGCCGAGACAGCATGGCTAGCCTACCAGGCGCCCAGCTGTTCGACGACGACGCTTGGCTCGCCTATCGCGTCGAGCACGGCATACCCAGCTTCGGCACCGACTTCGGGCCTGAAGACAACCCGCACCAAGCTGCTTTGGACCGCCGTACCGTCAGCTGGACCAAGGGGTGCTACCTGGGGCAGGAGGTGGTCTGTATGCAGGATATGCGGGGCAAGGTCAAACGGCGCCTGGTGCGCCTGCAGGCTCGGGGCCCTGTTCCGGTGTCCCCGGGCTCGCCCGTAAAGGATGAGCACGGCAACGAGGTGGGAAAAGTCACGACGGTCAGGCCGGGGGTTACCGGCACGCCGTTGGAGGCTGAGCGAAGCGTGGCGCTCGCGCGGCTGAAAACCCCGTACTTCGAGCCTGGGTCCAAGGTATTCCTCGACGGGGCACCCGCGAGCGTGCTGGCACTGACGCCCGCCGCCGAGGCTCATGGGTGAGCTCGCTCCGCGCGCTTGACGACGTTTGTGGCTAGCCAGGCTGGGCACAAGTGATAGCTTGGCGGTGATGACGGCCAAGCAGAGCAAGCTCGCCGGCGATAGGCTGGGCGGTGAAGGGGCCGCCAGCAAAACCTGGCGCACGCAATCCGGATATCGGGTCGCCGAGGACGTGTTGGGGCTGGTAGCGGGTACACCACTCGTGCGGCTCGCCACGCTTTCTCAGGGTGGCGCGACCGTATGGGGCAAGTGTGAGTTCATGAATCCAGCCGGGAGCGTCAAAGACCGCCCGGCGTTAGCCATGATCTTGGCTGCAGAGCGGGACGGTCGGCTAGGGGACGGGGCGACCATCGTGGAGGCTACCAGCGGCAACACCGGCATCAGCTTGGCCATGATCGCTGCAGTTCGGCGGCACCGCTGCATCTTGGTCATGCCGGAAGACATGAGTCTGGAGCGCCGCTACATTCTGCGCGCGTACGGGGCCGAGATTGTGCTGACTCCCGCTGTCGAAGGCATGGCCGGTGCGGTGCGCAAGGCCGAGCAGATTTTGGCTGATACCCAGGGCGCCTTCATGCCGAGCCAATTCGATAACCCCGCCAATCCGGCCAGTCATGCCGAAGGCACCGCGCTCGAGATCATCGAACAAACGGACGGGAAGCTGTCGGGATTCGTCGCCGGTATCGGCACGGGTGGCACGGTGACCGGCGTAGCCCGCGTTTTGCGCGATAAGCTGGGCAAAATCCCGATTTGGGGGGTAGAGCCGGCCAATAGCGCGGTGCTCAACGGCAAACCTCCAGGCATGCACGGCATCCAGGGCTTGGGGGCTGGCTTCATCCCAGATGTCCTCGAGCGAGAGCTTTTGGACGAAGTGAGAGAAGTCACCGATGTCGCGGCCGAGCGCATGGCTAGGCGGTTGGCCAGAGAGTGCGGGCTTTTGGTGGGGCCCTCGTCGGGGGCCAACGTGCACGTGGCTTTGGAGCTTGCGGCGACGCTGCCCGCGTCGGGCAACGTGGTCACCATCTTGTGCGACAGCGGAGAGCGTTACCTGTTCTGAGGCGGCGTACGCGTCATTGCCCGCTGAATTGGGGCGGCCTGCGCTCGCTCCAGGCCCGCACGCCTTCGCGGAAATCGCGTGACGTCAGCAGCGCCGACTGGCCTGCCTTTTCCCGCTCGAGCGCAGCTGCCAGCGACCCCTCGAGAGAAGCTCGGGTGGCGGCCTTGATGGCTCCGAGCGCCAAGGGGGCTTTGTCGCACAAGCGTTCCGCCAATTTCTGACAGCGCTCGTGGAGCTCGTGGTTGGCGACCACTAGCGTTGCCAGTCCGAGCGCCTCGGCTCGCTCTGCGCCGACCCGCTCGCCGAGCATCATGATTTCCAGGGCTCTGCCGAGCCCTACGAGCCTGGGCAACCAGAAGGTGCCGCCACCATCGGGCATGAGCCCGATATCGACGAACTTTTCCTGAAGGTAGGCGCCTTGCGCGAACACTCGTAGATCGCAGCACAGAGCCAAATCTGCTCCGAAGCCTACCGCAGCGCCTTCGACACACGCGATGAACGGCTTGGGCGACGAGGTGATCGCTTCGATCACACCCTGAAAGCTCCGAAGCTTTTCTTGGGCTTGCTCCCGGGTCAGTGCGTCCGGCACGGCACTCTTCAGATCGAGCCCCGAACAGAAATTGCCGCCGCTGCCGGCGATAGCGACGGCGCGCACCTCGTTGTCACGGCTCGCCGCGTCAGCCGCTTGGGTGAGCGAGTGCACCAGCTCCTCGTCGAGCGCGTTCAATGAGGCGGGTCGGTTCAACGTGAGCCAGCTGACTCGGCCGTGTTTCTGCACCAGGAGTGTTGGAGAGCTCATGGCGACTGTTCTAGCACTGGGAGACCTCTGGGCGCCGTGCTAAGCGACCGGACCATGGGTAAGTCATTTTCGATCCCCCAGCCTGGCCCGCTCGACGCTCAGCGGGGCGAGACATTTTCCGCTCTGGTGGCCTTGATGCAGCGACTACTCGGCCCCGAGGGGTGTCCTTGGGATCGGGAGCAGAGCATCGAATCACTCCGGGGTTACCTGCTCGAAGAGACTTGCGAGGTCCTGGATGCGATCGATTCGGGCGATCGCCGTCAACTCCAGGAAGAGCTCGGAGACGTGGCGCTGCAGATCGCGTTTCTCTCCGAGTTGGCGCGCGCCGAAAACGCCTTCGGTCCAGACGATGTCATGTGTGGCATCGTGGAAAAGCTCGTGCGGCGTCATCCCCACGTCTTCGCGGACGCAAAGGTCGACAGCAGCAGTGAGGTCACGCGGAACTGGGAAGCCATCAAGGCTCGAGAAAAGGCGGCTCGCCCACTGTTGGACAATATCCCGCGGGCATTGCCGGCGCTGGCGGGAGCGCAGCGAGTCAGCGCACGCGTCGCCACCGTGGGGTTCGACTGGCCAGATGCGCATGGATCGCGGACGAAGGTCACCGAAGAAATCGCAGAGCTCGATGAAGCGCTGAGCACGGGCGATCGCGAGCGCATCGAGGCCGAGCTGGGGGACGTGTTGTTCGCGCTGACCAACCTCGCCCGCCATTACGAGCTAGACGCCGAAGCGGCGCTGAGAAAGACCACCGATCGGTTTCGCGAGCGCTTTGCCCACGTAGAAAGGCGCGTACGCGAGGCTCGTGGAGACTGGCCACGCGATGCTGCCGGCAAGCCCACGTCGGGGTTGTCTCTCGGCGAGCTCGACGGCTACTGGGAAGAGGCAAAGGCAGACCATCCATGAGCGAGCACTCCGGAACTTGGCACCCCCTGGCACGCCTGCCGGACGAGTGGCACGCCTGGCTGCAGCAACGCGGAGAAGCCAGCTATCGCGCTGACCAGGTCTTTCAATGGCTGCACCGTCGTGGAGAGTTCAGGGCCGAGGCCATGAGCAATCTCGGTCAGGAGCTGCGTCAGCGCCTTGGCTCGGAGGGTCTGGCGGCACCGGGCGAGGTAGTGGATTCGAAGCGGTCAGCGGACGGCACACGCAAATTGCTGATCTCCATGGCAAGTGGCGGTCAAGTGGAGTGTGTGCTGATCCCGATGACCCCCAAGACCGCGGAGGATGCCGAGCACTGGTCGGAGCCGGAAGACACGACCCAGCCGGATGCCGCCGCGAAGCGGGTCACTCTTTGCATTTCTACTCAATACGGTTGCGCGATGGGGTGCGTCTTTTGTGCCAGCGGCCAGTTCGGCTTGAAACGCGGGCTCGGGGCTCACGAAATCGTGTTTCAGGTGCTCCTGGCCAAGCGCTATTTGAGCTCCGACGAGGTGCTGTCCAACCTGGTGTTCATGGGAATGGGCGAGCCGCTTCACCACTACGAGCAGACGGCTCGCGCCATCCAGCTCATCACTCATCCTGGGGGGATCGGCATGAGCACACGCCGCATCACGGTGAGTACCGTCGGGCTGCCGCAGGGCATTCGAAGACTGGGGGAAGATTTTGCAGGCAAAGTTGGCCTGGCAGTGTCGCTGCACGCTCCCGACGACGCGACGCGCAGTCGCATCATCCCAATGAATCGGCGCTATCCACTGAGCGAGCTGCTCGGGGCGCTCAAGAAATACCCGCTGCCGCGCCGGCGCCGGATCACGATCGAATACACCTTGATCGAAGGTGTGAACGATAGCGTGGCGCACGCCGAGCGGCTCGTGGCTTTGCTCAAAGGCTTACGAGTGAAGATCAACCTGATCCCGATGAACCCGATTGACGGGTCGCCGCTCGCTGCGCCGGGAGACATAGGCGTCGATCGATTTCGTGAACGCCTGACTGCGGCCGGATACAGCTGCTTCGTACGCACTCGCCGCGGGGACGACGTATTGGCTGCTTGCGGGCAATTGGCCTTGCGAGAGCAGGCCGTGCCGCTACGACGAAGCAAGGACGAGCATGTTTGAAAAGGTGTTGGTCGCCAACCGTGGCGAGATCGCGTGTCGTGTGTTGCGCACCTGCGCCAGGCTCGGCATCAAAACGGTCGCGGTGTATTCCGACGCCGACGCAGGCGCTCCCCACGTGAGCCTGGCCGACGAGGCGATCCGCCTGGGGCCGGCGCCCGTCCGCGACAGCTACCTGAATTTGGACGCCGTGATGCGGGCTCTCGCCGAATCTGGCGCCGACGCGGTTCACCCCGGTTATGGCTTGATGAGCGAAAATCCAGCATTTGCCCGAGCGGTTGGGCAGGCCGGCGCCCGTTTCGTCGGGCCAAGCCCCGAGGCGCTGGCGGCCCTGGGAGACAAGGTCGAGGCACGGGCCATGGCCGCGCGCGTGGGGCTTTCGCCGCCGCCCGGCTCGCCCGGCCCGGTCACGCTCGCCGAAGCGCGGCGACTCTCCGACAGCATCGGTTATCCATTGTTGGTGAAGGCCGCTGCTGGTGGAGGCGGTATCGGCATGCACCGGGTAGGCGCTCCGAACGAGTTGGACAAAGCGCTGGAGGTCGCCGCGACCAGAGCTCGAGCGGCGTTTGGCGACGAGCGCGTCTACCTCGAAAGGTACCTCGAGTCGCCGAGGCACATCGAGCTGCAGCTGGCGCGCGACGAGCTGGGTCAATGTGCAGCGCTAGGGGAACGGGAGTGCAGCGTCCAGCGGCGCCATCAAAAGATCGTCGAAGAGTCTCCGTCGCCGGCAGGCTTTTTGGCCGATCAGCAAGGGCAGGCGGTGTTGTCCGACCTGACGGCGCGTGCGCAGCGCTTGCTCGACTCCTGCAACTACGTCGGATTGGCGACCGTGGAATTCGTGGCGGATGCCAGCGGGGAGCTTTACTTCCTGGAGGTGAATGCCCGTTTGCAAGTGGAACATCCCGTGACGGAAATGCGCGCGGGGTTGGATCTAGTCGAAGCTCAGCTGTCGATTGCCGCCGGAGTGCCGCTCGGCCCCCAGCTTTTGTCTGCCGAGCTCACCGGGCACGCCATCGAGGCTCGACTGTATGCGGAGGATCCGGAGAAGGGGTTTTTGCCCCAACCGGGTCGGGTCGTCGTGCTGGCGCTGCCCGAGGGCGAGGGGATCCGCATCGATACTGGCGTAGCAGCTGGGTATGAAGTGACTTCGCACTATGACCCGTTGCTGCTGAAGGTGATCGCGCATGGGTCCCATCGGCGTGAAACGATCGAACGCCTCGATCGGGCGCTCGCGGAGCTTTCGCTCGAGCTACGGGGCAAGACCGGCACACGCAAGACGAACCAAGCCTTGTTGCGGCGCGTGCTGGCATCGGCGGCCTTTCGGCACGGCAACTACGATACCGGCCTCTGCCAAGCCTTGCTCGACGCAGCGGATTGACGGTATGCGCGACGAGCCCACGCATCGAATCTTGGCTGATGCTCGCGCCTGGGCTGCGGCCGATCCGGATCCGGAGACGCGCGCTGCCTTGGAACGGCTGATCGGCGACGGCGTGAGCGACGAGCTGATTTCGTGCATGCGGCCCTTGGAGTTCGGCACTGCAGGGCTGCGCGCACTGGAGGGACCGGGCCCTGGGCGCATGAACCTCGCCGTCGTCATCCGAACCGCGCGTGGACTTTCGGACTACTGGCATCGCAGCCATCCCGATGCTTCACGGCGTATGGTCGTGATCGGCTACGATGCACGCCGCAACAGCCGGCTTTATGCTGAAACGGCTATCGAGGTGCTCTTGGGCGCTCGGCTCAACGTCCGCTATTTCGTCGAGCCGGTGCCGACTCCGCTCGTGGCGTACGCGGCTCGAAAATACGGCGCGCTGGCAGCCCTCTGCATTACAGCGAGCCACAACCCACGCGACTACGCGGGCATCAAGGTGTACGCGGCCAACGCCGTGCAAATCGTCCCACCCGCCGATTGGGAGATCGCCCAGGCGATCGAAGCCGTGGGCCCCGCAAATCGAGTCGTGCGGGTTGACCTGACCGAAGCTCGAGGTCACGGCGAGCCCAGCGCGGTGGCCGTGGAGTCCGACTTGATCGACCGCTATGTGTCAGACCTGATGGCGATGCGACCTACATCATTCGAACGACCCGAGCTCGGCATCGTGTACACCCCGCTGCATGGTGTCGGCGGAGCCATCATGACCCAAGCGCTGTCGCGTGCGGGTTACCAGCGCGTCTTTCCCGTCGAAGAACAGTACCAACCCGATCCGGAGTTTCCGACGGTCCCGTCCCCCAATCCCGAAGAACCGGGCGCGCTCGATGCGGCGACGAAGTTGGCTGGCCAAGTCGAGGCGGATCTGGTGCTCGCTCATGACCCGGACGCGGATCGGCTTGCCGTCGCGATCCCGTCTGACCATGGCTTTCGAGCCTTGAGCGGCAATCAGCTCGGGGTTCTCTTGGCACATTACGTGCTCGAACATGGCGCTTTGGGGCCACAGG
This sequence comes from uncultured Myxococcales bacterium, assembly GCA_965651135.1. GTDB lineage: Bacteria > Myxococcota_A > Polyangia > Polyangiales > Polyangiaceae > JAICQQ01. The sequence goes on from CBFGRJ010000005.1 coordinate 44,996, forward strand.
CGCTGGTCGTGTCGTCCATCGTTTCCACGCCCATGATCACGAGCATTGCGGCGGAATACGGCGCCCGCAGCGTGCGCACGCTGACCGGGTTCAAATGGATGCTGAATGCCGCTCTGGCACTCGAGCGGGAGGCCGGCCTCCGCTTCGTGTACGGTTTCGAAGAGGCGCTGGGATACTGTATTGCAGGGCCGGTGCGCGACAAGGACGGGATCAGCGCCGGGCTGTGGTTTGCCGACCTGGTCGCCGAGGCGCGCTCGAAGGGGCAAAGCGTCGACGATGTGCTCCTCGCGTTGTTCGAGAAGCACGGTCTTTGGACCAGCCGCTTGTCGACACTCAGTCTCGAGCAAACCGGCGAGGCTCGTGAGCGGGTGGAGCGAGCCATTCGTCGCCTCGTCGATGAGCCTCCCGTTTCGTTAGCAGGCATCCAAATAGAACGTGTGGTCGACTACATGCGGGGCGCCGAACAGCGACCCTGGTACCTAGGTCGGGCTGAGCTGGTGGAGCTATGCCTCGAAGCCGGTGCGCGTGTCTTGTTCAGGCCCAGTGGGACGGAGCCCAAGCTCAAAATCTATGTCGATTGGCGTCAGGATCTGAACGCGTCGCTGCCCACTGACCAGCAAATTCGAGCCGCCGAGCGGAGCGCCGAGCAGCTCGCGGACGGCGCCGTAGCCCTGATCTGCGATGGAATGGGCTCGACCTGAGTCGCACCGAACCGTCGACTTTTTGGTCACGCTTCGGAGGCTTGGGTAAGATGCGCCGCCAGGACCACCCATGCACGTAAGACTCAGCGTTCTCGCAGGTTCACTAGTAGTTCTCGGTAGTTCTCCAGCTTTCGCGCAGCGCTTCGGAACCTCCGGCGATTTTGCGATTTCGGTCGAACGGGTTTTTGCGATTCATGTTTCCAAGGTCAGCGAAGAAAGTTGGGCGGATGGAATCCCCGATCGCGAGGACAGTTACACGGGGATCAGTTTCGGCTGGCGTGGGCCCAGCGGCAACTCGCTCTTCGGAAATCCGCAGGCAACCGCCAACCCTTTCGACGTTCCGCGTTTGGCATTCGACTACTTCATCGCGCCGAAGTTGAGCCTGGGCGGCACTCTGGCCTACGCCAAAATCAGTGACAGCGAAGACGGCCAAGAGGGCTTCGGCAGCGATAGCACCTCGTCCTTTCTCATCAATCCGCGCGTGGGCTATGCGCTCATGTTCTCCCAGGTCGTGGGCTTCTGGCCGCAGGGTGGGCTCACCTACTATGCGACGAGCCACGACGACACGCATAGCGAAAGTGGTGGGGCGTTGACCATCAACCTGCCATTCGTGATTTCTCCAGCCAATCACCTCGCCTTTCTGGTGGGTCCGTACCTCGATCTGGGGATGTGGGGCAGCATCGAGTACGAACCGCAGGGTGGAGGTGGAGCCCCGCCGGACCATGACCGCACCTACCGCAGCATCGGGGTGCAGTTTGGCCTCGCCGGCTGGTTGTGAAATTGCTCAACCCAGATCGTCGAATGCGATGACCTCGCATGACTCGAGCCCGTCGATCGCGTCGCAGACGGGGCCTTGAATGTCCTTCGCCGTGCCCACGATGGTGATCAGCAGATTGCGAGGCGAGATGCGCTGCCGAACGGCCTGATTGGCGGCCTCCAAGGTCACCGCTCCGATGCGCGCCTCGTATTCTTCGTAGTACCCGGCAGGAAGCTGGTAGAGCTCCGCGTCCAGCTTGAGCCCGACACGCTTGGCTGCGGTGTCGAGCGCGAAGGCGTGGGATCTCATCAGATAGCGTTTGGCCCAGGCCAGCTCTTTCTTCGTCACGCCTTCGGTACACCATTGCTCCAGCAGATCGAGTTCCAGCTTCAGGCATTGGGCTGCGTCCGAGGCCTTGGGAAAGGTCCACATGCTAAAGGCATGACGACAGCGGTCGAATGGCAATGACGAATAGGCGCCGTACGACCAGCCGCGCTTGGACCGAACCTCTTGGGTCAGACGCGCCGTGAAGGTGCCACCGAAAATCGTGTTGGCCACGTGCAGCGCGGTATGGTCGTCGTCCAAAGGATGAGTGCCCAGGCCACCCACCAAGATCTGAGTCTGAGAGCGCTCTGGCTTGTCGACGATGACGAGGCGCCGCCCGCTGGGTGGCGCCGGATCTGCGCGCGTGGTCGCCGGCTTCGGCCCCGCTTCGAGCTTTTCGATGATCGTGGCGGCGCTCCGCGCTGCGGTCGCCTCGTCGACGGCGCCCGCGAACCCGAACACCAGATTCTCAGCGACGAATACCTGTCGATAACAACGCTCGATGTCAGCGAGCTCGATGGCTTCGAGGCTTTTGGGTGTGCCGCTGACCGGTCTGCCATAGGGATGACCGGCGAACAGTTTGCGGCGAAACCAACGCCGCGCGAGCGACCGATCGTTGTCGAGCGACTCGATCAGCTCGCCGTGCATTTCGCGCTTCAAGCGCTCGAGCTCCGCAGCGGAGAAACCTGGCGCGCTCACCGTGTCTCTGAGCAGATTCACGAATTCGTCGAAGGAACGCGCAATCACCGTAGCGTGAAACCCCATGGTGGAGGGCACCACGTCTGCACCCAAAGAAGCGCCCAGACCATCGACGATGCGGTCGTTTTCCGCGGCATCGCGCCCTCCTGCGTTGCGCCGCATCAGTCGGACCAAGACCTCACCCAGGCCCTCCTTACCGGGTGGATCGAGCTCCGACCCGCTACGCAGCGAAACCGATAAGTTGACCAGTGGCAGAGCGGGACTCTGCTCGGTGATGACCCTGCAAGGCAGGGCCTCGGGCACTTCGAGCGCGGGATTTGTCATGGCACCTCCACGTGCGCGGCCTTGGCCCGCACCACAATGACGCTGCGCGCGTTCTTGACCAAGTAGCGCCGCGCCACTCGCAGCACATCGCTGGCGGTGATTCGGCTCATGGCGCTCAGGCGGCTGAAAGCGGCCGCCGGATCACCCAGCACCGTTTCGTAGAACCCTATGGTCGACGCCTTGCCATCGGCCGTTTCCAGGCCCGCCAGTAGGCTCAGCTCGAGACGGGCGCGCGCGCGATCGAGCTCTTCATGGCTAGGGGGTGCTTGTTTCACGCGCTCCACCTCCTCATCCAATACCTCGAGGATCTGCTCTGCCGTGTGGTCTCCACGCGCGGAGGCGAACACTTCGAATAGGCCAGGGTCTCGAAACGGACCGACGAATGCTCGGACCTCCGTGCACAGCTCCAAATCGCGCACCAGACGCTTGTAGGCCCGGCTGGCCCGGCCACCGAAGAGTACCTCGGAAAGCAGCGAGAGTGCCGGATGATCGAAGTCCCCGATTCCGGGACTCTTGTAGCCCACGGCCAGCTTTTGGGTCGGCGTCGGCTGCTCGATCTCGAGGCGCCGTTCTTCGACTTGGGGCGGTTCGGGACGCACGTCTTCGATGGGTAAGTCAGCCGCTGGCAGCGTGCCGTAAGCGCTCGCGACCTTGCTGAGCAACGCGGCTTCTGTGACATCGCCGACCACGACCAAGGTGGCGTTGTTGGGTGCGTAGTAGGTCTTGTAAAACTCGTGGCAGTCCTCCACCGTAAAATTTTCGATGTCCTCCATCCAACCGATGGTGGGCCAGTGGTAGGCGTGAGTACGAAAGGCCGTTTTCCACAAGAGTTCGTTGACGGTGCCTTCGACATCGTCATCGACGCGATACCGGCGTTCGTTGGCAACAACCTCTTTTTCACTGACGACCTGAGGTTCGCGCAGCACCAGTCTCGACATGCGATCGGCTTCCAACTTCACGACCAATCCCAACTGGTTTTTGGGGATGGCTTCGTTGTACTGAGTCCAGTCCAGCCACGTCGACGCGTTGCTTTCGGCGCCTGCTTCCTCCATTTTGCGATCGAACTCACCCGCGGGCAGACCCTCTACTTCGTTGAACATCAGGTGTTCGAACAGGTGCGCTAGACCGGTCTTGCCGGCTTTCTCGTGACGCGACCCGACCTTGAACCACGTGTGGTAGGCGATCACCGGCGCGGAATGGTCTTCGACCAGCAGAATTTGCAAACCGTTGGCGAGGCAGAAACGTTCGATCCGGAGCGAGGGGCCGAAAGGCGTGCTCCCCAGGTAGGTCACGCGTCCGTGCGGCGGCGCGCTTGCATTGATCTTGTCGAGCCGCCGCTGTCGGGCCGTGGCCGGCTGATTGCCTGAGGTCGTGGGCGTTGCCAAAGTCATGAGCTACGGGACATACTGACTTGTGGGAGCATCGCAAGTCCCTTTGCTGTGGCCCCGCGTTTTCCCCGTGTAACTGCTCTCGGGCTAGTCGTCCAGTTTCAAGATGGCCAAGAACGCTTCCTGCGGAACGTCGACGTTGCCCACCGACTTCATGCGTTTCTTCCCCTCTTTTTGCTTTTCCAGGAGCTTGCGCTTGCGGGTGATGTCTCCACCGTAGCACTTGGCAGTCACGTCTTTGCGCATCGCGCGAACCGTTTCGCGGCTGATGATCTTGGAGCCCAGCGCCGCTTGAATGGCCACCTCGTACTGCTGCTTGGGTACGAGCTCTTTGAGCTTTTTCGCCAGGGCTCGACCGCGAGTGTAGGAGAAACTGCGGTGTACGATGATGCTCAATGCATCGAGCGGTTCACCGTTCACGAGCATGTCGAGTTTCACCAGATCGTCGGCCCTGTATCCAATGAGCTCGTAGTCCATGCTGGCATAGCCGCGTGAGACGCTCTTCAGCCGATCGTGAAAATCGAGGATGACCTCTGCCAGCGGGAGCTCGTACGTGATCACCACGTGTTCGGGCGTCGCGAAGTGAATCCCGCGCTGGATGCCGCGCCGCTCTTCGCACAAAGCCACTACCGCCCCGACGTGCTCGGCAGGCAGGTGCATGGTCACCTTCATGATGGGCTCTTCGACCCGGTCGATCTCACCCGAGGGCGGCATCTTGGACGGGTTGTCGACGCGCACCATGGCTCCCGATTTCGTATACGCGTGGTAGACCACGCTTGGCGCGGTGGTGATTAGATCGATCGCGTACTCCCTTTCGAGGCGCTCCTGAATGATCTCCATGTGGAGCAGGCCCAAAAAGCCGCAACGGAAGCCGAAGCCGAGGGCGTCGGAGGTGTCCGGCTCGAACTGAAATGAAGAGTCGTTCAAGTGCAGCTTGCTGAGAGCGTCGCGTAGATCTTCGTAGTCAGCCGAGTCGGTGGGGAACACTCCGGCGAAGACCATGGGCTTGACCTCTTTGAAGCCCGGCAGTGGTTCGCTGGCTCCGCCGGTGGCGTGCGTCAGCGTGTCGCCGATCTTCGTGTCTTCGACACTCTTGATGTGCGCAGCGATGAAGCCTACTTCGCCCGGTCCGAGCTCGGTGAGCGGAGTCGGGTGCGGTGAGAAGCAACCCATTTCGACGACCTCGTACGCGCGGCCAGTCGCCATGAAGCGCACCTTGTCTCCCTTTTTTACCGTGCCATCGACGACGCGCACCATGACGACGGCGCCACGATAGCTATCGTACCAGCTGTCGAAGACCAGCGCCCTCAGGGCAGCGTCTGGATCACCCGACGGCGGAGGGATGCGGGTGACCACGGCTTCGAGTAGATCCTGCACACCGACACCGGTCTTGCCGCTGGTGAATACGGCGCCGCTGCAGTCCAAGCCGATGACTTCTTCGACCATTTGCGCGGTTCGATCCACGTCGGCCGATGGCAGGTCGACCTTGTTGAGAACGGGAACGATTTCGAGGTCATTTTCCAGGGCCAGGTACACGTTGGCTACGGTTTGGGCCTGGACACCCTGGGTGGCATCCACCACGAGGAGCGCGCCCTCGCAGGCTCGCAGACTGCTGGATACTTCGTAGCTGAAGTCGACGTGACCGGGCGTATCGATCAGCTGCAGCTGATAGTCGTGACCGTCCTGTGCGCGGTACTTGAGGCGCACCGACTGCGCCTTGATGGTAATGCCGCGCTCGCGCTCGAGCTCCAGCTTGTCGAGGAACTGGTCCTTGCGCTCCCGGGCCGTGACGGCTCCCGTCACATCCAAGATGCGATCAGCCAGCGTACTTTTGCCGTGGTCGACGTGCGCGATGATGGAGAAGTTGCGGATTCGTTTGGAGTCGAAGGGCATCGGCAGTAGCTACGGAACAGGGTCTGCTCGGTGGCCGGGGCGTGGCACACAACCGGTCGCCGCGCTAGTCTCGGCTCGAGCTGCCTACTTCTTCGAGGCTTTGCTCGAGGTGTCCGTCAGGCTCATCTGGCCTGGTAGCGCGTGTTCGTACCGCTTCAATACCAGATCGATGCCTTCTCTTATGTAGACGGCTACCGGCACCTTGGTTCGATCGTGCAGGAGATGAAGCCGCTCGTTTTGCTCGGGCGTGATGTAAACCGTTGTGGAGATCTTCTTGCGTGACATCGGCTGGAGCGGCGCTCTCGTGGGGTGCCAGTCGTTACATTAGATTCCCATACGTATGTTGTCAATTGGCCCGGATCCGAGGGCTGATTGCATAACTCAATTAAATCAATAGGATAGGTCTCTGGATCAGACCACGGACGGTGCATACCGGCCCGCCAAATGGTTCGGCCCACGGGAAGCACGCAGGGTGAAGCTCCGGCGGGCCGAATGGCCGTACCCCCCGGCTCCAGTGCCGGTTGCGAGAGCCTTCGGTGCTGCCTACCATGACTCGACTGAGAGGCGGATGTTGGGCGACGTAAGTGTCTCATCCAAGTGTGAACGGTTTGAGCTAGGCTTGGCTCGCTTCGGACTGAGACCCCAGGGGAAACCAGAGGGACACGGATGACGAAAACCACCATCACCACGTTGACTTTGCTCCTCGCTGGATGCGCCGGCTCGACCTCGGGGAAAATCGGCTCCGGCGACCAGGTTGGGGGACCTCGCCCGGTCGAAATCATCCACGAAGAATGCGATATCGAAGATTCGAGCGCTGAACGGCTCGATGCCAACGGCGACGGAGTCGCAGACGTGACGACGGTTCGATCGGGAAACGCCGTCAGTTGCCAAGCCTTCGATCTGAACTTCGACGGTAAGGTAGACAGTTGGGTGTACTTCGATCCCAATGGCCAGGTCCGCCGCCGCGAAAGCGACTACGACCGCGACGGGCGCATCGACGAGATCGCGCTGTTCAAGGGTGGAGTGCTGACCGAGAAGCACCGCTCCACCACCCTCGCCAACCGCTTGGATACCTGGGATTTTTTCAACGCTGGGGCGATTGCTCGAACGGAACGCGACTCCGACGGGGATACGGTCGTGGACCAGTGGTGGGAATATCCCAAGCCCGAATGCCCCATGATTCACTCCGATGTGGATGGCGATGGCCGTCCCGATCCGGGGGCCACCGTGGATTTCTGCAAAGAAACCGGATATGTACCGCCCGAGCGCAGCGCGCCAGAAAAAGCGCGCGGTCCGGACTTCACCAAGCCAGAAGATCTGCCGACGGAAGTGGATACCAAACCGCTCGATCCGGCAAGCTCGGCGCCGAAGGGAGCCGGCGACCAGGCACCGAGCACGGAAACTCAACAAGGTGGTGAAGGGCAATGAATCACGCGACGCGAAATGCGAAACGAGCGGGGGCCGTGGCGCTCTTGTGCTTTGGCTACCTTGCTTGTGGCGGGTCCGAGCCCGCGGTGCAAAGCCCGGCGGATCAAAAGCAGGTGACGGGTCTGTCCAAAGACGATCAGTCCAAGTGCGAATTCAAGGCCCGGCCCGACCGCGAAGTGAAGGAAACCGCAGGGCCCGGCTCCCTGTTGCCCAACATTCGGCGCGTGTACGCCATTTTGGGAACTGGAGAAGATCGGCGCAGGGTCTTACTGTGCCGCGAGGTAGATACCAACCTCGACGGCACCAAGGATGTGTTTCGCACCTACAACGAAAAAGGTGAAAAGCTCAATGAGCTTTCGGACAGCGACTACGACGGCAGGATCGACACCTGGGTCACCTTTTCGGGTGGACGGATCGCCAAGGTCGAAGTGGACAAGCTTGGCACGGGTAAGCCCAGCGAGTGGCGCTTTTACGTCGGAGGAGTGCTGAGCCGAGTCCAGCGCGACACCAACAAGGACGGGAAAGCGGACGTCTGGGAGGTCTACGGCAAGGGCAGGCTCCAGCGCATGGGCGTCGATCTGGACGGGGACGGTCGTGTGGACCGGTGGGACCGTGACGAGGCCGCCGCGCGCGAGGACGAGGAAGCGGCGAAGCGCGAAGCCGCAGAGGAAGAGAAGCGGCAGCGAGAAGCGGAGTCCGAGGACGAGGGAGCTCAAGAAGATTCGGGCGGGACGGCTGGCTGAGGGAAGCACCGTTCACTTGCCCGCTACGCGAGCCGCGCTAGGGTGCCGTACGTGACCAGCCAGCGATGGATTCAACGTGGCCCTTGAGCGGCTGCAAAAGGCGTTGGCGAGGGCAGGGGTCGCTTCGAGGCGAAAGGCAGAGCAGCTGATCGTTGCCGGGCGTGTTTCGGTCGATGGTCGCATCGTGACCGAGCTGGGGGCCCGCGCCGATCTCCGGCGCAGTCGGATCGAGGTCGACGGTCGTCGCGTCGTGGCGCAGGAGTTCGTCTACGGCGTCTTGCACAAGCCGCGCGGGACCGTTTGCACGCTGAGCGATCCCGAGGGTCGCCCTACGATCAAAGACTTGCTTGCCGGTGTCGGCGCGCGTGTCGTCCCGGTGGGTCGCCTGGACTATCACACCAGCGGAGTGCTCTTGTTCACCAACGACGGCGATTTCGCGAGCACCCTCTTGCACGCCAAAACGAGAGCGCCCAAAGTCTACGTGGCGAAGCTGGCGGGGCTCTTGGACGAGCGCGGGCTCGGTCGCTTGCGTGAGAGCATCGTGATCGACGGTCGTGCTACGCGACCGGCGAGCGTTCGAATCCTCAGGCACGAAGGCGACAAGACCTGGGTCGAGTTCACGCTCCTGGAGGGTAGGAATCGACAGATCCGCCGCTTGGGCGAACATGCGAACAGCCCCGTGCTGCGCTTGGCGCGCATTTCCCAAGCCGGAATTACAGCCGAGGGTCTACGCCCGGGGCGCTGGCGGCTGCTTTCGGCACAAGAGTTGGCCAAGCTCAAGCAAACCTACGGCGTGCCCGCTCGAGTGCGCTCGCCCAGCCCTCCGAAGGCGCAGCGGCCACGCAAAAAGCCCGGGGCTAGCAAGGCTCCCGGCAAGGCTCGACTGCGTCGCGTTCCCAGGTGATGCGTTCAGGGCAGGGCCCAAGTGTTGCTGAAATAGCCGGCAGCTCGCACCTGTGCGCTGCCGAGCACCTGCTCGGCTGCGGCGTTGCGCAGGTTCACATCGTAAATCACGAAGTCGGGCAATAACCGGGGCAACGACAGCGCCCGTAGGATGCCGCCCACGTCGACGCCTGTGATCACGACCACGTATCGTGCGGGTGCTTCCGGATTGGGGTAGACGAAGATCGCCCCTAGGTCCTGGCCCACGTGCTTTTGCTTGCCGAGCCAAATGGCTCGTCCGGTTCGATGGATGGGGAGCGAGGAGGCGATGCGCCGGAGCACACTATGATCGTCGGCCGTGCCGACCAAGACCAGCGAATGGCTGCGCGCGAGCTTTGGGGTCCAATCGCGATCCGCGATCACCGGATACTCGAGCGTGGTCCCGCTGTGGTAGCGGCCAAATCGTTCTGCGACCTCGCGGTTGATGCGCGCCGTGCGAGGGCTCTGGCTTCCATAGACGAACGCCACGGGGCCCAAGAAAACATCGCGAATTGGGCCTTCCAAGCCGGGTAGCTTTTGGAGCTTGGCTTTTGGAGCTGGGCCCGTGTGCCAGCGGTCGGTGCGGTAGAGCTCCACCCAAGGGGTGGGTTCGAGGCGTAGCGCTTGACCATCGACCACTACTGTCGGGCGCTGGTTCGAGGGCGCACGTGGATCGAGCGCCAGGCGAAAGCTGGAGACGTTGTCGGTCTGGACGACGGTGGTGGTAGGATCGATCCGCTGCGCATCGAGCCGAGCACGGCGGCCGAACTCGGTGAACTGGCGAACTTCTATCCAATGCTGGTGTGCATAGCGCAGCGTATCGCTGCTCAGTGTGACATGATCAGGAGCTTGCGGGCGCACGTGGCGGCTGAGCCACGGCCAGAGGCGAGCGCCTTGGTAGCTGATGGTCCATACGGCATGCCCAATGTCCGGCCATTCCTGCTGCACCGAGAACCCCAGCGCTTGATAAGCTCTGATGAGAACTCTGGAGTTTTCGAGGGGGTAGTCGCGCGTGCCGTGGGCTACGAACAGCGGTATGTGACGTCCATTGTCGGCCCAGCTGGCGGTCGACCAATGATGCATGCGGGCTTCTTCCCACGACCTGAGCGGTTTGCCCTGGACGTCACGCCGAATGAAATAGGAATGATACCCGCATAGCGGAGCGGCGGCCGAAAAGACATCGGGGTAGCGCAGAGCCAGGTGTGCTGCGCCGGTTCCGCCCATGCTGACGCCCGTGACGCTGATTCGGTTCTCATCGATCGGGTACATGCGGCGAACGCGCTCGAGCACGGCCATGGCTTCGAACTCCCCGGGGCCTCGATAGAACGCATTGCCGTGCGCTTCGGGAGCGATCACGAAGCCGTCCACTCGAGGGCTCGCACGCTTGCTCTTGGTGTCCACGAACGCCTGCAAGATGCCTTGCGGACTGCCGTTGTAGCCGTGGAGAGCCAACACCGCGGGGTAACGCTTGGCCTGGCCGGGCTCGAAGCCCTCGGGCACGTGCAGCCAAAAGCCCTGTGGTTGGGAGTCGAGCGCGGAAGGGTGGGCGAGCGCATGAACACCAGGTCTGAACAAGAAATCCGGATCTCGACTGAACGCATCGAGCAACTGCTCGAGCTGTGCGCTGGCACTGGCGAGCAGGTGGGGATGCCCCGTAGCGCTGGCGCGTTCGAGCTCCGCGCGGTGCGCGTCGAAAGTCGCCACCAGCACCTCGCGCAAGTCGTCGGAAATATCCGGGCGGCTCAGCAGTTGCTGTCGGACGGCGGTAGCGCGGGCCACCAACTCGACCGCCTGCCGGCTCACCGCGAGCGCAGCCTGCACCTGATGGTTTTCGACCAATATCTCGAAAACTTGTCGCCTGCGTCCGGGAAACAGGTCATCGCTGCCGAGGCGCGGCAGGCGCGCCTCGAGGCGTTGGGCGCCGTGCTCGTTCACCAAAATGGGTCCGAACTTGAATTGGGTGGTGCCGGTGGGCAGCCGCGTCCGAACGCTGACCGAGCGGCTACCGCCCATCGGCGCCCCGCGACGGTAGGCGAGCTCGAGCTCGGGCACGAAGCCCTCGGGTGTCAGTGTGCTGTCTAGCTTGGCGTCGAGCATGGAGGCCGCCAGGCGCTGCTCCAAGTGGTGAGGAACCCCCTTGAGTATCCAACGCGCGCCGCGAGGTGGTCGCAGGTCGTTTTTGGAGAGCCAGCGCGTTTCGAGCGCCCAATGCGCGCCAGGATGCTCGAGCCCCAAGGTCACCGCGTGCTGTCCAGCGTCGAGCTGGACGGAAATGGTGTCCCAGGAGCCACCGCGTAGTCGTTGACCCGTTTGCGACCACACGATCGTCCCATCGATGCTCACGGTCAGCGCGCCATCTACGGAGACCAGCAGCCAGCCATCGAGCGGTTCGGTCAGTGACAAGACTCCGGAAACCAGCGCACGGTTTCCGGGGCGTTGACTTGCAAGCTCACGCTGGAGATCGAGCGCCCCATGGCCATCGTACAAAAGGCGCCAGGTTCCCGGCAGGCCCGCGCCGCCGGGGCGTCCGAATGCGGCATCGATGTTGCCGAGCGCGTCCTCCAAGCGGGTGGAGCCAGCCAAAGGCCCGAGCACCAGAAAAGCCCCTACGTAGCCATCCGCGGCAGGAGCGAGCTCCACATCGGCATGTGCGCTCCGGGTTGCGAGCGCGCAACAAATCAGGAGCCAAACCGTTGCCGCTCGAACGCCGTACACTGCGAGCTCGGCGAGAGTTTCGGGCTAGGTTTGGGCCTGCCCTTGGGCGAGTGTGCGGGGCCCATCCCTGAACATGATCGTGACCTTCTGGGCGTCGAGCACTTCGACGACGTAACCTTCGCCGAACTTGCGATGAGTGACGAGCTGATCCGTCTGGAAGACTTTGTCGATGGCGTAGCGCGTGAAGGCACCCAGCGTATTGCCCGCAATACGACGCTCCCATTCCTGCTGACGTTCGGCCTCGGCGCGCCCTCGGGTCGAAGGCGATCTGGCTGCTGGGGCTTTGGACGCCGCGCCCTTCGCGCGGCGAACGTGCACACCGGAGTCCAGGGACTTGGGCGCCCGGTAGTTGTGTTGTGAACCGCAGGTCTGGCACACGACACGCTTGG